>NZ_JBODRQ010000036.1:0-29257 GCF_050633025.1 Aeromonas sp.
CGCAGGTGCCGCAGGTGCCGCAGGTGCCGCAGGTGCCGCAGGTGCCGCAGGTGCCAGAGTACTCTGAGGCCCTTGGCCACGGCCATGCAATTCATCAAGCAGACGCTCAAACTCATCATCATCGATAAGCTCGTCCACCTCTTTTTGCACCGACTTCAGAGGATTCACCTCTGGCGCCCCCATGTGCTGACCCTGGCCATGGAGCTGATCCAGCAAGGCCTCAAACTCATCATCGGTGATATCGCCAGACCCACCCGCTATCGGAGCTGCTGCAGAGCCCTTGGTCGGAGCTCCCCCCACACCGTGAAGCTCATCCAGCAGACGCTCGAATTCATCTGCGGATATTTCATCGATGGAACCGCCACCATTGACAGGAGCTGACTCACTGTTGATAGCTGCGGATTCAACAACTTCGGGAACAACCTCTTCAACTACCGATATTGCAGGTTCAGATTCTACAGCTGCAGCCGCACTGGTAGCAGTGCGTAGCTGCTCTTCCCCTTCCGGCTTGCACAACTCATGGAGATCATGAAGTAAATCATCTGACGCAGGGCTAGGCGCTTCGCGGTTTTGAACCTGAGCAAACATGACATTGATGGCATCCAGCGCTTGCAGGATCACATCCATCAGCTCTGCCGTAACGGTTCGCTTGCCATTGCGCAATATGTCGAACACGTTTTCAGCGCCATGGCATACATCAACCAGTTCACCGAGCGACAGAAAACCAGCACCCCCTTTCACGGTATGGAAACCACGAAAGATGGCATTCAACAGGTTCTTGTCATCGGGCCGCTTTTCCAAGTCGACCAGTTGTTCAGACAACTGTTCCAATATTTCGGATGCTTCGACCAGAAAGTCTTGCAGTATGTCTTCATCAACTTCGAAGGCCATGCGTCACTCCATTAGAATCCCAAGCTAGACAGCAGATCGTCCACATCATCCTGACCATTGACCACATCGGCACGAGCCTCGGGGTTCATGATCGGGCCCTCTGCTTCAATCCCGTTGACAGGAATACTACGGGTTGAATGCTCAGCAGAGTGCTCACCAAACATGGTCAGCATTTCTATTAATTTTGTTTCAACTTCCTGAACAAGCTTGATGACCTTGCGGATCATCTGACCGGTTAAATCCTGAAAATCTTGTGCCATCAGGATCTCTGTCAGCAGTTGCCGTAATTTATCGGCATCAGACTCTGAAGCCTTAATAAAATCATCAAGTTGATGGCATAAGGATTTGAACTGTCCGACATTCATGTCGCGGGACATCAGCGCATTCCAGTTCGGCATCACCATCTGGATATTATCATTCAGACGATCTGCTATCGGCAAACTGGCCTCCACCGCATCCATGGTGCGATTGGCCGCTTTGTCGGTCATATCGATAACGTAGCTCAAACGTTCCCGTGCATCAGGAATATCATGAGTAGCCAAATCGGGAATACGGGGGTCTAGACGAAATTCTTGAAGTGAATCATGCAGTTGTCTAGTCAGCTGACCAACTTTTTCAAACAGATCGGCTGCATTGGGAGCACATACATCGGCAAGCAGTTCATCGGCCAGCTCAAATTCGCCTTGCTCCAGATGAGCAACAAGCATCCTTGCCTGGTCGAGCGAAATCATTGCTCTCGTTTTGGCCATCATCCCTGCCACTCCTTAACCAATGCGTTCGAAAATTTTGTCGAGTTTTTCTTTGAGCGTTGCAGCGGTGAATGGCTTGACGATGTAACCATTGACGCCAGCTTGGGCGGCCTCAATGATCTGCTCACGTTTAGCTTCAGCCGTTACCATCAGTACTGGCAGATGCTTGAGCTTCTCATCGACACGGATGGCTTTAAGCAGATCGATGCCTTGCATGCCAGGCATGTTCCAGTCGGTAACAACAAACTGAAAGTCTCCATTTTTGAGCATCGGCAGCGCTGTATTGCCGTCATCCGCCTCATGGGTATTGTTGAATCCCAAGTCGCGCAGCAAGTTCTTGATAATCCGGCGCATCGTTGAAAAATCGTCAACAATGAGGATTTTCATGTTCTTGTCCAAAATTCCCTCCTAAATAGCCACCAGAGTGGCTCACTTACATGATGCTAAAAACGGGTTGTGTCGTGCGGATTATGCCTCAGAGTTTCATCTCAGTGTAGCCAGTACAAACACTTATAGATGCCAATCTCTCAAACGAGCACGCAATCTGTGCATTGCCTGACTGTGGATCTGGCTGACACGCGACTCGCTAACATTCAAAACCTCGCCAATTTCACGTAAATTCAGCTCTTCATCGTAGTAAAGAGAAAGAACCAAAGCCTCTCTCTCTGGTAGCCGACCAATTTGCTCGGATAGTTGAATCTGAAATCGCTCGGTCGCCAACTGATCGAATCCTGAGCCAGAAGGGGAATCATCAGGGTTGCCGATCACATCCTCGCTGACCCCCAAATCCTCTATGCCGATAATTTTTCCGCAAGAGACGTCTTGCAGCATCGCATGGTACTCAGCGATGGAGACCCCCATCTCGGCAGCAACCTCGGTATCCCGCGCGTCACGCCCGTGGGTCTGCTCGACATTTTCAATCGCTTCTGCGATAGCCCGGCTGTTGCGATGCACGGAACGTGGCACCCAGTCACCACGCCTTATCTCATCCAGCATGGCGCCACGGATGCGGATCCCTGCATAAGTCTCGAAACTGGCTCCTTTGCTACCGTCAAAGTTACGGGAGGCTTCAAGCAGCCCAATCATACCTGCCTGGATCAGGTCATCCAGCAAGACACTGCTGGGCAGACGAGCCAACAAATGCTGGGCAATTCGCTTGACCAAAGGAGCATGACGCTCCACCAGCACGTAGGAATCCTGATGACGCAAGTACGCTTGGGCTTTATTCACGGGAACCTTCCTGTGTTGTGGCCGGTTTCTGCAACAAATTTTCCAGGAAAAACTCCAGATGGCCGCCCGGCTGGTTGGGAACCGGCCAGCTCGCCGCCTTGTTGGCAAGGGCCCTAAACGCCAGTGCGGCCGGCGACTTGGGAAACGCCTCGACAATCAGTTTCTGCTTGCGTACTGCGGCGCGCAGGTTAGTGTCATAAGGAACACAGGCAACCAGTTCCAGCGAAGTGTCGAGGAAACGATCCGTTACCCGGGTTAATTTGGCAAAGAGCTCCTGCCCTTCGCGCAGGCTGCGCACCATATTGGCCACAACCTTGAAGCGAAACACACCGTGTTCCTTGGAGAGGATTTTGATGAGAGCGTAGGCATCGGTGATGGAAGTCGGCTCATCACAAACCACCACCATGATGTCCTGAGCTGCACGGGTGAAGCTCAGCACCATGTCGGAGATCCCCGCTGCCGTATCCACCAGCAAAATGTCAACCTGGGTCTTCATCTCGCTGAAAGCGCGAATAAGCCCGGCATGCTGCACCGGAGAAAGCTCGACCATGGACTGGGTGCCCGAGGTCGCAGGTACGATCATCATGCCGTAAGGGCCTTCGACGATGATGTCGTCGATGGTGCATTCACCCGCCAGGACATGAGAGAGGTTGCGATGAACCCGCAGCCCAAGCATGACGTCGACGTTGGCCAGACCTAGGTCGGCATCCAGCACCATCACCCGCTTGCCTTGGGCGGCCATCGCTCCGGCCACGTTCAGGGTCACGTTGGTCTTGCCCACGCCACCTTTACCACCGGAAACGGCGATTACTTTTACTCGATTGTTTTGACGCATTTTGCGCAGACCACTCGCCTGATCCATATACATGTTACTCATAAAACTCCGAATCTTCGGCCTCGCCAAAGCCTGCACCCCAGAAATAGGGCTCCTCTGTTTCTCGCTCCAGCGAGCCCATGGCAGCCCCGACGAGCTGCGCCGCATTGGCAACCTGAATATCTTCCGGAACCCTTTGTCCGTCAGTGATATAGCTGATGGGCAATGAATTCTGGATACACACGTTAATCACTTCGCCCAGATTCAGACTTTCATCCAATTTGGTAAGTATGCAGCCGCTTAATGGAATACGCCGGAAATGGTCAACCGCCTCCTGCATCACCCGACGCTGGGAAGTTGCCGACATCACCAGATAACTGCGGATCCGCACCTTGGCATTCTTGACCAGGGTATCGAGCTGCTCGGTCAGCCGGATATCCCGCTGGCCAACCCCGGCCGTATCGATAAGTACCAACCGACGATGGCGGAACTGATAAAGGGCATTGGCCAGCTCTTCGGCATCACGCACCTGCCGTACCGGGCAACCCATGATGCGGCCATAGGTCTGCAGCTGTTCATGGGCACCAATCCGGTAGTTGTCGGTGGTGATCAGCGCCACCTGATCAGCGCCATACTTCATGGCGAAACGGGCCGCCAACTTGGCTATAGTGGTGGTTTTTCCCACCCCGGTCGGCCCCAACAATGCAACTGCGCCCCCCTGACGTAAAATCTCGTCCTCGCTGATCTTGAGCTGGGCCGTCAACACTTCGGCCAACTGGGCCATCGCCTGATGGATGGACATATCTTCAGGAATAAGTCCCGCTAGTTGATCGGCAAATGCATCGTCAAAGCCTAATTTTTTGAGCTCCTTGATCAACAGTGCCCGCATCGGTTCACGGCGTTCCACCTCTTGCCACATCAGTCCGGAGATCTGGTGTTCAAGCAATTTGCGGATGCTGGCCATCTCCTTGCGCATCCCCTCCATCTCCTGATCCCGTTGATTGGATTGGGGGGCTCGAGGAGAAGTGGATGTGGCACGAGCCCGAGGTTTGGCAGGTTCGGGCGCAGCCCCCCACTGCCCCTGTTCGGCAAGAGTTTTCGGCGCTGCATTGCCAGCGGCCAGACCGGCTGATTGGCTATTGTCCATTGGCGCCGCATTGCCCGGCTTGAGCTTCTGCTGGCGCGCCAGCAAGGCGGCCAGGGTATCGGCATAATGTTCATTTTGCGCCTTCGTCGATATCGGCTCGGGGCGGTTCATCTGCCGTGCTGCAGACGAAATATTGACACTCTCATCGTTCAGCTGACGGCGAACCGGCGCATCTTTGGGCCCCGGAACCTGGGATTGATAATCGACAGCAGCAACTATCTCTACCCCTCCGGTGACCTTCTTGTTGGACATGATGACGGCATCAGGCCCGAGGGTCTCCTTGACCTCGGCGAGAGCCGTTCGCATGTCCTTGGCAAAAAACCGCTTAATCTTCACCCGTCGTCTCCGCTAACTAGTTCTGCCCTACCGCACTGACGATGCGGATCTGCTTGTCGTCGGGCACTTCCTGATAAGACAAAACCCGCAATCCAGGAATGGCATTCTTGACAAATTTCGCCAGGGTATTGCGCAAGATCCCCGATGTCAGAAGCACGGCCGGCTGGCCTTCCAGTTCTTGTCGTTGAGTGGCCTCCACCAGCGAGCGCTGCATCCGCTCTGCCAGACCCGGTTCAATACCGGCTCCATCACCGCCGCCGGCCTGCAGGGATTGATGCAATATACGTTCCAATTCAGGTGCCAAGGTAATCACTGGCAACTCGGGATCGGGTCCTGCAATCTCCTGCACAATCAGGCGACGCAGGGCAATCCGGCAAGCGGCGGTGAGCACTTCGGGGTCCGGACTGCGCGGCGCGTATTCAACCAGGGTCTGCAGAATAGTGCGCATATCGCGGATTGGCACGCCTTCATTGAGCAAATTCTGCAACACCTTCACAAGATTACCCATGCTGATCACTTCCGGCACCAGCCCTTCAACCAGCTTGCTCTGATGCTTACCAATCATGTCGAGCAGTTGTTGTACCTCGTCATGGCCCAATAACAGAGCTGCATGATTAGTGAGGATCTGGCTCATATGGGTAGCCACCACGGTTGCGGTATCCACCACCGTATAACCCAGAGTCTGTGCCTGAGAGACCATCTCCTTGGCAACCCAGACCGCCTCCAGTCCGAAGGCGGGATCCCGGGTGGCGATCCCCTGGATCTGGCCAAATACCTGCCCCGGATTGATGGCCATCTCTTTATCATGATAGACATTGGCCTCGCCGGTACAGACCCCCATCAAGGTGATGCGATACTGGTTAGGTGCCAGATCCAGGTTGTCGCGAATGTGGACGGCGGGGACCAGAAAGCCCAACTCTTGCGAAAGTTTCTTGCGCACCCCTTTAATCCGGTTGAGCAGTTCACCACCCTGATTGCGATCTACCAGCGGGATCAGCTGATAGCCCACTTCCAGCCCGATGATGTCCACCGGTTGCACATCGTCCCAGCTCAGCTCTTTCTGCTCATAAGGCTGTTCGGCAGTGGCGGGCAGCAGCTCGCCCTTGGCCGCTTTGGCAGCCGCCAGTTTCTCGCGGCGCAGCAACCACCAGGCGCCAGCGGCGGCGAGCGCCCCCAGACTCAGAAAGGCGAAGTGTGGCATCCCCGGCACCAGCCCCATCATAAGCAGGATGCCGGCAGAGATGATCAGTGCCTTGGGATTGTCAAACAGCTGACCCAGTACTGCGGTGCCCATGTCCTGATCGGTATTCTGACGGGTCACAATGATAGCGGCGGCGATGGAGAGCAGCAGAGAGGGGATCTGCGCCACCAGACCGTCACCGATGGCCAGCAGGGTATAGATCTCGGCCGATTCGCTGAAGGTAAGCTGGTGTTGCATCATCCCGATGATGAAGCCGCCGATGATGTTGATAAAGAGGATCATGATGCCCGCAATAGCATCCCCTTTGACAAACTTGGAGGCACCATCCATGGAGCCATAGAAGTCTGCCTCCTGAGTCACCTCTTGCCGGCGCTTCTTCGCCTCCTCCTGATTGATAAGGCCGGCGTTCAAATCGGCATCAATGGCCATCTGTTTGCCCGGCATCGCATCCAGGGTAAAACGGGCACTCACTTCCGCGATCCGGCCAGCACCCTTGGTGATGACCACAAAGTTGATGATCATCAGTATGGTAAAGACGATGATACCGACCGCATAGTTGCCGCCGATTACCACGTTACCGAACGCCTCGATCACATGACCGGCCGCTGCACTGCCATTGTGACCTTCCAGTAACACCACCCGGGTCGAGGCAACGTTCAACGCCAAGCGCAACAAGGTCGCGAGCAACAGTACGGTCGGAAAGGCAGCAAATTCGAGGGGACGGCGGGTATAGACGGATACCAGCAGCACCACGATGGAGAGGGCTATGTTGAACGAGAAGAGCACATCCAGCATCAGCGGCGGGATGGGCAGCACCACCATGCCGAGCGCAGCCAATACCAGCAGAGGGGTACCAAGGCCTTTACTCAATACTCCCCGGTGCTCTCTGAACCGGCCCAATACTGCCTTGAATTCCATTGCTCTTCTCAATTTCAACGTGCTGTTGCCAGATTAAAGCAAACATCAAGCCAACAATGCAATGTATTGATATACAATGGATTTATTTTGACAGTGTCAGAACTTTGTCATTTCCGATATTCGGTCGGAATGGGGAGATCTTTAGCCAGAGGCTGCGGACGGCGCCCCTGACCACGGCGGAACTTCTTGAGCTGGAAAACATAGGCGAGCACCTGGGCAACCGCCGCAAACAGCCCTTCCGGGATCTCGTGCCCCAACTCGGTTGAGTGGTAAATTGCCCGGGTCAAGGCCGGTGACGGCATGATGGGGACCTCGTACTCTCTGGCAATCTCTCTGATCTTCATTGCAATTTCGTCGGTACCCTTGGCCACGACCTTGGGGGCAGCACCGGGTTTGCCGGCGTCATATTTGAGTGCCACCGAGTAGTGGGTCGGGTTAGTGATCACCACATCAGCCTTGGGTACATCTCCCATCATCCTGCGCATCGCCATCTGCATCTGCAACTGCCGGATCCGCCCTTTCACTTCGGGTTTACCTTCGCTCTCCTTGTATTCGTCCTTCACCTCCTGCTTGGTCATCTTGAGCTGACGCATGTGATTCCAATGCTGGAACGGCACATCGATGGCAACAATGGGAAGCAGGGCGCAGCAGAGGATGATCAGCATCCAGAGAAAGAGCTCCAGCGCATCGATGATGCCGCCGGGAAATCCCTCCATGGAGAGGTTAAGCAGATGATTGAACTGGCTGGATAACATCCACCAGGCAAACAGGGTGATGAACACCACCTTGGCGATGGATTTGACCAGCTCGATCAGCGACTGCACCCCAAACATTCGCTTGAGTCCATTCAGTGGACTCAGCTTGCTCATCTTGGGCATCATTGCTTCGGTGGAGAAGTTCATCCCCCCCATCAAGGTATTGCCAATAAAGGCAGCAATCGCCACTAGCGCAAACAAAAGCCCCAGTGGCAGCACCAGTTCCCCCAGCAGCGTTGGCACTATAGCGATCATGGCATTGGGTTCGAACGCCTGCTCCCGCTCCAGGGTAAAGCCCATGGTGACAACCTTGACCATGGCGGCAGCCAGCGAGCCCTTGAGCATTAACAGGCCAAAGACCGCCGAGAGCAGAACGCTGGCGGTCCCCAACTCTTTTGAACGTGCAATCTGCCCTTTTTCACGGGCCTGTTGCAGTCGTTTGCCCGTGGGTTGTTCAGTACGTTCCTGGTCGGTATCAGCCATGAGCGCCCCCGAAGCACTGGGTGTTGATCAGCTCGCAACTGACCTCCTGCACCCGCTCCCACATGATGTCGAAGTGACCGAGGAACCCACCGATAGTGAGCCAGAGGATGAGCAAACCCGACATCATGCTGACCGCAAAGCCGATACTGAAGATGTTGAGCTGCGGCGCCGCCCGGGTCATCACACCAAAAGCAAAGTTGATCAGCAACAAGGCGATGATGGCAGAAAGCGCCATCACCAGTGAGGCCTGATACATCACACCGAGAAAACCGCTCAGAGTACGGATGGCAGGTAAAGTGAGTCCGATGTCCGACACCGGCAAGGTCTCAAAACTGAGGATCACCAACTGCAACATCACCAGATGACCGTCCAGTGCCAGAAACACCAGGGTTGCCAGCATCAGATAGAACTGTCCCACCACGGGGGCCGACTGGCCGTTCATCGGATCCACCTGGGTGGCAAAGCCGAGACTGGTCTGCATAGCGATGACCTGACCGGCCATCACAAAACTCTCCATCAGAAACTGGGTCATCAGGCCAAGGGCGATGCCGATCAACAACTGCTGGCCCAATACCAGAAAACTGGCGGCAGAGAAGAGTTCAATGGGGGGCATTTTCGGTAACAGCGGGGCAATCAGAAAAGTGATGGCAAGAGCCAGTCCCATCCGTACCCGTGCAGGGACGAGGCGGCTGCCAAAGACCGTCATCACCATCAGCAGGCTGCTCACCCGCGCCAGCGGCCAGAGGATAGAAGATAACCACTCCATGATCAGAGCGGTTGTGTAAGTCATCCCACCACCTCGGATATTTGACTGACCATCTGTACGAAGAAGTCCATCAGACTCTGCAGACCCCAGTGGGCACCAACCCCCAACGCAAACAGCGTCACAATGAGACGAGGCAGAAAGCTCAAGGTCTGTTCGTTGATGGAGGTGGCGGCCTGAAAGATTGCGACAATCAGGCCAACAATCAGGCCAGGCAGGATCACGGCACACACCATGATATTGACCAGCCAGAGCGCCTCGCGAAAGACGTCGACAAAGGTTTCAGGACTCATGTTCGGGCTCCTTGCGCTCGACCGGCTAACCGGCACCCAGTCCGAAACTGTTGGCCAGCGACCCCAGAATAAGGTTCCAGCCATCCACCATCACAAATAGCATCAACTTGAAGGGCAGCGAGACGATCATCGGCGAGAGCATCATCATCCCCATCGCCATCAGGATACTGGCGACCACCAGGTCGATGACCAGGAACGGCAAGAACAGCATAAAACCTATCTGGAAGGCGGTTTTCAGCTCGCTGGTGACAAATGCCGGGATCAACACTCGCAGCGGCACATCGGCAGGTTTCTCCACCTGCACGTTGGCGATCTCCATAAAGGTATTGAGATCCTTGAGCCGAGTCTGGGCCAGCATGAACTGGTGGATAGGCAACTCGGCCCGCTCAAGAGCCTCCTTTGCCTGAATGGTCTCCGCCAGATAGGGTTGCAACGCCTCATCATTGATGCGATTCAACACCGGCGACATGATAAAGAACGACATGAAGAGGGCGATGCCGATCAACACCTGGTTGGAAGGACTCTGTTGCAGACCGATCGCCTGACGCAAGATACCCAACACCACAATGATGCGGGTAAACGAGGTCATCATGATCACCATGGCCGGCAAGAAGGAGAGCGCGGTCATCAGCGCCAGCACTTGCAGGGTCAGGCTGTACTCCTGAGAGCCATCCCCCATGGTCTTGACAGTCACCGCCGACATGGCGTCCTGTGCCAGCGCAGGCCAAGAGCAAAACAGTGGTATCAGCAGGCTGACCAGCAGCCCCGTTTTCAGCCATAAGCCGTTAGCTTTTTTCATGCTTGCCCATCAATTTGCCAAGCTGCTGGGAAAACGCCTGCGGCTGATTTTCATCGAGCGGCTCCTCCAGCCGGTAGAGAAAGTTGACCTGCTGCGGTGTTACGCCGACCAGCAACTGCTGTTCGCCCACCTTGACCACCATCAGCTTCTCTTTGTAACCCACGGGCAACGAGGCGATGACCCGCATCTGGCCGCCACCCATTGCGGTCGCCAGCTTGCTCTTCTTGAGCAAAAAGCCCAGCACCAGAATGAGACCTATCACCATCAGACTGGAGAGCAACCAGGAACTCAGAGTGGGCGCAGTGGCGGATGCCGCCGTCTCGGCAAAGGCCGGAACAGACAGCAATAACAACAGGAGGCGCATCATTTGAGCTTCTTGATCCTTTCAATCTGGCTGATGACATCGGTCAGGCGAATACCGAACTTGTCGTTCACCACCACCACCTCGCCGTGGGCGATCAGGGTGCCATTGACCAATACATCCAACGGCTCGCCTGCGACCCGATCCAGCTCCACCACCGAGCCCTGGTTAAGCTGCAACAGGTTGCGAATGCTGATCTGGCTGCGGCCCACCTCCATGGCGATAGTGACCGGAATATCGAGAATGGTGTCGAGCTTGCGCCGCTCCTCGGCACTGATGGGGGCATCATCTTTCAACTCTTCCAGCGGGGCTGGCTTGGCTTCCGCCGTCACCTGCTCCTCCAGAGCCGCAGCCCAGGCATCAGCCATCAGATCCTCTTCCTCAGTTCCGCTCATCTTGTTTCCTTATGCTACTTCGTGACCGTTTACCGTAACAAACTGTCGATTATCGCTGTTGATCTTCGATGCTGCGCTCGAGCTCTTCCAGCTCGGCCTCGCCATCAATTCGCACCCCGCCCCGGGTGACCAGATGCATCTCAGTCTTGACCCCATCCGGGCGCTTGAGCTTGTCGATGATCTTGAGCGCCACATTGTCCTTGGTGCGGCCCATCTTGGCGTGGAAGGTGGGCAAGTCCTCGACATAGACCAGCAAATTTTCCGGCATCTCGACAGGGATGATATCACCGGGTCGCAGCTCCATCAGTTCACGCAGGGTGAGTTCGGTCTCAAGCAGCTTGGCCCGCAGCTCCACCTTGACGTCCATGATCTCGTCACGCAGCGCCTTGCTCCAGCGCACATCGGTATCCCCCTTATCACTCTGCACACCGGCATCCAGCAGCTCACGGATCGGCTCCAGCATAGAGTAGGGCATGGCCACGTGGAAATCGCCGCCGCCACCATCAAGCTCGATGTGGAACGAGCTGACCACGATCACTTCGGTCGGGCTGACGATGTTGGCCATCGCCGGGTTCACTTCGGAGTCGAGATATTCGAAGCCCACGTCCATCACCGGCGCCCAGGCATCCTTGTAATCCTCAAATACCAGCTTGAGCAACATCTGGATGATCCGTCGCTCGGTCGGGGTGAACTCGCGCCCTTCAATCTTGGCGTGATAGCGACCATCGCCGCCGAAGAAGTTCTCCACCAGGATGAAGACCAATCTGGCCTCCATGGTGATGAGCGCCGTCCCCTTGAGCGGGCGAAAGCGCACCATGTTGAGGCTGGTCGGCACAAACAGGGTGTGGACATACTCGCCAAACTTGAGCATCTGCACGCCGTTGATGGAAACCTCGGCGGTGCGACGCATCATGTTGAACAGGCTTATCCGCATATGGCGGGCAAAACGCTCGTTCACCAGCTCCAGCGTCGGCATGCGACCACGGACGATGCGGTCCTGGGAGGAGAAGTCGAACTGGGCGACACCGGGATCCCCCGCCGAGCCAATCTCTTCCTCTTCGACATCATCAACACCGTGCAAGAGGGCATCAATTTCGTCCTGACTTAACAGATCGCTCACGCTTCACCTACTGCATTACAAAGCCGGTAAACAGCACTTGTTCGATAACGGGGGAAGAGACCAGATCCTTGAGTACCCGACGGCACTCTTCCAGTGAATCCTTGCGCAGCTTCTCCTTGCCTTCGAAGGTCATCAGCTGTTCGGCACTGGCAGCACTGAATACCCGCAGCAAGGTGCCTTCAATCAGGGGGATATTCTGTTTGGCTAGCGTCTCATCGGCGGTACCGCGCACCATCAGCTGTATCTTGATCTGCACAAGACGATCTCGCTGGGCTCCCGCAACGTTGAAGACAAAGGGACGCGGCATCCCTACATACAGGGAGGGTTGCGGCGCTTCCACCTTGGTTTTGGCCTCGCCACCCTCCGCAGCTTCGGCAGGGGGCGTATCTGAGCCAGACAGCATAAACCAGGCGCCCGCCCCCCCCGCACCTAGCAAAATAACCGCCAGGGCAATGATAATGATCAGCTTCTTTTTCTTGCCCGCAGCCGGGTCTTTTAGCGTCAACTCGTTATCGTCAGCCATCCCTTGTCCACCCTAGTCTCAAACTTGTTCGATATCATAAACTTACTCGGGATTGCATCAAGCATAGAAATCAATTCCGGAACCGTTTGTCGATTCCACCAGCAAACCGAGGTTGGAAGTGGTGAGTTCTCCTTCAACCAACCCGTTACCTGACCGTAACTGACCACCACTCTGCCCCTGCTGACCCTGCCCGTTAAAGGTCGGCTGGCCCTGTTGTTGCTGTTGCTGTTGCTGTTGCTGCGACTGCTGCTGCACCAGGGTCTGGCCAAGCTGGATCCCTTGCCCTGCCAGCATGTCACGCAACCGGGGCATCGCCTGCTCCAGCATCTCGCGGGTCTGTCCATGTTGTACCACAAAATGAACGTTGGCCTGGCTGTCGGCCCCGATCTGGATTTGGATCTTCATCTTGCCAAGGCCGAGGGGATCGAGCTGGATTTCCGCCTGTTGCAGTTTTTCAGCCAGCATCACATTGACCTTCTGGTGCAATTCGGCAGGCGCTTCCTGACTGGCCAGTTTCAAATGGGGTAAATTCAGCGGCTCACGGCGCTGCGTCGTCTCAGCGGCAGGCGCCCGGCTATCGGCCACCTGTGGCTGAGTCTGGCTGTTCTGGCCATGCTGAACGGTCTGGCTCGGGCTGCTCTCGCTACTCGATGTCGTCGCAACCAGGCCCTTCTCCGCCTCACCGGCCTTCGGTTTCACCTCAAGCGACACCGCTTTTCGCACCTCGTCGGTGCCCGTTACTTCCATCTGCTTGATACCGGCTGAAATGGTCGACAGCGGCGCTTGCGGCCCCTGAGATTCGGCCTGCGCCAACATCTGCTGCGGCGCCACCATCACCGGGGCGGCAGCGCTATCGGTCTGAGTCGTCGCATTTGCCGTCACGCTGCCCTGAGCTGCGGCACTTTCTGCGGCACTTTGCGCCGTCGTCACGGGCGCCGAACCTTGATTGGCGGCGGTGGCTGGCTGCTGGCTACCCTCGGCGGCACTCTTTTCTGCCCCCTTGCCAGCTACCCCACTTCCATCCGCAGTTGCGGAAGTGGTTGCAGCACCCGCCTCAGGCTGTTTGAGCCCCTCATTGAAGGCCTTGAGCGCGGCCCCTTGAGTTGCGGCTTGCGTCGCCTGCCCCTTGTTAGTCAAAGCATTGCTGGCGGAGAGATCGGATTTGCTGTCGCCAGTCTCTTTGGTTGCAAGAGACTCCACGGATTTGGCGGTGCTTGCCGACTCATCGACCGGCAGCACCTTGGCCAGCAGGGCCATTCGCTCGGCCCCTGTGAGGGGCTTGGTCTGCTTGCCATCTGCTCCGAGGGTTTCGCCCTTGGCAGAAGCTTTCTCCCCGGACTGCCCATCCGCAGTAGTGGCGGCATCTTCACCTTCAGAGGAGAGAACGGCAGCAGAGGCATCGCCCTGCGCCACTACTCGCGCCGCTGAGGAGGATACGGTGGTTTCTGGAGTCGAGTTGGCGGTCGTCGCCAGCGGCGACTGCGCCCCGGTCTGACCGGCAAGCTGTTGGGCAATCCTGGCTGCGGCTGGGGTCTGCTCGCTTTCATCAAGCACAATCCCCTCCAGCTCACCCTCTTGCGGCAACGGATTGCCGTCTACCGCAGTGGCGCTCTGTTGGGCCGCCACCGCCAGCTGGGGAGTCACTAGCGAGGTATCGAGCTTGAGGGAGTCTTGCAGGCGCAGCAGAAAGTCGGTGGCAGGGACCTCCTCCACCTTGTTATCGGCGTCAGGATCCTGCTCCTTGCCGCTCTCCTCTTTGGGAGAGGCGCTCTCGGTCGCCAAAGATTTGGCTGAGCGGACATGGTTACCGCCCGGAGTGGCCTCGGCGGCGCCCTGTTCGCTGCTCTGAGCCTTGGCAATCAGGGTGGCGAAATCCCCCTTGCTGTCGCTGCCGGTTCCCCCATCGATACTTTTGCTCTCGACGGAACCGCTCAGAGGCGCTTTGTCCAACCCGTTGGCCGGAGCCGAAGGCGTTTGTGTCAACAGTGTCTGCATCATGATGGGATCCCTGAATTCTGGTGGCCCCCCAAGAGATGGCCGCCGACAATGTCCAGATCAAAGCAAGTTACAGGCCAGATTGATGAAAGCGTCGCAAGATGGCGTACTCATCCAGCATCTTCTGCTCCTGACGTTGGGCTTTCTGCTGCTCGCGGCTCGCCTGCTTCTCCAGCAACAGCTCTACCGCCTTGCGCCGCTGCTGGGCTGCCAGCCACTCTTCACGGCGCAGATCGAGGGCCTGACGCACCTGCAACACCCCTTCGTATTGTTGGGTCGCCGCCTGTTCAAGCTTGTTAATAAAGGCGTGATACTGGCTGTTTTGCTGGGGGGAAATCCCCAGCAGGCCGCGATCTGTCCACTGCTGGTGATAGATCTGGCGGTACTGGTTGAGGGCATTTTGCTGATCCATGAACAACTTGAGATCCTGCTGCGCCTTCGCCAGCGCCAGCGCACACTGCTGCTCCGCCTCCACCAACCGATCGGCCAACAATACCAACCCTTTACTCATCGTCGACCTCTCTGTTTCCGACCATCATCAACGCATCAGTGGCATGGCCACCATCTGCAAGGCTTGCAGGCCATCATCGTAGGGAATGACCTCGCGCATCCCTTGCTGCAAGAACTGATCCAGATAGGGTTTTTGGATGATGGCGCGGTCGATACGCGGATCAGCCCCCTGGCTGTAGGCGCCGATGGTAATGAGATCCCGGTTCTGCTGGTAGAGGGAGTAGAACTGCTTGAGGGTGCGTGCCAGCCCCATATGTTCAGGCGAGGTCACCATAGGCATGACCCGGCTGATAGATTTCTCGATATCGATAGCCGGATAGTGGCCCGCATCGGCCAGCTCACGGGACAACACTATGTGGCCATCGAGGATCGCCCGGGCCGCATCGGCGATGGGGTCCTGCAGGTCATCCCCCTCGGTCAGTACGGTGAAGAAGGCTGTGATGGAGCCTTGGCCATCACTGCCGTTGCCAGCCCGCTCCACCAGCGCCGGTAATTTGGCAAATACTGAGGGCGGATAGCCCTTGGTCGCCGGTGGCTCGCCCACCGCCAGCGCGATTTCACGCTGGGCCTGGGCATAACGGGTCAGCGAATCCATCAAGAGCAGCACGTTGAGCCCCTGATCGCGGAAATACTCTGCAATGGCCAGTGCGGTTTCACACCCCTTGAGACGCATCAGCGGTGAGGCATCAGCGGGAGCCGCCACCACCACAGAACGGGCACGCCCCTCCTCGCCCAGGATCTCCTCGATGAACTCCTTCACCTCGCGCCCCCGCTCGCCGATAAGCCCTACCACGACCACATCGGCTACCGAGCCGCGGGTCATCATACCGAGCAGCACCGATTTACCGACGCCTGAGCCGGCAAACAGCCCCATCCGCTGACCCTGCCCGACGGTCAGCACCGCATTGATGGCACGCACCCCGACATCCATCGGCTGATGAATGGGGCGACGCGCAAGCGGATTGATGCGGTGCTGGGCAAACTGCACCGTTTGGGAGGAGAGAATGGGGCCGAGACCATCGAGTGGCTGGCCGATGCCGTCGATCACCCGACCAAGCAGATTCATGCCGACCGGAATACCGTGCTCTTCGGTGATAGGCACCACCCGGGCACCAGGGATCACCCCCTTGAGCTGCTCGCTCGGCATCAGATAGAGGCGATCGCCGGAAAAACCGACCACTTCAGCCTCCAGCGTGCCATCAAGGGTATCGATACGGCAGAGTGCGCCGATGGCGGCACGACAGCCGATGGCTTCGAGTGTCAGCCCCACCACCCGGGTCAACTTACCGGCAACCGGCGGTTTGGGGGCGCTGTCGCGCACCTTGTACCCTTGCAACCGGTTCAGTAGCGAGCGGCTCATCTGGCCTCCTGGAAGCTAAAAAGTGCAGCCGGACGACAAGGTCCAGCATCGGTTATGGGCGTGAGTCCTGCGAAGCCGGTTTCTGCGACGCATTGTCCCGCAAGAAGTTGCGCAGCAACTGATCGA
This sequence comes from Aeromonas sp., assembly GCF_050633025.1. Taxonomy (GTDB): domain Bacteria; phylum Pseudomonadota; class Gammaproteobacteria; order Enterobacterales; family Aeromonadaceae; genus Aeromonas. The sequence goes on from NZ_JBODRQ010000036.1 coordinate 16,770, forward strand.
TGCGCCCGGAGAGGGTCAAATCGATGCTGGAGAGTTCGGTGGCCAGTTGCAGATCGCCGGGAGAGAGGGTGGGATCGCTCTGCAATCGCCAATGACGCTTGGCGCACTCTTCGGCGCCAAATGCCAGCTCGATTCGCGCGATATCGTCGGGATGCAACATCAGGGTCACCCCCTGCTCGGCGGCTGGCAGCAAGGCCAGCCCCTCCTTGAGCGCCTCCAACAGAATGCGGGGGGAGGTTTCTGCTTCGTGACAAATTAGCGAGCGGGCCAGTTGCATCACCAGCGAGACCAGCTGCTGCTCCACCGCCTGATCCAGCTCGTTAAGCGGATTGGCAAGGCGGGCGGCGAGCCCCTGCCAACGGGCGATCTCCTGCTCCACCAGCTCGCGGCCCATGGCCAGCCCCTCTTCACGCCCCTGTTCGAAACCGGCACTGTGGCCCTGTTGCAATCCTTCCAGCTTGCCCTCTTCCTGACCCTTGGCAAAACCGGCCTCACGCCCTTCCACCATCCCCTCTTCCCAGGCGGTCTGACGGATCGCCTCAAGCTCTTCGGCGGTGATGCTGGGGGTTGGCACCTGTTCGGGCTCCGGCTCAACGACCTCTTCTTCCTGCTGATACCAACCGGGGGCAAGACCGAGGGCGTTGCTCTCGGCCACTGCATCCACCTCCATCTCGGGCCAGCCCCAGGTCTCAACCCGGGCCTCATCGCCCTCGGGGCGCACGTAACCACGCAGTTTGTTGTTCATGCTTTGCGCGGCTCCTCGCCACTGCCGGATGCGGGCTTGACATCGAGGTTCTGTTTATGGGCCATGGCTTAGAGGAACTCCTCACCGCCACCGGCACCCAGCATGATCTCGCCGGCATCCGCCAGGCGACGGGCGATGGAGAGGATCTCTTTCTGGGCCGCTTCCACTTCGGAGACCCGAATCGGCCCCATGGCCTCCAGATCGTCTGCCAGCATTTCCGCCGCCCGTTTGGACATGTTCTTGAAGATCTTTTCACGCATCTGATCGTCGGAGCCCTTGAGGGCGCGTTGCAGCAGATCCCCCGGCACTTCCCGCAGCATGGTCTGGATGCCGCGGTCGTCCACATCGATGAGGTTCTCGAACACGAACATCAAATCCTGGATCTGCTGGCTCATCTCTTCGTCCGACTCGCGGATGGAGTCCATCAGCTGGCCTTCGATATTGGTATCCAGGTAGTTCATGATGTTGGCGGCTGCCTTCAGGCCGCCCATCTTGGCTGCCTGGGCACCGGCCGCACCGGCGAACTGTTTCTCCATGATGTCGTTCAGCTCTTGCAGGGCCGCCGGTTGCACCTCTTCGAGGTTGGCAATACGCATCACCAGATCAAGGCGCACCTGCTCAGGGAACTGGCTCAGGATCTCGGCGGATTGCTCCGGCTCCAGATAGGAGAGCACGATAGTCTGGATCTGCGGGTGTTCGTTCTGGATGATGCTGGCCACCTGACGGGCATCCATCCACTTGAGCGAATCGAGGCCGCGGGCGCCGGAACCGAGAATGATCTGGTCCACCAGGTTGCTCGCCTTGTCCTCGCCAAGCGCCGCCACCAACGCCTTGCGCACGAAGTCTTCGCTGCCGATACCGATGTTGGTGTACTTCTGGATATCGTCGATGAACTGACGGTGCACCGCCGCCACCCGATCGTGACTGAAGTCGGACATGGAGGCCATCGACATGCCGAGCCGCTGCACCTGCTTGGGCTCGAGATGACGGAATATCTGGGCGGCATCATCTTCATTGAGGCTCAGCATCAGTACCGCAGCCATCTCCATTCCCGACATCTGGTCGAGGATCTGGCGCTGACTGTCGGTGATGTCATTGCCGGTGACTTGACTCTTCTTTTCTTCAGGCATCTTTGTTCGCTACCCACTCTTTAATGACCTGAGCGGCCAGATCAGGCTCGTTCGCCACCAGTGCACGGACCGCCTTGAGCAAGTCTTCGTCACGGTGCAGATCAGGCAATTTCAGTTGGCCATCGCGCAGTCCGAATACAGGTTCTGCTTCGGCCTGTGCCGCCAGCAAACTGAGTTCATCGTCGCCACCCAGCACAGTATGGTTGTCAAAGTCGAGCTCTCCTTCCGGTTTGGCATCCGGGTAGAGCAGTCGCTTGAGCATGGGGCGCACCACTGTAACGATCAAGACGATGATCACCAGTACCGATGCGGCAATGCGCACCGCGCGCCAGAACCAAGGCTGCTCATAGATGGGCAGATCGGCAACCGTTTCCAGCTCGGGGCGGTTAAACGGAATGGCGACCACCTCAAGGGTATCACCACGAGTCACATCAAAGCCAAGACCACCGCTCAGCAAACGGCGCAATGTATCTAATTCCGCCTGGCTACGGGCCTCACGGGTCACGGCCCCATCTGCGCCGGGCACCGCCTTATAATCCACGGCAACCGAAACGGTCATACGGCGAATGCCCCCCATCTGGCGGCGGGTATGACTGACGGTGGTATCCAGCTCGAAGTTGCGGGTCGCCTCTTTGCGGGAGCGACCAGCAGCAACTGTAGTGGTACCATCAGCAGCAGTGGTCGTGACCTGCTCGGGAATAGTGGAGGCAGCTGGAGGCTGATTGGAGAGGGAACCGGGCACGCCACCATTACTACCGCTGGCGCTGTTCTCTTCCAGGGTCATCTCGGAGCGCACCGCAGGCAGGTCGGGATTGTAGGTTTTTCGGGTCTGCTCCTGCTGGGAAAAATCGAGGGAGAGATCCACTTCCGCCGTATAGTTGTCAGCACCCAGCACCGGGATCAGGATGGCGTCAATTTTTTGTTTGTACTCCAACTCCTGCTTCTGCTGCATGGCAAACTCTTTGCGAGTCTGGGCAGAGAGTGGATCTTGCGAGCCTGAGTTGAGCAGGCGGCCATTCTGATCTGTGACAGTCACGCGGGTCGGTTCGAGACCGTGCACAGCGGAAGCGACCATATCGACAATAGAGTCCACCTCACCTTGCCCCAGCGCAGCCCCTTTCAGATTGAGTACAACAGTGGCACTGGGTTTGCGCTCGTTGCGAGCAAACACGTTGTCTTTTGGAACAGCCAGCAACACCTGAGCTTTGGCCACATTCTGGAACTGCTCGATAGCACTCGCCAGCTGGCGCTCCCGGCTCAGCTTCAGACGCTCGTTTTCCATCCGCTGACTGACACCGAAGCTCGAATCTTTCAGCAGGATCTCTTCACCACCGTTGGTTGCATCGGCTACATTGGCCAAACCGGCACGAGTCAGTTCCAACTGGATAGTTGGATAATTTTCGGCACTGACCAGGACGCTCTTGCCATCCACTTCATAGGGGATCTTCTGCTGATCGAGGAAATCGAGGGTCTTCACCAACTCCTGGGTGGTGTAGGTGCCAAGGGGACGCATATCCGGCTCCTTGCCCCACAGCAGGATGAAAACGGCGATGGCCAGACAGATAGCAAGCCCCAGGATCAGGGTGATCTGACGCAGCACATCGGTATTAGACAAAAAGCCCAGCGCTGAACTCTTCTGCTCATTTTCATCGAGAGCGGCGGAGCCCTCATCGTTTATCAGCAGCTCGCCGTTTTGGTCAGTAGCCACGATTTATGTCCTTATTGCTGACATGTTCATGATGCCCAGTCGCCATGATTCGTTGAGATCCCTTATACCGGCATGTTCATGATGGTCTTGTAAGCATCGACCATCTTGTTGCGCACCTGTACCGTGGCTTCAAAGGCGATGGACGATTTTTGGCCCGCGATCATCACCTCGGCAAGATCCACCGACTTGTCGCCCATATCGAAACGGGTGCGCAGGTCATTGGCGGCGCCTTGCAGCTCGTTGACATTGCCAAGCGCCTGCTGCAGCAGCAGACCAAAATCGGAGGTTACCTGACGACCGGGTTGTGCCAGCGGTGTTGCGCCTGCTTCGATCTTGAGTGCCTGCATCTCTTGCATCAGGCTGCTTGCACTAATTTCCATTTTTCATCCCCAGACAAATCATTGACGCTGACAGCCAACAAGCAATTATAATGCCAAACAATAAAAACAAGTCAGGGCAAGGGTTGCAGCAATACCAGCGCACTACAACCCGATGAAGAGCTCCTGTCATACAGAACGAGGACGCTCCCTTCCTGTGTGGCCTTACCGGGTCAGCTCCTTGTCGATCCAGTATTTGGAGCCGGAGATATTGGCATCGAGCAGCAAGCCTTTCTCGCCAATCTGGTAGATGGCCATGCCGCCGTTGTATTTGGCGGTCAGCTCGGCGCTCTCCTTGCCGGCCACCACACCCACTTCGGAGGTGGCTTCCCACCCTTGGGTCACAAAGGCATCGAATCTGGCCTTGTCTTCAAACAGGATCACCTGCTGATAGAACTTGCCACCAATCCCGGCCGCCAGACCTGCCCCAAACATCTTCATATAGGTGTGCTTGCCGGTTTTGCGATTGACTGCCACCCCGGCCCCCTGATTGGTATGCAGCATCAGGGAGAACTTGCGCGAATCGAACACCGCATAGCCATAAGCCTTGTCAAACAACAACTTGGCTGATGGCTGCTCGTTGAACAACCGGATCAGCGCAGTGTCGGCCATGGTATTGAGCGCGATCCTCGCCTCTTTCGCCGTCTTGGGGTTGAGCATCTCGTCGAGCTCCTTGTCGGCCGCCTTCAGCCACTCCTTGCCGGTCGCGATGCTCTTGTCGGTCCAGACTCCGGCGGTATTGAAGGCATCCTCCCCCCAGGCCGAGATGGAGGCCCAGCTCTTTTTGGAGAAATCGCTGACATCCTGCCACACCTCCTTGCCGGTCTCGCTCACTGCCGCGCCCAGATCGGACGCAGCGGACTTGAGCTTGGCCCAGTCGGCATAACAGGGCGATAGGGCCAGACTCAGTGACAGGGCCAGCAACCAGTTGCGATTGTTCATTTTTTCACTCCCGTATTGTCGAGTGTCTGGGTTACCTGGTGCGATCACCTACAACAGGCTACTCGGTGAAAATCACTCCCGCATTATCGGAAGGGGAATCCGGTTAAGCAATCATTGAGTCCTGTTTACCCCGCCACAGCCCGACAGCAGTTAACAAAAAGGCTGCTCATCAAAGAGGAGCAGCCTTGTTAAGCACAGTAAAACCGGACGGGCTTATTCGACCATCATCACCTTGCAGGTGTTGGTACTGCCCACGGTTTCCATCTTGTCACCGTGAGTCAGCAGCACCATGTCGCCGCTCTGCAGCAGCCCCTTCTCCTTGAGCACGGCCAGCGCGTCGCGGCACACTTCATAGACCGGTCTGGTCTCGTCACCGTCAAACATCACCGGGGTGACGCCACGGTAGAGGTTAGTCCAGGACAGGGTCTTGTTGTGGGGAGACATGGCGAAGATCGGCAGACCGGAGCTGATACGGGACATCAGCAGCGGAGTGGTGCCGGACTCGGTCAACGCCACGATCGCCTTGACCCCTTCCAGGTGGTTGGCCGCATACATGGTGGACATGGCTACAGCTTCTTCAACGGAAGTGAAGGTGTAGCTCATGCGGTGGTTGGAGACGTTCAGGCTCGGGTGCTTCTCGGCACCGACACAGACGCTCGCCATGGAGGTCACGGTCTCGATGGGGAACTGACCGGCGGCGGTTTCGGCAGATAGCATCACCGCATCGGTGCCATCCAGCACGGCGTTGGCCACGTCCATGACCTCTGCACGAGTCGGCAGCGGCGCATTGATCATCGACTCCATCATCTGGGTGGCGGTGATCACGACGCGGTTCAGACGACGGGAATGGCGGATCAACTTCTTCTGTACGCCAACCAGCTCGGGGTCACCGATCTCGACGCCCAAATCGCCACGGGCGACCATGACGGCATCGGAACCGAGGATGATATCTTCCATCGCCTCATCGGTGGCAACGGTTTCGGCGCGCTCAACCTTGGCCACGATCTTGGCATTGGAACCGGCTTCACGTGCCAGTTCGCGAGCGTAGCGCAGATCATCGCCACAGCGCGGGAAGGAGACAGCCAGATAGTCTACATCCATGCGGGCAGCGGTCTTAATGTCTTCCTTGTCTTTCTCGGTCAGGGCCGGAGCGGAGAGACCGCCCCCTTTCTTGTTGATGCCCTTGTTGTTGGAGAGCGGCCCGGCCACGGTCACAGTGGTGTGAATGCGGGTGCCTTCAACCTGCTCGACTTTCAGTTGCACCCGACCGTCATCCAGCAACAGGATATCACCCGGCACGACATCGTCTGGCAGGCTCTTGTAGTCGATGCCAACCTGCTCCTGACAACCTTCACCCTTGCCGAGGGCCGCATCGAGAATGAACTTGTCACCGATGGCGAGATAGATCTTGCCATCCTTGAAAGTGGAAACACGGATTTTCGGCCCCTGCAGATCACCCATGATGGCAACGTGACGACCGAGCTTGGCAGCAATGTCACGCACCTGATTGGCGCGCTGGATATGATCTTCAGGAGTGCCGTGAGAGAAGTTCATCCGCACCATGTCGGCACCGGCGCGGATGATCCCTTCGAGGATCCCTTCGCGGTCGGTAGCAGGACCGAGTGTGGTTACAATCTTTGTACGTCTAGGCATGAAAGACTCCAATATGAAGTTGATATGACTTGAAATTCTGCCCTCTCAAGCCGATGGCTCGATACACCCGTTTGCAAACCATCTGGGTAGTTTTTGTTGTTAAATTACATACTACACCAAGGCAAGGCGGGTGGCATAGACAGCCTGGGACCGGAGCCCCCGATGGTTCAGGAAGAGTGCGGGGTTTCGAAGCGGGATTCGCGCAATCCCTCTTTTACTTTCTTCAGATTTTCGCGAAATTTCATCCCACGACGCAGGGTAAAACCGGTCGCCAGCACATCCACCAGCACCAGTTGAGCGATACGGGATGCCATAGGCATATAGACATCGGTATCTTCCGGCACATCCATGGAGAGCACCAGGTTGCACTCGCGGGCCAGCGGAGAATCCTTGGCGGTCATGCCGATGACGGTGGCATCGTTTTCGCGAGCCAGCGCAGCAATTTCGACCAGCGCCTTGGTGCGGCCGGTATGGGAAATCAGCACCACCACATCCCCTTCGCTGCTGTTGATGCAACTCATCCGCATCATGACGATATCGTCAAAGCTCACTACCGGAATGTTGAAGCGAAAGAATTTGTTCTGGGCATCTCGGGCAACGGCAGAAGAAGCCCCCAAGCCGAAGAAGCTGATCTTCTTGGACTGGGTCAGGATATCGACGCAGCGGTTGATGGCAGAGATATCCAGGCTGTTTTTGGCGGCATCCAGACAAGCCATGGTGGATTCGAAAATCTTGGCGGTGTAGGTATCCGGCCCATCTTCCGCTTCCACATGACGATTTACGTAAGGGGTGCCATTGGCCAGACTCTGGGCCAGATGGAGTTTGAAATCAGGAAAGCCCTTGGTATCGAGACGGCGGCAAAAGCGGTTGACGGTCGGTTCACTGACATCGGCCATCTTGGCCAGAGCAGCGATGCTGGAGTGGATGGCGGTCTGGGGAGACGCCAAGATCACCTCGGCAACCTTGCGTTCTGATTTACTGAAACTTTCCAGATTGTTCGTAATTTTATCAAGGGTATTCATCATCACCACCAGACGTTTTTGTAATTTAGCTTCAGTGTCTTTGCACTCAATCTACGGCTAAGCGAGTTTCCATTCAAGCTAAGGACTATACAAGACAAGCGGTTATCGCAACTAACGCTTGCCATACAAAGTATGACTCATCTCTAATTATTTCGTACTTTTCGTTACAAAACGTCACCTTGTCGTGAAAGCGCTTACAAATGTTGCAAAGCAACAACACTGTGAGCAAGCGCACGTTTGTATTGATCCGGCGGGTGAGCAGGCTTGAGCTCGGATAGAATAGGCCGTCATAAACAAACAATAATATCGGGACACCATTGTCGTCCCCATCCTGTAACGAAGGAGTTGTTATGCAGCATACCCATGCGCTGGTCGGCGATGTCGGCGGCACGAATGCGCGTCTGGCCCTGTGTGAGCTGGCCACCGGTACTATCTCTCAGGCAAAAACCTACTCAGGCCTGGCCCATCCCAGCCTTGAAGCCGTGATACGCCATTATCTGGAGGAACACAAGGTAGAGGTTGGAGAAGCCTGCATCGCCATCGCCTGCCCCATCAACGGTGACTGGGTTGCCATGACCAACCACAGCTGGGAGTTCTCCATCTGCGAGATGCAGAGCAATCTCGGGCTGGCACGCCTGCAAGTGATCAACGACTTTACCGCAGTCTCGATGGCGGTTCCTGTATTGACTGAATCGGATCGCATCCAGCTGGGCGGCGCCGCGCCGGTGGCTGGCAAGCCCATCGCCATCTATGGTGCGGGCACTGGCCTTGGGGTAGCGCATCTGGTCAAGGCGGGTGAGCAGTGGCTGAGCCTGCCGGGCGAAGGGGGTCATGTGGATTTTGCTGCCAACACCGAAGAGGAAGATGCGGTGCTGCAGGTAGTGCGGGGGGAATTGGGCCATGTCTCGGCAGAGCGTTTCCTCTCCGGCCCGGGTCTGGTCAATCTCTATCGCGGGCTGGTGAAATCCGATGGTCGTGAGCCCGCGCCGTTCGCCCCCCAAGACATTACCGAGCGCGCACTGGCCGGGGAGTGCCTCGATTGCCGTCGCACCCTGAGCCTGTTCTGCGTGCTGATGGGCCGCTTTGCCGGCAATCTGGCCCTCAACATGGGCACCTTCGGCGGCGTCTATATCGCAGGTGGCATAGTGCCGCGCTTCCAGGAGTTCTTTACCGGCTCCGGTTTCCGGGTCGCCTTTGAAGACAAGGGGCGTTTCAAGTCCTACCTCAAGGAGATCCCGGTGTTCCTGATCACCCATGAAGGGCCGGGGCTGCTCGGTGCGGGCGCTTACTTGCGCCAGTCGATGGGGATCACTATCTGATATAAGCGGGGTGCGAGGCGATAGCATTCATGGTTCAGCCTCGATTCAGTGTGAATGGCATAAAGTAGCCGCACGTAACCAAGAGGGTTGTGCTTCACAAGGAGTGGAAAGCGACTCTCATCCGCTGGATACGTTTGTCACCTGACAAGCCTGAACTGTTTCAACCGGCCTTTTGGCCGGTTTTTTTTATGTCTGATATCCGGGATTACTGGGCCAGCGCCTTCAGCTGCGCCTTGTCGGGAGGATTGTTCCAGTCGATGGGACCGTGGGTAAAACGGTACTGCAACCGTGGCAGACTGGTCTCCAGCCACTCTTCCCGAAAATAGGCATAACCCTGATCCCAATCCGGATCATTGGCCCAACCGCTCTGCAGGAAGTAGAGGCGAGTCCCCTGCCCTTCCGGTACAAAGCGCAGACAAACCTGGGTCTTTTGCTGGCGGATATGGGGCAGGCTGGGTGGAAAATTCCAGCTAAAACTGAGCAGGTCATAGGGCATGACGGCCATGACCCGGCACCCTTCACTACCACGTTCGCCCAAGGGAAAGTCGGGTCTGAAGTAGATCTCGAAAGGGCCGTTCGGTTCGGCCACCATCAGACACTCGGGAGCCAAAAAGCTGCGCAGACCGCTTTCGGTGGTCCAGGCGTGCCAGACATCGTCTATGTGCGCCGGAACAAAAATATTGCCTTCAATCTGTCTATTGTCCATAAATCAGCGATCCTCAAGCCATCCATACATGGGACTCCGGCAGTATAGCCCCATGGCAAATACAATGGACAGCCCTTAATCACACACTTGTCATTTGCATAGGATGAATCCGCCGCAGTGCGGCTGCCTCAACAAACAGAGGCTTGATCCGGGAGGAAAATATGACCCGTCTCATGGAGAAAGACGACATCCCCCAACTGGCTAGGCTGTTTTTAAAGGGCCGCCGCCACACCTTTCACTGGGTCGCCCCCGCCCGTTTCCAACTCGAGGATTTCGAGGCACAAACCAAAGGTGAACGGATATGGGTAGCCGAACAGGGGGGCAATATTTGCGACTTTATCGCCATCTGGCAGCCCGAGCACTTCGTCCATCACCTCTATGTGTCAAGCGACTGGCACGGTCAGGGGATCGGGCGCGCCCTACTGGAGCGGGGCCTCGCTGATTCGCCGCTCGGCTCGCTCAAGGTTGCGCTCGCAACACGGCCGCACTCGCCTTCTACCATCAACTTGGCTGGCACAATAGCGAGAAGACCGGTCACTGTGAAGTCACCGGTCCCTGGTGCAAGTTACTCGGAAGCTAACAGGACGTTCGGCATCTGTGCGTTTCGCCCGCACAGACACCGGAAAATCAACGAAGAACGTCTGGTGACACTCAATCCTTGGCCGCGTCCATCACACCCTCTTCAGAGGGTTGGGGCAGGATCAGGTTGAGCAGGATGGCGGCAACAGAAGCCAGGCCAACACCGGCCAGCGCGAAGTCGCCAATCTTCATCTCCAGCGCACCGACACCGACAGTAAGAGTCACGGCGACAATCGCGATATTGCGTGATAGCCCCAGATCCACCTTGGATTCCACCAGCGTCTTGAGACCGATGGCAGCGATGGATCCGAACAGCAGCAGCATGATACCGCCCATCACCGGCATCGGGATGGAGGTGAGCAGCGCATTGAACTTGCCGAAGAAGGCCAAAATGATGGCAAACACCGCAGCCCAAGTCATGGTGACCGGATTGAAGTTGCGAGTGATCATCACGGCACCGGTCACTTCGGCGTAGGTGGTCACGGGTGGGCCACCGATGAAACCGGCGAAGCAGACGCCAATGCCGTCACCGGTCAGCGTACGGTGCAAACCCGGATCCTTGGTGTAATCCTTGCCAGTCACGCCACCAATCGCCAACACGCCACCGATATGCTCGATACAGGGGGCGATGGCTACCGGCAACATGAACAACGCAGCAGCCCAGTTGATCTCCGGTGTTTCGAAGTGGGGCAGCGCCAGCCAGGGGGCGTTAACCATGCCATCGAAATTCACCTGGCCCATGGACACCGCCGAGACATAACCGGCAATCACGCCGCACAGGATGGGGATGAGCTTAATCCACCCCTTGCAGAACACAGCTGCAATCAGGGTGACCGCCAGCGAGATACCGGCCAGCGTCAACGCAGTCCCCGCAGGTACTACCTGCTCACTACCGGCACGGCCCATCGCCATGTTGCAGGCAACCTGCGCCACAGAAAGACCGATCACCATGATCACCGGGCCAATCACCACCGGGGGCAGCAATTTGTGCACAAACCCCATCCCTTTTGCCCGGATCAGCGCAGCCAGAATGAAATACATGAAACCGGCGGCAAACAGGCCAAACATGGTGGATGGCAATCCCCAGGTCTGGGTGGCATAGATAATGGGAGCGATGAAGGCAAAGCTGGAACCGAGGAAAATCGGGACCTGGCGGCGGGTGCAGAGCTGGAACAACAGGGTGCCCACACCGGCGCCAAGCAGGGCCATGGAGGGGTTCAATCCGGTGAGCAGGGGCACCAGAACCATGGCACCGAAGGCGACAAACAGGATTTGCAGCCCGGCGACACTTTGCTTGACTAAGGAAAACATGGATGTCCTTAACTTTTTGATAACTGATGGGGATATTTATCACTTTTCAGTTATCACAAGACTTTTTCAAGGCACAAAATGAACACAAATGCGTCACTTGTTACATTTTACTGCTTGGGAAGGGCATGAAACTGGCTTTTTAGGCGGGATTCGTTGCTACAAGCATCGAGTATGCGATTTTACGCATTATTGTGACGAACGCCAATCGTTTTTCCATCATGTTTATTGTATTTGTGGTCAGAAATTCCGCCATCAGAGAGCGATCTATAATGGATCCCGTGAACCAAGATGGACAAGGAGTCCCTATGTCACAACCCCCATTCAAGGCCAGCCAACGCAGATTGCTTATCGGCTCGGCCATCGCACTCGCCCTGTTTGCGAACCCGTTCAGTTATGACTTCACCCATAATGAGTGGCAAATGAATCAGGCTTATGCCAAGTCCTGCTTTATCGCCGGCACCCGCATCACGATGGCAGATGGTTCCATCCGCCCTATAGAGACGCTCCGGGCCGGTGAACAGGTGCTGGATCAGCACGGCGGCAGCAACCGGATCCTGGCTGTCGAGCAGGTAATACTTGGCAAACGCAGACTCTACGGGATCAATGATCTGCCCCCGTTCTTTACCGCAGAGCACCCTCTGCTGACCACTCGGGGCTGGGCAGCCATCTCACCGGCCATGACCCGAACCGAAAACCCGCAACTGGCGGTGCTGCCGCTATTTACCGGCATGCAGATAATGTGTCGCCCGGCACCGGTCATGGTGACGGGCAATCTGGCCCTACAACCCCAGCCGGAATTACTGCTGGTTGAGTCACTCTGCTGGATAGAGGCGCCGCCCACTACCGCACTCTTCAATCTGCTGCTCGATGGCAGCCACAGCTACATCGCCAATGAGCTGATCGTTCACAACAAAGATGGCGATGGTGGCAGTGGTGGTGGTGACAGCGGCGGCGGTAGCGACAGCGGCGGCGGTAGCGACAGCGGCGGCGGTAGCG
>NZ_JBODRQ010000037.1:0-29206 GCF_050633025.1 Aeromonas sp.
CCGCCGCAAAGCTGCCGCGGCGGTCGATGGCGTCCAGCACCCGGATTGCCTCCAGAGTCAGCGCCCGCTCCTTGTTCGATTCCTTGGCCACTCCTCACCTTCAATTTTTTTGAATATGTTTGCCAGATTATCTCGCTAACAAGTTAAGGCAAGCCCCTTTAATATTCAAACAACGCTTGGCAGGCGTGCCGATGACAGCAAGTTATGTGGAAGGCTACGCACTGTGACACACCAAATTGCAACATCTGATGTTGGTAACAAAACAACACAAAATTTGAATAACATTTTGCCGTAAGCCTGCACATGGCAGGCCAAGCGGGCAGCCCGCAGGTACTTGCCCCCTGAATAGATAAGGAGCACACCATGATGAAATTGAGAGCCGCAGAGGCGCGAGGCAAGGCCAACTTCGGCTGGCTGGACGCGCGCCACAGCTTCTCCTTCGGGCACTACTACGACCCGGAGTGGATGGGACACTCGGTGCTGCGGGTGATCAATCAGGATCTGGTTGCGCCGGGTGGCGGATTCGCCACCCATCCTCACGCCAACATGGAGATCCTCACCTGCGTGCTGCAAGGCACCATTGAGCACAAGGACAGCCTCGGCCATGTCGAGCAGATCCCGGCAGGGGATTTCCAGCTGATGAGCGCAGGCAGCGGGATCCGTCACAGCGAGTACAACCCCTCGCAGACGGAACCCCTCTCCCTGTTGCAGATCTGGATCGAGCCGAATGAAGTCGGCACGCCACCCGGATATCAGCAGAAGAAAATTGAGTCCAGACCGGGCATGACGCTGGTGGCGTCACCGGATGGCGAGGCGGGATCCTTCGTGATCCGCCAACAGGCCCGCGTATGGCGGCTGGAGCTGGCCCCGGGCGAAACGCTCGAATGGGCACTGGCTGGCCGACACGGCTACCTGCAGATGATTTCAGGGGAGTTGACCGCCAACGGTCTGGCTGCCCGACCCGGCGACGGGGTACTCAGTCGTGATGAATACCGGTGGGAGTTGGTCGCAACCAGTGCCACTCAGGCCCTGTTATTTGACCTACCCTGAAGCAGTCAGCGGTGATGTGACACAAACGAGGAATATGAAATGGACAAGATGAAAGATGTAGCGCTGCTGGCGGGTCGTGTACTGCTGGCGCTGATGTTCGTGATTGCGGGCTGGAGCAAGATCGGCGGCTATGCCGGAACCCAGGGCTATATGGAAGCGATGGGCGTACCGGGTTTTATGTTGCCGCTGGTAATCCTGCTTGAGCTGGGTGGTGGCCTTGCCGTCGTGCTGGGTCTCTTTACCCGCAGCCTGTCGGTGCTGCTGGCCAGTTTCACCCTGATGGCTGCCTTTATTTTCCACTATCAGCCTGCCGAACAGATGCAGATGCTGATGTTTATGAAGAACGTCTCCGTCGCTGGTGGTTTCCTGGCGCTGGCGGCGGCCGGAGCAGGGGCTTTCAGTGTGGATGCCCGTCTCGGCAAAAACTGGTAATGCCCTGAAGAGTCAAGTTTTCCAATGCCTTTTGGCCGGTGCCCTGCACCGGCTTTTTTCTGTCTGCGTTTTCCGGGTCGATGAGGCTGCTGCACAAATCTGCGGCCCCCCTCATGGTTCAGCGGTTTGCCCACCAGCTGGCCACAAGTGCCTTTTGCATCTTATCCCCCGATCCCCGACAATTCCCTCTCTTGTGAAGTGACGGAAATGGCTCGCCTTTTCCCTCGCCCCCTCTCATCCACAGGCGGGAATTGCTCATGTTTACCCTCTACCACTCCAATCAGCTGGATCTGCTCAAGGAGCTGCTGGTCAACCATATCCGGCAGGCCCCTCTCTCTCACCCCTTCGATCGGGAGCAGATCCTGGTGCAGAGCCCGGGCATGGCCCAGTGGCTCAAGCTGGAGCTGGCCAAGGCCTTCGGCATCGCCGCCAATATCGACTTTCCGCTGCCCGCCAGCTTTATCTGGGAGATGTTCACCCGGGTGCTGGCGGATGTGCCGCGCCAGAGCCCCTACAACAAGGGATCCATGAGCTGGCAGCTGATGACCATTCTGCCCGCCTTGCTGGATCGCCCCGCCTTTGCCCCGCTTGCCGCCTATCTGGGCGGTGGAGAGGACGAGGATCCGGCACAGGATCCCGAGCAGGTGCGGCTGTGGCAGCTCTGCCAGAAGGTAGCGGATCTCTTTGACCAGTATCTGGTTTATCGGCCGGACTGGATCGCCCGCTGGGAAGAGGGGGAAGGATTGAGTCAGGAGCTGGCCGGGGTGAGCGGTCAGGACTGGCAGCCGGAGCTGTGGCGCGAGCTGGTGGCCCGCACCCTGGCGTTCTCTCCGAGTGGCTACCACCGCGCCAACCTCTACGAGGAGTTTATCCACGAGCTGGAGCGCACCGCCGATCTGCCGGGCAAGCTGCCGCAGCGGGTCTTTGTGTTCGGCATCTCGGCGCTGCCGCCGCGCTATGTGGAGGCGCTGCTGGCCCTCGGCAGCCGGCCGGAGGTGGAGGTGCACCTGTTCGTCACCAACCCCTGCCGCTACTACTGGGGGGATCTGCTGGATCGCAAGACGCTGGCGCGCCTCGAAAACAAGCTCAAACCCGGCACCGATATCGAGACATTGCAGGGCCCCGCCAACCCGCTGCTCGCCTCCATGGGCAAGCTGGGGCGCGACTACCTGCACCAGCTGATGGAGCTGGAGGTGCCGCAAATCGAGGCTTTCGTCGATATCGACGAGCTGGATGGCAAGGGCAATGTCAGCCTGCTGCGCGCCATCCAGAAGGATGTGCTGGAGCTGGCCGAGCGAGGCGCCGGTCAGTTCGATCTCGACAGCAGCCATCACAAGAGCCCCATCGATCCGGCGGATGGATCCTTGCAGATCCACGCCTGCCACGGCCCGATGCGTGAGCTGGAAGTGCTGCACGACCGGCTGCTGGCGCTGTTCGAGCAGGATCCGACCCTCACCCCGAAAGATGTGGTGGTGATGATGCCGGATGTGAACAGCTACGGCCCCTATATTCAGGCCGTGTTTGGTAAAGAAAAGAGTGGGGCACGGGGTCAGATCCCCTTCGCGGTCTCGGATCGGGCGGCGAGTCAGGAGAGCCCGCTGCTGCAAAGCTTCCTCGCCCTGCTCAGGCTGCCCAACGCCCGCTTCGGGGCGGGGGAGCTGCTCGCCATTCTCGAGGTGCCCGCCGTGCTGCGCCGCTTCGAGCTGGATGACGACGAGTTCAACCAGCTGCGGGTCTGGGTGCAGGAGACCGGCATCCGCTGGGGGCTGGATGACGGCTACCCCGTCCGTTTCGATCTGCCTCCCATGTCCGGCAACAGCTGGCTGTTCGGCCTGCGCCGCATGCTGCTCGGCTTTGCCATGGGCGACGGCGAGCCGGTGGCGGGCATTCTGCCCTACGCCGACAGTATGGGGGGGCAGCAGGGGCCCTTGACCAGCATATTGCCCTATGCAGAGATCGAGGGTCAGCAGGGGCTGGCGCTCGGCAAGCTTGCCTGGTTTGTCGATTCGCTGGCCGAATTCCTGCCCCGCCTGCAACAGGCACAGCCGCTGGCCGAGTGGAACTCTTGCCTGCAGGCATTGCTGGAGCGCTTCTATCTGGCCGACGAAGATGAAGAACGCCAGCTCCAGCTGATCCGCAGCCAACTGGCCGAGTGGCAGACCCGGCTCGGCGAAGCCCGCTTCGAGCAGCCCATCACTGCCGACCTGCTGCAGGACTACCTCGGCAGCGTGCTGGGGGAGTCCCGCTCCAGCCAGCGCTTCCTCGCCGGTCAGGTCAACTTCTGCACCCTGATGCCGATGCGCTCCATTCCCTTCAAGCAGGTCTGTCTGCTCGGCATGAACGACGGCGTCTACCCACGCACCCTGGCTCCCATGGGGTTCGATCTGATGGCGGTGGCGTCGCGGCGGGGGGATCGCTCCCGCCGCGATGATGACCGCTATCTCTTCCTCGAGGCGCTGCTCAGTGCCCAGCAGGGGCTCTATATCAGCTATCAGGGCTTCAGCGCGCAGGACAACAGCGACAAGGTGCCCTCGGTGCTGCTGGCGGAGCTGATCGACTATGTGCGGCAGGGCTTTGTGCTGGCGGGGGATGAGGATCTCGACGATGAAACCTCCGGCAAGCGGTTGCTCAACCACCTGATGGTGGCGCACCCGCTCACCCCCTACAGCCGCAACTACTTCTACCCGGAGCCGGGTTCACGCCTCTTTACCTATGCCGCCGACTGGCTGCCCGCCCTTAACCCAGAGCGCGGCGCTGCCAACTTCCAGAGCGGTGAGCTGCCGCTGCCTCCCGAATGGGGCAAGGAGCAGGGGCTGGAGCTGGCGGAGCTGCTGCGCTTCTATCGCCAGCCCACCAAATATTTCCTCAACCGTCGCCTCAAGGTGTGGTTTGAGCTGAACGAAGCCAACATCGAGGACAGCGAGCCGTTCGAGCTGGATGGTCTGCAACATTACCAGCTGAAAGATCTGTTGCTCGATGCCCATCTGGCAGAGGGGGATAGCCTGGAGCAGGGCGATAGCGTGAGCACGCGGCGCGAGCGGTTGCAGCTCACCGGCCTGTTGCCGCAAGGGTGGTTCGGCAGCCTGCTGCTGGACGATCTGGACGCCGAAATGGGCAAGCTGGCGGACCGGCTGCGGCCATGGGTTGCGGCCAATGAGTCAGAAAAACAGGCGGTGGAGATCGATATCTCCCTCACTCAGGGCCAGCTGCAAGGGTGGATCGACACTCAGAAGGGGCGCTTGCTGGTGGTCAAACCCGGCAGCTTCAACGGCAAGGATCTGCTGCTGGGCTGGATCCAGCACCTCTGCCTCTCATTGAGCGGCGCCCCCGGCGACACCCTGCTGTTCGATGCCAAACAGAGTCTGCGCCTGCCTGTACTCGCTGCCGACGAGGCGCGCCCCAAGCTGGCGGCGCTGGTGGCGTGCTGGGCGCAGGGGATGAAGCGGCCGCTGCCGTTCTTCCCCAAGACCGCATGGGATTGGCTCAAGGCGATCGAGAAGGATCCCGACAAGCCGGAGGCGGCCGACAAGGCGGCCCTCACCCGTTTCAACGGCGGCTGGATGATCAATGGGGAGGGGCAAGACGTTTACGTCGCCCGCTGCTTCCCCGAACTCGATGACGAGGTGCTGGGGCAGTTGCAGGCGCTGGCCCGCGAACACCTGACCCCGCTGCTCAAGACCCTGGAGGAGCTGAAATAATGGCTAACCCACTCAATACCCTGCGTTTTCCCCTCCATGGTGAACGACTGATCGAAGCCTCTGCCGGTACCGGCAAGACCTACACCATCGCCGGTCTCTACCTGCGCTTGCTGCTGGGCCACGGCCCACTCATTGAAGAGGGGGCCGATGCCGGTCAGCCGAGCGCCCACGAGCGGCCGCTGTCGGTGACCGAGATCCTGGTGGTGACCTTTACCGAAGCGGCCACCGCCGAGCTGCGCGGGCGGATCCGCGGCCGCATCCACGAGGCGCGGCTTGCCTTTATGCGCGGTCATAGCAGTGACACCCTGCTGGCCCAACTGTTGGCAGAGGTGGTGGATCACGAGTTGGCGGCCCGCCGCCTGCTGGCCGCCGAGCGGCAGATGGACGAGGCGGCGGTCTTTACCATCCACGGCTTCTGCCAGCGGATGCTGAAACAGAACGCCTTCGAGTCTGGCGCCCTCTTTGAAACCGAATTTCTCACTGACGACAGCCAGCTCCGGCTGCAGGCGGTGAGCGACTACTGGCGCGCCGAGTTCTATCCGGTGGATAAAACCCTCGCCAGCGCCGTGCGCGCACTCTGGCCGAGCCCCGCCGCCCTGCTGCGGGAGATGGGCAGTTGGCTCGACAACAGCGAGCTGGAGATCCACCCCGCGCTGGGGGACGAGACCCTCGCCGCCCGCCATCAGGCGGCCATGAGCCGCATCGCGGCGGTGAAGAGCGAATGGCTGGCGCAGACGGACGAGATCCGCCGCCAGACCGACGGCCAGATCAGCCGCTACACCGGCAAGAACTACGAAGGGTGGCTTGCCAAGATAGCCGACTGGGCACAGGACGAGAGCAGTGGCTACGCCATTCCCAAGGAGCTGGAGCGCTTCGGCCAGACGGTGCTGGAGGAGAACCTCAAGAAGGGGGGCGCTGTGCCGACCCTGCCACTGTTCAGCCAGATTGATGAACTGCTGGCGAGTCGCCCCGGTATTCGGGATCTGATCCTGCAACGGGCCGCCAAGGTGGTGCGCAGCCGGATGCAGGCGAGCAAGCGGCAGTCCCATCAGCTCTCGTTCGATGACCTGCTCAAAGACCTCGACGGGGCGCTTGGCTCCAGCCTGGGCGAGCGGCTCTGCGAGCGCATTCGCGCCACCTACCGGGTGGCGATGATCGATGAATTTCAGGATACCGACCCCCAGCAGTACCGCATCTTCCATCGGCTTTACGGCGGCCACACAGACACGGCGCTGTTGATGATCGGTGACCCCAAGCAGGCCATCTACGGCTTTCGCGGCGCCGACATCTTTACCTACATTCAGGCGCGGCGAAATGTGAGCGCCCACTACACCCTCGGGCGCAACTGGCGCTCCAGCAGTGCGCTGGTGGGGGCGGTCAACGGCCTGTTCGAGCGGGCCAAAGATCCCTTTATCTACGAGGCGGATATCCCCTTCCTGCCGGTGGAGGCGCAGGGCAAGAGCAAGGCGCTGCTGCTCGATGGCGCCACCGCCCCTGTGCTCCACTGCTGGCAGCTGAGCGGCCAGCCCACCTTCAATCGGGGGGATTACCAGAGCAAGATGGCCCGCGCCACCGCCGCCGAGATCCACCGCCTGCTGACCCTCGCCCGCGAGGGCAAGGCGCTGATTGGTGACAAGGCGGTAAAGGCCGGAGATATCGCCGTGCTGGTGCGCACCGGCGCCGAGGGCAAGCTGGTGCAGCAGGAGCTGGCGCGCCTCGCCATCGCCTCCGTCTATCTGTCGAACCGCGAGAGCGTGCTGGAGCAGACGGAGGCGCGGGAGATCCTGCTGATTTTGCACGCCTGCCAGAACCCGAGCGAGGAGCGCAGCCTGCGGGCGGCGCTGGCGACCGGCCTGTTTGATCTCGATGCCAAGGCGCTCGATGGGCTTGCCAGCGACGAGCGGGCGTGGGAGAGCGCGGTGCAGGAGTTTATGGAGTACCGCAAGATCTGGCACCGCCGCGGCGTGCTGGCGATGCTGCGGGCCCTGCTGCACCGGCGCAATCTCGCCTCTTCGCTTTTGGCGAGCCCCTATGGCGAGCGGCGGCTGACCAACTTCCTCCATCTCGGCGAGCTGCTGCAACAGGTGAGCAGCGAGCTGGACGGGGAGTATGCCCTGCTGCGCTGGCTGGGGGAGGCGGTGAGCCGCCCCAACGGGCAGGATGCGGAGCAGGTACTGCGGCTCGAATCCGAGCGCAAGCTGGTGCAGATCGTCACCATCCACAAATCCAAGGGGCTGGAGTACCCGCTGGTGTTCCTGCCCTTTATCTGCAGCCACAGAACCGCCGAGACCCCGCTCTATCACGAGGCGGACGAGGCGGGCAATCGCACCATTCTCGATCTGACCGGCGCCGACTCGTCGCTCGCCGAAGCGGACAGGGAGCGCCTTGCCGAAGATCTGCGACTGCTCTATGTGGCGCTGACCCGGGGCGTCTACGCCACCTGGCTGGGGCTGGCGCCGGTGCGGGCGGGGGCGGGCAAGTCGGAGAAGACAGACCTGCACCACACCGCCATCGGCTACCTGCTGCAAAAGGGCGAAGAGGGGGATGCACAGACGCTGGCGACCGCCCTGACCGAGCTGGCACAGGCGTTGTCCGGGGTGGCCGTCGGTGAGCCCTCGCTCACCCGTCCGGCCCCGCTGCCGCCAGAGGAGGAGCAGCTGGGCGAGCCGCAGGTGCGCCACTTTAGCGGTTCCCTTGAGCGGGACTGGTGGATCAGCTCCTACTCCGGGCTGGCGGCGCAGGGTCATGGTCACAGCAAAGGCGTGCTGGCCAATCCCGGCTTCGATGTGGAGGTCGTTGCCGAGGCGGCTGTTGTACACGAAGAGGACGAGCTACAACCCTCCATCTTCACCTTCCCGAAAGGGGCGCGCCCCGGCACCTTGCTGCACAGCCTGTTCGAGACCATCGACTTTCAAAGCGCCGCAGGCGAGCCGTTGGCAGAGCATATCGCCAGCTTGTTGCTGCAAGACGGCTTCGACGAGAGCTGGGCCCAAGTGCTGCAACAGCAGGTGGAGGCGGTGCTGGATACCCCGCTGGAAACAGGCTTTGGTGAGCCGCTGCGGCTGCGGGATCTGGCGCCCGAGCGCAAACAGGTGGAGCTGGAGTTCTTCCTGCCCATGGGGCGGGTGACGGCACCGGCGCTGACCGCCCTCTGCCAGCAGCACGACCCGCTGTCGCGGGGCAACAAGCCGCTCAGCTTTGCCACCGTGCAGGGGATGCTCAAGGGCTTTATCGATCTGGTGTTCGAGTGGCAGGGGCGCTGGTATCTGCTCGACTACAAATCGAACCACCTCGGCATGAGCCCCGCCGATTACAGCCGTCCGGCGCTGGAGCGGGCGATGGCCGAGCACCGCTACGACCTGCAATACCAGCTCTACTCGCTGGCGCTGCACCGGCTGCTCACCCTGCGCCTGCCGGGCTACGACTTCGAGCAGCACTTTGGCGGGGTCTTCTATCTGTTCCTGCGCGGTATGCCGCAGGGGGGCATTTTCCATACCCGCCCGAGCCGTGAACTGGTGCTGGGGCTGGATAAGTTGTTTCGCGAAGGCAGTGAGCTGCCAGCGGCGGGATCTCAAGTATTGAACGAGGTAGAAGCATGAGCGGCACCATGATCAGCACCGCAGCCAGCGCAATGATGGTTGAACGGCTCAAAACACTGGCGCTGGCTGGCCGCATCCGCCAGCTGGATCTGCAATTTGCCAGGCTGGTGGCCGACCTTGGCGGCAGCCCCGAGCTGGTGCTGGGGGCTGCGCTCACCTGCTTCGAGCTGGGGCGCGGCCATGTCTGCCTGCCGCTGGAAATGCTATCTGCCGGATCCCTGCGCCCGTTCGGGCTGGATCCCCAGCAGAGCCGGGATCTGCTGGGGGATCTGGCGGATCCTGCCCGCTGGCCCGCCCTGTTTGCAGAGAGTCCCTTGGTCGGCACCGAGCAGGATGAGGGGCTCGCCCCGCGCTGGCCGCTGCGGCTGTGGCACGGGCGGCTCTACCTCACCCGCTACCACGATCATGAGCAGGGGGTGGCTCGCCATCTGCGCGCGTTGAGTGAACGAGCCGAATGGCCGGAGATTGCCCCGGCCCTGTCGCGGCTGTTTGCCCGCGACTACGGGCTGGTGTTCGCGGCGCTGCTCAAGGCCCGCCTCGCCCCCGACTTCTCGGCCCGCCACTTTATCGAGAAGTATCTCGATCTGGTGTTCCCCAATGAAGTGGATTGGCCCGCCATCGAAGGGCTGCTGGCCAGCGCCCAGGCGGCGAGCGACTTGAGCAAGCTGGATGCGCTGGTGCCCGAGGCGCTCTGCTGCAACGGCCAGAAGCTGGCGGCGGCCACTGCGGCGGCGCGCCCCTTTGCGGTGATCTCCGGCGGCCCCGGCACCGGCAAGACCACCACGGTCGCCAAATTGCTCGCCATTCTGGTGGAGACCGGCCTGCAAGCAGGCAAGGCGCCGGCGATCCGGCTGGTGGCCCCCACCGGCAAGGCGGCGGCGCGCCTCACCGAGAGTATCGGCTCTGCCCTGCAGGCCCTCGATCTGCCCCCCGAGTGGGTCGAAGCGATCCCCACCGAAGCGGGCACCTTGCACCGGCTGCTCGGGGTCATTCCGGGGCGCAGCCAGTTCCGCCACCACGCGGGCAACCCGCTGCACCTCGACTTGCTGGTGGTGGATGAGGCCTCCATGGTCGATCTGCCGATGATGGCGCGCCTGCTCGATGCGCTGCCGAGCCACGCCCGCCTGATCCTGCTTGGCGACAAGGATCAGCTCGCCTCGGTGGAGGCGGGGGCCGTGCTCGGCGATATCTGCAGCTTTATCGAACAGGGCATCAGCCCGGCGCAGGCGGATTGGCTCTCCCGCCAGACCGGCTACCGCTTGCAGGGCACGCCCGCGGGGGCACCGGTGCGCGATAGCCTCTGTCTGCTGGCCAAGAGCTGGCGCTTTGATCAGCATTCGGGCATCGGCCAGCTGGCGCGCGCCTGCAACAGCGGCGATGCCACGGCGGTGGAATCAGTCTGGGGCATGGGCTTTGCCGATATCAGCCTGCACCCCTGGGCCGGGGAGGCCTACGACGCCCTGATTGCCCAGGGGGTGGCCGGTTACGGCAGCTATCTGAAGGCGGCCCGCGCGGGGGAGGCGCCCGCCGCCGTATTCAAGGCATTCAACAGCTTCCAGATCCTCTGCGCCTTGCGCGATGGCCCGTTCGGGGTGCTGGGGCTTAACGAGCGGCTGGAACTGGCCCTGTCACGGGCTGGCCTGATTGCCCGCGATGGCGACTGGTATGCCGGCCGCCCGGTGATGGTGGTGCGCAACGACCACGGGGTCGGCCTCTATAACGGCGATATGGGGCTCTGCCTGCCCGATGAAAGCGGGCGGCTCAAGGTATGGTTTGAGCAGCCGGACGGCACCCTGCGGGCGCTGTTGCCCAGCCGTTTGCCACCCCACGAGACGGTCTACGCCATGACCATCCATAAATCCCAGGGCTCGGAGTTTGCCCATACCGTGCTGGTGCTGCCCGACAGCCCCAGCCCGCTGCTGACCCGCGAGCTGGTCTATACCGGCATCACCCGCGCCAAGGCCCGGCTCGATCTCTACGGCGATCGCGCCCTGCTGGCACAAGCGGTACGGAAAAAGACCGAGCGTTATTCCGGATTGGCGGAGAGGTTGGGGGAACTTATATGATATATATCAGCGAGAACAGAATTTTTATTTAAAGGAGAATGCTATGTTTAACAAAATAGTTGCTTTAGTAGTGGTTATGTTGCTTTCAGGCTGTTCAACCCAAATCGGTGGAAAATATAAATCTCAAGTTGATCCAGATTATGGTTTTTCACATGATAAAGTTATGGTAGTTGCAGCATATGAAAAAGGAAATTTATTAGAAACCAAGTTTTATGTAAACAAAGTGACTAGCGCCCTAAAAAACAAAGGTTTTGATAATGTATTTTCATATAATGAAGTGGATAAAATAAATAAGCCGATTGACTTGGTCTTATTTGTTGATGTAAGTAAGGAAACAAGTTCATATCAATATAATAGCCCAGACTATGGCATGGTAGATAGTGGATTTTCCACCGTAAACTGCACTGGGTTTGGTGCAACATTGAATTGTACTGAGAACCGACAAAAAACTCTTGGTGTAGTTGGCTCATCAACAAAAACAGATATAATTACTGGTTATTATTTTATCACGTCATGGTTTGACATGAAAAATAAACAAAATGTCATGTTTACATTCTCCTCATCTTTTAAAGAAGGATGCTCAGATCAATCCATGTATAACTTTTTGATTCAACAGTCAATTGACAGGTTGAGCTTTGACAAGCCAGAGGAATATGATTTTTCTGTAGAAATGCCTAAGGATTATAATTGTTCAATGTAAATTGTTTCTATGGGACTTTATGTTTGGCTTCGTAGGCTCAGCACACAACCTACGGATTGTGTAGGTTGTGGCTGAGCGTAGCGAAGCCCAACGTTTACCGCGTCATCTCTTTTTTCCTGCCCCTCATCCCCAGCCCTTTTCCTCCTTTTTAAATAAATGGGAGAAGGGAGCAATGCCAGGGCAAGATCATGAACGCCAGATGAATGCATGTGAACAACTAGTGCGCAGTCAAAAGTTTATTTAATGTTCAATCATGGCAAGATCCAGTTCGCTGAATTTTACAACGACACGTGCTTGCTACGTTTTGCTCAAATTTCAAACACTCATGCGGACGCCCTGGGAGCAATGCCGTTACCGCTGTCCGATTACGCTTCGCTAATCGAACCTACACGGCTGACGATCATATTTCCGGTACCGCTTTATCCCCTCTCCCTCAGGGAGGGCGCTGGGTGACACAATATGGTACTTGGTCACCCCTCTTGCACCGCACGATAACCCCATCTCCCAAATGATATAATTGTGAGTTACATCCTATAAATGGGCCGCCTCTGAGTCACACTTATTGCTACTCTGATGCAGTCTGCGCCGTGAGTAGCCGATAATCGGGGAAACAGTGGCGCGGGGCGGAAGAACAAGGATAACTGCTATGGTGCAGGACAGTGACACGATCAGGATCTCGGATGTCAGCGAGGCCGTGGTGCATGGCATTCTGGAGGTGACCAGCGATGGCATCTGGGATTGGCATGCCAATACCGGTTTTGTCTATCGCAACCCCGGCTGGTACCGGATGCTGGGTTACGAGCCTCACTCCCTCGGCAATACCGTCTTCACCTGGGAGAACGTGATCCACCCCGACGATCTGGCGGCGGTAATGGCGAAGTTCGATCTCTGCCTGAGCGGCAGCGCCCACGAGTATCGCGCCGAGTATCGTTGCCGCTGCCGGGATGGCAGTTACCTCTGGATTGAGGATTACGGCCGCATCATTGAGCGCAATCCCGACGGCTCTGTGGCGCGGATGATCGGCGCCCATCGCGATATCCACGCCAGCAAGTTGTTGCTGGAGCAGCTGGAGCGGCGCAATCAGTCGCTGGAGCAGCAGGTTGCCGAGCGCACCGCCGAGCTGGTGCGACTCAACGAGGCGCTGCAACAGAAAGCCGAGGAGAACCGTCTGCTGGCAGAGACCGATGCCCTGACCGGCGCCGCCAGCCGTTATCGGCTGGAGCGGGCGTTGCAGCTGGAGTGCGAGCGGGCGCGCCGCTTCCATCAGCCCTTCACGGTGATCGCCATGGATGTGGACAACTTCAAGCAGATCAACGACAGCTATGGCCACAACGCCGGGGATCAGACCCTGATCAACATAGTGGCGCTGGTGCGCCGTCATATCCGCGAGATCGATCTGCTGGCCCGTTGGGGCGGTGACGAGTTTATGGTGTTGCTGCCCAACACCGGCCGCGAGGATGCGCTGGTGGTGGCGAGCAAGTTTAAGGCATTGATGGCGAGCGAGCCCATCTGCCCGCACGCTCCCGCTACCATGAGCTTCGGGTTGGCGGAGTACCAGCAGGATGAGCAGAAGGAGAGCCTGATGGTGCGCGCCGATCGGGCGCTCTATCAGGCCAAGCATCTGGGTAAAGACCAGATCTGTTAACGCGGGGTACGGAAAGAAGTGCAGTAAAAAGGGCCGCAGGTTTGAAACCTGCAGCCCTTTTGCACTGGCATGACAACATGCCGGGATACCCCACTTTTCCTTCAATCTCATTCTGGTTGCTGAAACAAGGCTGCAAGCGCCTGCCATTCGCTGACGAGTTGTGAGCACGCTCGGGTATGCCTGGCGATATGGGCTGAGTACAATGATGGGGAGTTGCTTTTGTTGCCGGATGCAAGCAAAAGAAAAGAGCGGGTTTTTGCAAACGCCGCCCAATGCCAGGAAAGAGAAAAAACCTTACGGTTTAAAAGATAAAATTTGGAAGCAAACAATCGATTTCTCAACCAGGACGGGTCTTGAATTCGATACATGTTGATTATGCGTGATGTCCTATGCAGCACTAGCAAAATGTTTGCGGGTTGAAAGATATGCACTGGCGGGTATCAGATTTTGCGACCGCAGATTGGCACTGGTCAGGCCTCAGCGCCATTTTAGCCATTTTCAAGCTGCCTCCATTATTTTGGTGTCAATATCTGAGCCTTGATAGTAAAAGTAGAGGCGACCCCACTGCGGCATAACCATGCAGTCACGATGCAACCACAAGGATGAGCCCCGTGAGCTACAGCCAGACCCTGGCCAACAATATTCTCGACACCCTGAAGAAGACCCTGGCCGACAAGGGGATCCGCTATCAGACCCTGGCGGAGGCGATGGGCGTCTCCATCGCGACCGTGAAACGGATGATGAACAAGTCCTCACTGCCATTCGATACCCTGCTGGAGATCTGTCATCTGGTGGGACTGTCGTTCGAGGAGTTGCTGGAGCGCACTCAAGATGCCCAGAGCCGCCGCGCGGTCTTCACTCAGGAGCAGGATGAGGCGTTTCACAAGGAACCGGGACTCTACGCCTTTCTCGCCAACATCTTCTGGCGCGACAAGACGTTGATCGATCTCAAGCGGGAGTACGGCCTGACCGATGCTTCCTGCTACCTCTATCTGCGCAAGCTGGAGAAACTCGGCATCCTGCAACTCAGCATCGGCAACAGTTACCACTTCCTGATCAGCGAGCGGATCAGCTTCGAGCAGCACAGCCGTTTCGCCCGCCAGCAGGCGCGGCAGGCGATGTCGGTGCTGGGGGAGTATCTGGTGGAGAACATGCACAAGTCGAACAACTATATGGCGCTCTGTCAGCTGCACCTCAACGAGGGGGAGGCGATGGCGCTGATCGACCGGATGAAGGAGTACTGGCATCAGGAGATCAAGCTCAACCGCCCCGCCATCGGTCAGCAGGAGCACGCCAAGACTTACACCATGTCGCTGCAACTGGCCGACTGCGGCTACCAGAGCTTTGACGACATGATCCCCAATATCGACAACTGATCCCGGCAGATCCCGCAGGATCCGCCATATTGGTGTCTGGTTATTCAGTGAGTTGAACTTCCTGCGACCAGTTGCAGTACCCGGGTATCGAGGCAGATGCGGATCGCATCCGGCAGCCAGTGTTCGATATCGCTATCCACCAGAGCTCCCGCTCGTCGTAGTTGACCCGAACCAGTCGCAGCACCGCGCTCCCCTCCACCAGATTGAAGGCGCGGCCATCGGCCACTGCCCGCTCGCTCAATCTCGGCTCGGTCACACTCTTGTCCCTGTTGCTTATTCAGACGGCGGGTGACTGGAGTAGTCCAGCTTCACTTGGGTTCAGAGTTGTAACCGCTGCGGATGACAGCGCCATGACAGGGTGATTGTCATCAAACTGCCATCAAAGTGCCCCGCCATCGTCACATATCGCCTCTAGCATCCCCCTCGAACCTTAACTGACCGAGTCCAGAGGGATGGGATGATGAAAAGCGTGATCGCAAGTGCACTGGCTCTGGTGGCCATCAGCCAACCGTTGTTTGCCACAAATAGCTATGCAGCCGAAAATATCGCGGATCTCGAAAAGGCCGCCCGTGGCGAAGGCCAGCTCCACAGCATCGGCATGCCCGACAGCTGGGCCAACTGGAAGGATACCTGGCAGCAGCTGGGCAGCATCTACGGCATCAAGCATCAGGATACCGACATGAGCTCGGCGCAGGAGATCGCCAAGTTCGCCGCCGAGAAGGCCAATGCCACCGCCGATATCGGTGACGTGGGCGGCGCCTTCGGTCCGGTGGCGGTCAAGCAGGGTGTTACCCAGCCCTACAAACCCTCCACCTGGGCCGACATTCCCAACTGGGCCAAGGATGCGGACGGTCACTGGATGCTGGCCTATACCGGCACCATTGCCTTCCTGATCAACAAGGATCTGGTCAAGGCCGCCCCCACCAGCTGGCAATCCCTGCTGGGTGGCGACTACAAGGTGACCCTGGGTGATGTGGGCGTAGCCTCCCAGGCCAACAACGGCGTGCTGGCGGCGGCCTATGCCACCGGCGGCAGCGAGAAGAACCTCAAGCCCGCGCTGGAGCTGTTCGGTCAGCTGGCCAAGCAGGGCCGCCTCTCCCTGAACGATCCCACCATCGCCAACATCGAGAAGGGTGAGGTGGAAGTGGGGGTGCTGTGGGACTTCAACGCCCTCAACTACCGCGACCAGATCGACCCCAAGAAGTTTGAAGTGGTGATCCCGAGCGACGGCTCCGTCATCGCCGGTTACACCACCATCATCAACAAGTGGGCCAAGAACCCCAACGCCGCCAAGCTGGCGCGGGAATACATCCTCTCCGATGCCGGTCAGATCAACCTGGCCCGCGGCTATGCCCGCCCGATCCGCAGCAACGTTGCGCTGCCGGATGACGTGAAGGCCAAGCTGCTGCCGGCCGAGCAGTATGCCAAGGCCAAGCCGGTGCAGGATCACGCCGCCTGGGAGCAGAGCTCCAAGGCCCTGCCGCGTCAGTGGCAAGAGAACGTCATGATCTACATGCAGTAAGGAGCGGCCAGTGCAACACAAGGTGATAGTGGTACTTGTGGATGGCCTCTCTGCAGGGGTAGCCCATGGGATGGGCTACCTCGCAGGCATGGTGGAGGCGGAGCGTGGCCTCTATACGCCCCTCAGCTGCGCCCTGCCATCCCTCTCCCGGCCTCTCTACGAGTGCATCCTGACCGGCGTTCCGCCGGTGGCGAGCGGTATCACCCACAACGGGGTGAGTCGCCTCAGTCTGCATGACTCCATCTTCCATCTGGCCCGCGCCGCGGGTAAACGCACCGCAGCGGCGGCCTACCATTGGGTGAGCGAGCTTTACAACAAGAGCCCCTGGCTGGCGGCCCGCGATCGCTTTACCCACGATGAGCTGCTGCCGATCCAGCACGGCTGCTTCTACTGGGATGACAACTATCCCGACAGCCATCTGCTGATGGATGGCGAGTGGCTGCGCAGCCAGTACGATCCCGATTTTCTGCTGATCCACCCGATGGGGGTGGACGATGCGGGCCACAAGTTTGGCCTCGATTCCCGCCAGTACCGCAATCAGGCGCGCCGGATGGACAGCCTGCTGGCCGACCTGCTGCCCCAGTGGCTGGCGGAGGGGTATCAGGTGGTGATCACCTCGGATCACGGCATGAACAATGACCTGAGCCACGGCGGCACTCTGCACGAAGAGCGCTCCGTGCCGCTCTGGCTGTTTGGCGATGCCTTTATCGAGCGCTGGCCGGATGGGGTAGTGATCGCCCAGACCCAGCTCTGCGCCCTGATGGCCGATCTGCTGGGTATCCCCCACGACAAGCCGGTGGCTCCCCCGCTGCTCAAGGCAGCCTTTTTGCGCGAGGTGCACTGATGATGCCTGCAACCACCGAGATCCTGCTGGATCAACCTGTCGTCACCCGGCGCAAGAGGCGCCGTCATGGGTTGCCCGCGCTAGTGCTGCTGCCGTTTATCCTGCTGATGATCCTGTTCCAGCTCGCTCCCATGGTGTGGGTGCTGGTGGGGAGTTTCCAGACCCCGGATGGCTGGGGCCTTGACTACTACCGGGAGATTTTGAGCTCCCCCTTCTACCTGCAATCGTTCGGCAACTCATTGCGCATCGCCGGTATCGCCAGTCTGGTGGGGCTTGCCATCGGCACTCTGGGGGCAGCCGCGCTGCGCCACAGCGGCGAGCGGGTCAAGCGGCTGCTGCTGGCTTTCGTCACCATGACCGGCAACTTCAGCGGGGTGCCGCTGGCGTTCGCGTTCATCATTATCCTCGGCATCAACGGTGCAGTGACCCTGCTGCTGAAATCCTGGGGATTGATCGACGGCTTCAACCTCTACTCGGGGTCGGGTCTCATCCTCATCTACACCTACTTCCAGATCCCGCTCGCCCTGCTGCTGCTCTACCCGGCGTTCGATGCGCTGCAGGATGAGTGGCCGCAGGCTGCCGCGCTGCTGGGGGCGAGCAAGAGGCTGTATGTGTGGCACGTGGCGCTGCCGGTGCTGACGCCTGCGCTGCTCGGCACCCTGATCATCCTGTTTGCCAACGCGGTGGGGGCCTATGCCTCCGCCTACGCCCTCACCACCGGCAACTTCAATCTGGTGACCATCCGGGTGGCCAGTCTGGTCTCCGGCGACATCTTCCTCGAACCCAATATGGCGGCGGCGCTGGCGGTGATCCTGATGGTGCTGCTGGGGGTAGTGACGGCCGCCAACCAGTGGCTGCTGAAAAAGAGCTATGTGAACAAGGGGCAATCCCATGCATGATTTGACGCCGCGCTGGCCCAAGTGGGTATTGGGGGGGCTGGTTGCCACCCTGCTGCTGCCGCTGTTGGCCACGTTTCTCTACTCCATCTCCACCCGCTGGGGGGCGACCCTGCTGCCGGATGGCTTCACCCTCGACTGGTATCTCAAGCTGTGGGGCGACCCGCGCTTTCTGGCGGCGTTTGGCCGCAGCCTCCTGGTCTGCTTCGCCACTCTGCTGCTGGGCACCCTGGTGCTGGTGCCGACCGTGCTGGTGGTGGCCTACTACTTCCCCAAGCTGGATCCCTGGATGAACCTGTTGATCCTGCTCCCCTTCGCGGTGCCACCTGTGGTCTCGTCAGTGGGGCTGCTGCAGATCTACGCCGATGGTGTCCTGCCCATTATCGGCACGCCGTGGATCCTGATCGGCACCTGGTTCACCGTGGTGCTCCCCTTTATGTACCGGGCGCTGGCCAACAGCCTGCAAGGGGTGCCGCTGAAAGATCTGATGGATGCTGCCCACCTGCTGGGGGCGAGTAGTCGGCGCGCCTTTCTGCTGGTGGTGATCCCCTGTCTGCGCAAGGGGCTGCTGGCGGCGCTGTTTCTCTCCCTCTCCTTCCTGCTTGGCGAGTTCGTGTTTGCCAACATGCTGGTGGGCACCCGCTACGAGACCCTGCAGGTCTACCTCTACAACATGCGCGCCACCTCGGGCCACTTCACCAGTGCGCTGGTGATGAGCTACTTCCTGCTGACCCTGCTGCTCACCTGGGCGGCCAACAGATTTCATCGGTGATCCAAGATGTTTCATTTAGAAGTAAATCAACTGCACAAATCCTACGGCGATACGCCGGTGTTCGAGGGGATCGAATTCGGCATCCGCAAGGGGGAGCTGGTGACCCTGCTCGGCCCCTCCGGCTGCGGCAAATCGACCCTGCTGCGGGCGCTGGCCGGGCTCACCCCGGTGGATGGCGGTCAGGTGCGGGTAGCCGGTGAGGAGATCACCTGGCAGGCGCCCCAGAAGCGCGGCATCGGCATGGTGTTCCAGAGTTATGCGTTGTTCCCCAACATGACGGTGTGGGACAACGTTGCCTTCGGCCTCAAGATAAAACCCAAGCCGGGACGGGATCTCGCCGCCAGCGTGCAGGAGGCGCTGGCGCTGGTGGAGCTGATCGGCTTCGAGCGCCGCTATCCGGCCGAGCTCTCCGGTGGCCAGCGCCAGCGGGTGGCGCTGGCCCGGGCGTTGGTGGTTCAGCCGCGGATCCTGCTGCTGGACGAGCCGCTCTCGGCGCTCGATGCCCGCATCCGCCGCAGCCTGCGCCAGCAGATCCGCGAAATCCAGCAGCGCCTTGAACTCACCACCATCTTCGTGACCCACGATCAGGAGGAGGCGCTCACCATGTCGGATCGGATCTTCCTGATGAACAAGGGATCCATCGTCCAGAGCGGCACGCCGGAGGAGATCTACACTCGCCCCGCCAGCGAGTTTGTGGCGAGCTTTATCGGCAACTACAACCTGCTTGGCGCAGAGCAGGGCAAGTCGCTGTTCGGCCCCCGTTTTCAGGGCAAGCTGGCGCTGCGGCCGGAGTCCATCACCCTGCTGCCCGCAGGGGCGGCAAGCAGCGAGCCCAGCCTGCCCGGCATCATTCGCCAGCAACAGCTGCTCGGCAACGTGATCCGCTATCAGGTGGAGTGCGAGGCGGGGCTGTTGACGGTGGATTGCCTCAACCGCTCGGCTGGCGATCTGCTGGCCACCGGCAGTGCCGTGACCCTGGCGGTGGCCCGGGATCAACTCTGTGAGGTAGCATGACGCCTCGTTTCATTTTCGTTGTTACCGCAAGGAGCCCTCATGGCACTGGCACTGTTTGATCTGGACGAGACCCTGATTGCGGGGGATTCCGCCAGCCTCTGGCTGGAGTACATGGTGGCCGAGGAGCTGGCCCCCGCCAGCATGATCGCGGAGGAGCAGGCCATGATGTCCCTCTACCATCAGGGCAAGATGGACATGCACCAGTACATGGCCTTCACCCTGCAACCGCTGGCGGGCAAGACGCGCCAGTGGCTCGACTCGCTCTCTACCCGCTTTGCCGAGCAGGTGCTGCGCGAGCGCCTCTACCCGGAGGGGTTGGCGCGTATCGAATGGCATCGGGAGCGGGGCGACGATCTGGTGCTTATCTCCGCTTCCAGCGAGCATCTGGTGGCGCCCATGGCGAAGATGCTGGGGATGGATCACTGCGTCGCCATCCTGCTCGATGAGGAGGAGGGGATGCTGACCGGCCAGACCCGCGGCACCCTCAGCTTTCGCGAGGGCAAGGTGGCCCGCATCAACCAGCTGTTTGCCGGCAGTGACCATCTCTGGCAGGGGAGCTTTGGCTACAGCGACTCCCACAACGATCTGCCCATGCTGCGGGCGGTCACCCATCCCCATGCGGTCAATCCGGCCCCATCGCTGCGTCAGCAGGCCGAGGCGCTGGGCTGGCCGGTGTGGGAGTGGGAGCGCTGAGTCGCGTATTCAGGCATGCTGAAAAGCGGCAACACAGAGATGAAGAAAAAGAGAGCAGATTGCTGATAAGGCCAAAATCGTCATCGTAACGTATTGATTTTATTTGATGAAAAAGCCCTGTTTTTCTGAAGTCAGGGGAGGCAATAGTCCGAAGAGAGGCAACTGCCTCTCTCATCATTTCCGTGTCTCTGTGGCGATCACTCTCTACTGATGAGCCTGCTGTCGCGTCTGATCAACGTGTGGAGGAAGATCCTCTTCCATCAAATCGCTGACCCAACTCTGGGGGAAGCAGATGCGGTTTTTCCCCTCCCGCTTGGCCTGATAAACCCCACTGTCGGCCAGCTCCACCAGCGTCTTGGCCGAGAGCCCTGAGTGACTGAATGCCACACCGCCGCTGATGGTGACGGTGAGACCAGGCTCACGCCACTCCAGCTTTTCGACTGCGACCCGAAACACTTCCAGCAGGGAGGCCATCTCGCTCATTTGCGTTTCCAGCCGGAAAATCAGTACCAGCTCTTCGCCGCCGTAGCGGCAGAACCAGCCCCATTCATGAAACAGATTCATACCCAGCTTGCTTACCCGCCTGAGCACCACATCCCCCGTCTGATGGCCATGGGTATCGTTGATCCGTTTGAAATCATCCAGATCGAACATCACCACACCAAGGGGCGCTCTGCTGTTGAGCTGTTTTTGCAGGCACTCATCGAAGAAACGGCGGTTGTAGAGGCCGGTGAGTTTGTCCTGGTTG
This sequence comes from Aeromonas sp., assembly GCF_050633025.1. Taxonomy (GTDB): domain Bacteria; phylum Pseudomonadota; class Gammaproteobacteria; order Enterobacterales; family Aeromonadaceae; genus Aeromonas. The sequence continues at coordinate 21,056 of NZ_JBODRQ010000037.1, forward strand.
GCTTGTTGGCGCACATTGGCCACCGCTTTACTGGCGACTTCAATGTCGGCATAGATGGTGGATAGTTCACTCATCTGGCTTTCTGGTGAGTGGAGATCGCCTTTGACGCTGGCCTGGATCAGGCTGCTGATCTCTTTCAGCATGCGGGTGAAATAGCGTGACCAGCGCAGCGCCAGCATCAAGTAGAGGATGGAAGCTAACGCGATCATGGCGAGCACGTTAAGGGAGACGTTGTCTATCACCTGATTGAGGCTGACTGTCGGGATCACGCTGAGCAGGAGCCAGCGTTGCTGTGGGATCTGGTGATAGGCCACCATGCTGCCGCTCTGCTGGTCCAGAAAGAAACCCTGCTCCTCCTTCATCTTGTCCAGCCATTCGGGATGGGGGAGCGGTTTGAACAGCTGTTTGGGGTCGGGGTGGGCTAGCTGGATGCCGTCATGGGTGATCAGCAGTTGGTAGCCGTGCTCGCCATGTTCATCTAGCTGGTGGGCATGATTGAGCCAGCTGGAGAGGGGGGTTAGCTGGGTGTCCATGGAGAGCACCCCGACCCGCTTGCCATCAGGATCTTCAATCACCCGGGCCAGCGCCATGGTGAGGGTGCCCAGGGTGTAGTCGTAATAAGGGTCGGTAAACACGATCTGACCGGGGTGACTGGCGGCCAGCTGGTACCAGGGGCGAACCCGGGGATCAAACTTCTCGTCAGCCTGCCACGCCGGGTGGATCAGCATCTTGCGATGCTCGGTGCCCACGTAGACGTAATCGAGATCCATCACCTTGTGATAGGCCTGCCACTGTTGCAGATAGTGCTCGCCGTTGCGGATCTCCGGGCCGCTGAAATCCCGATAATTTACCTGCTGATAAATGAGCGTAAACTGGCGTTGGAGCGTCTCCAGATAGGGTTCGATCAGGGTATGGAAATACTGGGTATTGCGAGCAATCAGGTTCTGTTGCTGCTCGTGGCGCAGAGTGCGCTCCATATGCAGGTAATAGATGCTGCCGAGCAGCAGTACGGGGATAAAGAGCAAGAGGAGGCCCAGCCGTATGCGGGTGATCAAAGACCAACTGTTCTTGGGCTTGGCGGGGGACATGAACAGATCCTTTTTGTCTCGGATGACACCAGCATATATTATGTGCCACTGCTCGTCTAAAGGCAGATCATGAGATTTTTCCGATGCTGAACCAAGCTCTGCTCTCAATGGCCCATTCCGTCAGTATAGCGGTGCTGCTCCTAGCCCTTTTTGTCAAATATCTGATCTTTCGTCGCAATCTGACTATGCTGCGGGTGCGCCATTTGCTACTGGCCAATGGAGTGGCGGCGCTGGCGCTCTTCTCCATCTTTGCCACCGGGGGTCTGCTGGCTCTCAAGCATGTCAACTCGGTGGTAGAGATCTTTGACCATCCAGCCCAAGGCCTCAAAATGGGGCTGTTTCTGCTGATTGTCGGTACCCTCGATTACCCCAGTCGTCTCTTCTATCGCTGGCGTCGCGCCCTGCGTCTGGGCAAGGCGCCGATGATCTCCATTCAGCAGCACCTGCGTGTGCTCTGGATCCTGCGGGGCAATCTGGTGCTGGTCGCTCTGCTGGCCGTGCTGACAAAAGAGCTATCGCACTAAAGACAAGAAGGGAGAGAGACGGGTATCTTGGATCGGATAACCCTTCACGCACCGATTTAAGGAAAAATCACCATGCGCTCCAATCTGATGTTGCTGGTGGCTGCCACCATCTGGGGGATGGGCTTTGTCGCCCAGCGCCTCGGGATGGAGCACATGGGGCCCTATACCTTTAATGGCCTGCGCTTCCTGCTCGGAGCCCTCTCCCTGCTGCCGCTGCTCTGGTGGCTAAAATCACGACAACCAGTGGCCGTCACGGGCGACCATCGCCAGCTGCTGACCGGTGGTGTACTGGCTGGACTGGTACTGTTCTGCGCAGCCTCCCTTCAACAGGTGGGGCTGCTCTATACCACGGCAGCCAAGGCGGGTTTCATCACCGGGCTCTACATCATTCTGGTGCCGGTGCTGGGGTTGCTGCTGCGGCACAAAACAGGCACCAATACCTGGATCGGCGCCCTCATCGCCCTGAGCGGGCTCTATGTACTGAGCGTCACCGATGAGTTTTCCATCGGCTTTGGTGATCTGCTGCAAGTAATAGGGGCGCTATTCTGGGCCGTGCATCTGCTGCTGGTGGATCACTACTCCTCCCGGGTCGCGCCCATCAAGCTGGCGGGGGTGCAGTTCGTGATCTGCGGCCTGCTCAGTCTCGTCACTGCTTTCATCATCGAAACTCCCACGGTGGCCGGGGCTGTGGCCGGTTGGCAGGCGCTGCTCTATGCGGGGCTGGTATCGGTGGGAGTTGGCTATACCTTGCAAGTGCTGGGACAGCGTGGCGCCCATCCGGCCCATGCCGCCATCATCCTCAGTCTGGAGACCGTCTTCGCTGCCGTTGGGGGGGTATTGCTGCTGGGAGAGACGCTGGACGAGCGTGCCATTGCCGGTTGCGCTCTGATGCTGGCCGGGATGCTGATCTCCCAGATCCGGTTGCGCTGGTGGTGGAAGTCACGTCGTGACAAGGTACCGGCAGACAGCCTCTGAACCGGGTGTCAGGTGGTTTGAACCACCTAGATGCCAGAAGGCCCCGCACTGCGAGGCCTTCTGCTTAAACGAACGGGTCAAGCCTCCAATGCCTGATCCAGATCCGCCAGAATGTCCTCGATCGCCTCGATCCCCACCGACAGCCGGATCATCTCCGGTTTCACGCCTGCCTTGGCCTGCTCCTCCTCGCTCAACTGGCGATGGGTGGTGGAGGCCGGGTGGCAGGCCAGCGACTTGGCATCGCCGATATTGACCAGCCGCTTGAAGATCTTGAGCGCATCGTAGAAGCGCACCCCCGCTTCGTAGCCATCCCTCAGACCGAAGGATAGGATGGCCGAGGGGCGACCGGCCATGTACTTCTCTGCCAGCAGATAGTGGGGGTGACCCGGCAGACCGGCGTAGCTGACCCAGGCCACCTTGGGATGATGCTTGAGGTGGTGGGCAACCCGCAGGGCGTTGTCGACGTGGCGCTCCATGCGCAGGCTCAGGGTCTCCAGCCCTTGCAGCAGCAGGAAGGCGTTCATCGGCGCCAGCGCGGCGCCGGTATTGCGCAGTGGCACGGTACGCACCCGCCCGATAAAGGCGGCCGGGCCAAAGGCCTCGGTATAGACCACCCCGTGGTAGGAGGGCTCGGGTTTGGTCAGCTGCGGGAAGCGCTCGGCGTGATCCGCCCAGGGGAACTTGCCCGAGTCGACGATGACGCCACCCAGCGAGTTGCCGTGGCCGCCGACATATTTGGTCAGGCTGTGGACCACGATGTCGGCGCCGTGTTCGATGGGCTTGCAGAGCACCGGGGTGGCGACCGTGTTGTCGACGATGAGCGGCACGCCACGGGCGTGGGCTGCCTTGGCCAGCGCGGCCAGATCGACGATGTTGCCCGCCGGGTTGCCGATGCTCTCGCAGTAGACCGCCTTGGTCTTGTCGTCGATCAGGGCGGCGATGGCTTCGGCGCTGTCATCCTTGGCGAAGCGCACCTCGACCCCGAAACTCGGCAGCATGTGGGCGAACAAGGTGTAGGTGCCGCCATAAAGCTGGGGAGTGGAGACGATGTTGTCACCGGCAGCGGTCAGCGCCTGAATGGCGTAGGTGATGGCGGCAGAACCTGCCGAGACCACCAGTGCGGCGATCCCCCCTTCCAGCGCGGCCATCCGCTGCTCCAGCACATCATTGGTGGGGTTCATGATGCGGGTGTAGATATTGCCCGGCACCGCCAGATTGAACAGATCCGCCCCGTGCTGGGCGCTCTCGAATTCGTAAGCCACCGTCTGGTAGATGGGCACGGCGACCGCCTTGGTGGTGGGGTCGCTGGAAAAGCCATGGTGCAGGGCCAGGGTCGCATCTTTCATCACACACTCCTTGTTGGATGTTGCTTATGGCAGTTATAGATGGATAGACGTCCAATCTATCAGGCCCGTGGCCGATGTAAACAGGCAGATCTGTCACATCTATCAGAGGCGACGGCGATACTCCTTGTCATCTATTTGCAGCATGTCCCACTGCACCAAGCGGTTGAGCTGGCTCATGGGATCCTCGATAAGCGGCAAGGGGCGCGGCAGGATCCGCTTGAAGTAACGGCGCAAGGTCTGCTGGATCCGGTTCGGTTTGAGGGGGTTGGCGTGGCTCATGATGGTGCTCCTCTGCTGTAGTTCTCACGTTCATCAGCAGTATTGAGCTAAAATGCGGAAGTAAAAACTGATGACTTATAGCAACAGGATTTCCTCTTTTATGCCAACCGGTCGCCTCTACCAGCAATTTCAACGACTCGCCCAGCTGCTTGGCAGCAATGAGCGGGAGATCAGCCTCGCCGAGGTGGCGGATCTGCTCTGCTGCACCCCGCGCAACGCCCGCCTGCTGCTGCGGCGGATGCAGGATCAGGGCTGGCTCAGCTGGTCGGCGGAAGCGGGGCGGGGGCGGCGCTCCCGGCTCACCCTGCTCGACAGTAAGGAGAGCCTGACCCGGCGCCGCTTGCGGGATCTGCTCAGTCAGGGTCAGCTGGCTCAGGCGGTGCGGCTGGCGGAAGATCGCCTCGATCTGCTCACCCCGCTGCTGATCGAGCAACTTGGTCAGGCCACTCGCGAGGGGCGCCAGATCCTGCGGGTGCCCTACTATCGCCCGCTGCCGCAGTTGCTGCCCACCGGCCCGATGCGCCGCTCCGAAATTCACCTGAGCCGCCAGATCTTCAACGGCCTCACCCGGCGAAATGAGGAAAATGGGGAAATCGAAGGGGATCTCGCCCACCACTGGGAGTGTCTGGGCCCCTGCCACTGGCGCTTCTATCTGAGGCCGGCTGTGCGCTTTCACCACGGTCGCGAGCTGGTGGTGGAAGATGTGATGGAGAGCCTGCTAGCCCTGCGGGATCGCCCGCTGTTTTCCCATCTGGATCGGCTGGAGAGCCCATGGCCTCGAACCCTGGATCTCTATCTCGACAGCCCGGATCCCTGGCTGCCCCACCTGCTGGCCGAGCCGGTGGCAACCATCTTGCCGCGGGAGCTCAAGGGGGAGGCGGGCTTTGCCCTGCAACCGGTGGGCACCGGCCCCTACCGGGTGGCCGCCAACGATCCCCTGCATCTTTGCCTTGCGGCGTTTGACGACTACTTCGGCCTGCGCGCCCTGCTCGACGAGATCGATATCTGGATGCTGCCGGAGCTGGCGGAGCGGCTGGAGACACATCTGCAGCTGGGGCGCGACAGCCCTGAGCTCGGCACCATGCGCGGCGAATCGGAGCTGGAGTCGGGCTGCTACTTCCTGCTGCAGGATGATCGCTCCGGATCCTTGCAGGATCCCGCCCTGCGGCAGTGGCTGGGTCAGCTGCTCAATCCGGTGGCCCTGATGGGGCGGGTAGCCCCCGAGTTGCAACGGGGCTGGACCAGCGCCCTCGGCCTATTGCCCCACTGGCGCGAAGCACTGCCCGCGCCCTTGCCCACACCGGTGCAGTTGCCGGGGAGACTGGTGCTCGCCTGCTTCAACCAGCATCTGGAGTTCAACGAGTGCGCCAACGCCATGAGCAGTCTGCTGGCCGAACAGGGGATCCGGCTGGAGGTGCGTACCCTCGACTACGGTCGCTGGGTAAGCGGCGAGGATGAGGATGTGGATCTCTGGCTCGGCACTCTCAACCTCGAACATGCCGGCCCCTTTGCCCCCTACGCCTGGTTGCAGGGCACTCCGCTGCTGCACAAGGTGTGGGGCAGTCAGTACGAGCTGTGGCAAGGGCTGATGCAGTGGCGGGCCAGCGGAGAGGAGCCAGGCCCCCGCGCCCTGCTGGCAAGGGTGCAGCAGCAAAGCTGGTTTGTGCCGCTGTTTCACCACTGGCTGGAGCTGGAGAGCCGGATCGGCGTGCACGGGGTGCGGATGACAGCGCTCGGCTGGTTCGATTTTCGCAGCGCCTGGCTGCGGCCCGAGCCGACCCATCAGCCCGCAGAGGCGCCATAGTTCATCCAATTTCTGTCGCGGCCGATGAGTGCTCCGTGGCCACTTGCGTGAAAGATCCGTAAATCGGTCGCTGCTGCACAGTTTGTGTCACACCTCTGTGCCATGCTGTTTCAGGTTATGGACAGCAGAGCAAATGAGGAAAACGATGAGCAACAATTCAGACAGTCCCGCAGGAAAATGCCCGGTCATGCACGGGGGAACCACCTCCGTCGAGACGTCCAGAATGGAGTGGTGGCCGAAAAGCCTCAACCTCGACATTCTTCACCAACACGATACCAAGACCAATCCGCTGGGGGCCGGTTTCAACTATCGGGAAGCCTTGAAGGGGCTCGATATGGCGGCCCTCAAGCAGGATGTGACCGCCCTGATGACCGACAGTCAGGAGTGGTGGCCCGCCGACTGGGGCCACTACGGCGGCCTGATGATCCGCATGGCCTGGCACTCGGCCGGGACTTATCGCATCGCCGATGGTCGCGGCGGTGGCGGCAGCGGCAACCAGCGTTTCGCCCCTCTCAACTCCTGGCCGGATAACGCCAACCTCGACAAGGCCCGTCGCCTGCTGTGGCCCATCAAGAAGAAGTACGGCAACAAGATTAGCTGGGCCGATTTGATGATTCTGGCGGGCACCGTGGCCTATGAGTCCATGGGGCTCAAGACCTTCGGCTTCGCCTTTGGCCGCGAGGATATCTGGCACCCGGAGAAGGATATCTACTGGGGCTCGGAAAAAGAGTGGCTGGCGCCCAGCGGCAAGCCGGGTGGTCGTTACTCCGGCGAGCGGGATCTGGAAAACCCGCTGGCGGCGGTGATGATGGGGCTTATCTACGTCAACCCGGAAGGGGTGGATGGCAAGCCCGATCCCCTGAAAACCGCGCAGGATATGCGAGTCACCTTCGCCCGCATGGCGATGGATGACGAAGAGACGGTGGCACTAACCGCCGGTGGCCACACCGTTGGCAAGGCCCACGGCAACGGCGATGCCAAACAACTCGGCCCCGAGCCAGAAGGGGCCAGCCTTGAGGAGCAGGGGCTGGGCTGGATCAATAACCACAGCCGCGGCATCGGCCGCAACACAGTGACCAGCGGCATAGAAGGGGCCTGGACCACCCACCCGACCCAATGGGACAACGGCTACTTCGATCTGCTGTTCAAGTACGACTGGTGGTTGCAAAAATCACCGGCGGGGGCCCATCAGTGGCAACCGATCAATATCGCCGAAGAGGATATGCCGGTGGATGTGGAGGACCCGTCGATCCGCTGCAAACCCATGATGACGGATGCCGACATGGCGCTCAAATTCGACCCCGAGTATCGCAAGATTGCCGAGCGCTTCCGCGATGATCCGGCGGCCTTCTCCGACGCCTTTGCCCGCGCCTGGTTCAAGCTGACCCACAGGGATATGGGGCCGAAGAGCCGCTATGTCGGCCCCTATGTGCCGACAGAAGATCTGATCTGGCAGGATCCGGTGCCTGCCGGACGTGCCGATTATGACGTGGCGGCGGTCAAGGCCAGGATCGCCGCCAGCGGCCTCTCCATCAGCGAGCGGGTCACTACCGCCTGGGATAGCGCCCGTACCTTCCGAGGCTCCGACAAGCGGGGCGGTGCCAACGGCGCCCGCATCCGGCTGGCGCCGCAGAAGGATTGGCCGGGCAACGAACCGGCGAAGTTGACGAAGGTGCTGGCGGTCTATGACAAGCTGGCGGCCGAGTGTGGCGTCAGCGTCGCGGATCTCATCGTGCTGGGGGGCAACCTCGCCATTGAGCAGGCTGCCCAGGCCGCCGGGGTGACGGTGAGCGTGCCGTTTGCGCCGGGCCGGGGGGATGCTACTCAGGCTCAGACCGATGTGGCTTCGTTCGACGTGCTGGAGCCGCTGGCCGACGGCTTCCGCAACTGGCTCAAGCAGGACTATGTAGTGACGGCGGAGGAGTTGCTGCTGGATCGTGCCCAGTTGATGGGGCTCACCGCTTGCGAGATGACAGCACTGGTGGGCGGGATGAGGGTGCTCGGCACCAACCATGGCGGTACCGGGCACGGGGTCTTTACTGATCGGGTCGGGGTGCTCAGCAACGACTTCTTCGTCAATCTGACCGACATGGGCTACCAGTGGCTGCCGAAAGCGAGCAATCTCTACGAGATCC
>NZ_JBODRQ010000038.1:0-29159 GCF_050633025.1 Aeromonas sp.
CGGCAATACTCCAGCGGTAATAATGGGTTGTCTTTGCTCATTCTCGCATTACCTTTTCACGTAGAGCCTGATGTTGATCTCGGGTCAGGCGGGCTAGGTTTTCCTGTATTTCGATTGGCCGATCTAGGCCCGGCCGTTCGGGAACGGGTGGCCGTCAGTCGCCCACCACCTTCAATGCCTTAAAGCCACTCGCTAGAGAGAGGTTCCCCTGGCTGGCCTGCTCGATGTGGTCACTCCACCAGCCCATCATGATCACCCGCTGTTCGAAGTAGTCCGACCGGTTATAGGCGCGGCGGATCTCGTTGTCGTCGGCATGGGATAGCGCCGCCTCGATAGCATCAGGGTTGAAGCCCTGTTCATTGAGAGTCGTGCTGCCCAGTGAGCGCAGGCCGTGGGCTACTAACCGTCCACCGTACCCCAGCCGTTTCAGGGCTGCATTGGCGCTCTGGTCGTTGATATGGCCCAGTGGGTCTTGCCGTCCCGGAAATACAAAGGGGCGGTGGCCGCTGATTGGTCGCATCCGCTCAAGCAGGGAAAGAGCTTGCGGAGTGAGTGGCACGCGGTGTGGACGATCCATCTTCATCCGTTCGGCTGGGATGTTCCACACATTGGCTTCGAAGTCGATTTCATCCCAGCGAGTACCAGCCGACTCGCCAGGGCGCACCAAGGTATGAAGGCTCCATTCAATTTGGCTGCGGGTTGTCTGGTCTAGCCGCCCATTGGCAATGTCAGCCATCAGTAACGGCAACTCATCTGGTGTGAGAGTGGGCATGTGTTTTTTGTTGGGTTTCTTGAACACCTTGCGGATCGCTGAGCAGGGATTTGCATCGAGCAGGCCATGGTTAACGCTGTAATCGAGGATCTCGTTTATGCGTTGGCATAGGCGACGTACCGTCTCGAGTTTGCCATCAGCTTCAATGGGGCGAAGAATCTCAATGACCTTGGGGGCTCGGATCTGATGGATGGGCATAGAACCGATGAATGGCAGCACATACATCTCAAGGGAACGCCAGGAGTCGTCGGCATAGGCCTCTGTCACATCATGACGTTTCAGGTCCAGCCACTTAGCTGCCATGAATTCAAAGGTGTTGGTACTGACCTCTTGTTCTGCTTGAGCAATGGCTATTTGTTCTTGTTGGTGAAGTTGGGGGTCGATGCCATCGGCCAGTAGAGCACGAGCTTCTTGCCGGCGCTCTCGGGCTGCGGCCAAAGTCACATCGGGGTAGGGGCCAAAACCAATATTTGCTCGCTTTTTGTTACCCGGGCGATAGTAGTTAAAGATCCATAGCCTTGCGCCATTTGGTTTAACCCTCAAGTACAACCCGTCACCATCGCCTAGGTTGTACTCCTTGGCTTCCGGTTTAGCGACCCTCAGTTTTGAGTCGGTCAACTTGTCTCTACTCATGTTGTTACCCCCACCAGCAGTAACACCAAAAACGGTGTTACCAGAGTCTTGTTACTGCAGATGTTACTCTTTAGGCTGGATTTAGGCGAACGCCTTGGACTGCTGAGGACAACAAAAAACCCGCAAAGCCTTACGCTGTGCGGGTTTCTGTACTTCTTCGTTCCCGGCCGGAACATTGTTTGGTGGAGCTGGGGGGATTTGAACCCCCGTCCAAAATTACTACATCCTTGGCACTACATGCTTAGTCACTCTTTACATTCGCCAACCCGCTGCGGAGAGACACGCCACGAATTGACTAGCTCGATTGGTTTTAATGCTTCCGCCCCGAGCAGGACTTCCACACGATCCTGTGAAGGATGACCTTCCGATTCCCTAGGACACAGGCAAGCTAGGGTAGAAGGGCTCTGCGCAGGTTATTAAGCTGCGAGTGCGTAGTTTTCGTCGTTTGCGACTATTTTTTTGCGGTTTATTAACGAGGCCTACCGCACCTCGGCATGCACCTTGGGTTTCGTGAATCTTGTCGAATCCAGAATCAGCCCCAAGTTGTTAAGAGCGATTGTACGCAAAAATGCTGTCATAGCAAGGCGTTGATGGCTATTCCCGCCAGCTGGTCGTCTGTTTGCCGATTTATTGTGCGCAGTGGCCGGGGGAGGGGAACCGGAAGTGAGGTGTCCGGACGGGAATCGTCCGGACATCAGAGGGTTAGCCGCGGTACTTGTTCTTCATGATGCGGGCTTTTTCCCGATCCCACTCGCGGGCCTTGGTATCTTCGCGCTTGTCGTGCTCTTTCTTGCCCTTCACCAGGCCGATCTCGACCTTGACCCAGCACTGTTTCCAGTAGAGGGCGAGGGGAACTATGGTGTAGCCCTGACGGGCGATCAGGCTTTCGAGCTTGTCGAGTTCACGACGGCTCAGCAGCAGTTTGCGGGTGCGGGTCGGGTCACATACCACGTGGCTGGAGGCTGCTTGCAGTGGCAGGAAGCTGGAGCCGAACAGATAGGCCTCGCCATCGCGGAAGATGACATAGGCTTCGCTGATGTTGGCCTTGCCCGCCCGCAGGGATTTGACTTCCCACCCTTGCAGGGACAGACCCGCTTCGATCTTCTCTTCGATGAAGTATTCGTGGCGCGCGGTTCTGTTGAGTGCAATGGTGCTGGACCCGGCTTTGTTTTTACTGTTTTTTTTGCTCATGACGGGCGATTTCCGGCAATGACTAGGAGGCTCGTATTATACGTAGGCAGGGGCGGCTGTAAAACGCGCAGCAGGTCAAGTGGTGGCTTTCTGAGCGGTTTGGCTGAGGTTTTACCTCCACAACCCCAAACATGGTGGTAAAATCGCGCCGATTGGATGAGGAAAAGCCATGCCCCGAATTACGCGTAGTGCCCTGGTGATGTTCAGTGCAGAACAGATGTTCAAGTTGGTTAACGATGTGGATGCCTATCCGCAGTTTTTGCCCGGCTGTGTCGGCAGCCGTGTCCACGAGGCTGGCGATGACTACATGATGGCGTCGGTCGATGTGGCCAAGGCGGGGATTGCCAAGACCTTTACCACTCGCAATCAGCTGGATGTGAACCGTCAGATCAGGATGGAGCTGGTGGATGGCCCGTTCCGCAAGCTGGCGGGCTGGTGGACTTTTACCCCGCTCGATGTAGATGCCTGCAAGGTGGAGTTCGATCTCGATTTCGAATTTACCTCCAAGCTCATCGAAGTGGCCTTTGGTCAGGTGTTCCGCGATCTGGTGAGCTCCATGGTCTCCGCCTTCTCCAACCGGGCCAAGGTGGTGTACGGTGCCTGATCAGCTCAATATCGAAGTGGTCTATGCCCTGCCGCAGCGCCAGACGGTGATTGCGCTGCGGGTCTCTCCCGAGACTTGCGTACAGGCCGCTATCGAGCAGTCCGGCATCGTACAGAAGCACCCCGAGATCGACTTGTCGGTCAACAAGTTCGGCATCTATAGCCGTCCGGTCAAAGGGAGCGAGCCGCTGCACGACGGCGATCGTATCGAGATCTACCGCCCGCTCATCGCCGATCCCCGCGAGATGCGCAAAAAGCGGGCCGAGAAGGCCAAAGAGGAGGGGAGAGCCGATAGCGTGACCGGCGGTCGCCCCGATGTGCATCGCAAGCTCCGCGAGTAGCGCTCAGGTCTTTCTTGCAGAAAAAAGGCGCCGAGGCGCCTTTTTTTGATCCCGTTAGCCGGTGAGCTGGCCGAGGGGATATCAAGAGAGGGTTGCTTCTACCACACCCAGTCGGGCGTGTGCCCAGGCGGCCAGTAGCTCTACCCCGCTTTGCATCACCCGCTCATCGAAATCGAATTCGTTGTGATGGTGTGGTGCCGCCAGATCGGCCCCCAGGATCAGGTAAGCCGCTTCGCCCCCCTGCTTTTGCACCCGCTCCATCAGAAAACCGGCATCTTCGCTGGCGCCAAAGCGGCGAGTCTGGATGGTGGCGAGCCCCTGCTTGCGGGCCAGCGCAGCCAGCTCGGCCTGCAGTGCCGGGCTGTTGTCGAGGGCAATGGCCTCGCCCTGTTTGATGATGCGGTAGGTGACGCCGTGGGCAAGGGCGGTACCTTCGACGATACGTTGCACCTGGCTGAACATGTAGTCGTTGAGGGCGCTGTCGGCTCCGCGGGTTTCACCGCGTAGCTCGGCATGATCGGGGATGACGTTGCGGCCGCTGCCGGCGTGGAGTTGGCCGATGTTGATGCGGGTCATGCCGTCGCGGTGGCGCGGAATGCCGAGCATGGCGGTGGTGGCCATGCAGGCGGCGGCCAGCGCATTGCTGCCGGCATTGGGTTCGAGCCCTGCATGGGCGGCGGTGCCCATAAAGTGGACGTCGAACTTGGTGGAGCAGAGAAACTCGGTGGGGTTGATCACCAGCTCGCCGCTGCCAGCGTGAATACCGATATGGAGCGAGAGCAGGGCATCCACGTCATCGAGTGCGCCACCGGCAGCCAGCGCCTTGCCACCGCGGCACCCCTCTTCGGCGGGTTGGAAGAACAGCTTGATGCGGCCGCACAGCTGCTCTTTCATCGCCATCAGGCTGCTGGCCAGCCCCATGCCGATGGCGGTGTGGCCATCGTGAGCGCAGGCGTGCATCCACCCCTTGTTGTGGGAGGCAAAACCCTCCTGCTGCGGCTGGTGCTGTTCGGCGTCGGACTCTTCCACCTCCACCGCGTCGATGTCGAAGCGAAAGGCCAGGGTCGGGCCGGGACGGCCGGTATCCAGCTCCCCCATCAGCCCAGTCACGTCGCCAATGCGCTCCAGCCAGTCGGGATGGGCTCCCTGACGGCGGGCGCGAGCCTTCTCGGCCGCCACATCCACATCACGCCCCATCATCAGATTGCTGGCCAGCAGCTTGTCGCCGAGCACGATGCGATAGCCGAGTTCATTCAGATGGTGGGCAATCAGGCTGGTGGTACGAAACTCTTTCCAGGCCGCTTCCGGCAGGCGGTGCAGGTCGCGGCGCCACAGGATCAGGTGCTCCAGGGTCATCTTGGCTTCCTTGGTGATTCGATTTGTCGGCTATTGTGCCTTTTTTCGCGGCTGACCACACGGGGGCTGCAGCTGGTCGGGGGAGCTGTGAGTGCAAGTGGTGGCTGTTCGGGCCGTGAATAGTAGTGAGCGCCCATAAAAAACGCCTCCACAAGGGAGGCGTTGTCAGAATGCCTTGATATCAGGCGGCGTGATGGTAAGCGGAGGCTTCAAACAGCTTCTTGTTGGCCACCAGATCGATGGGGTCAAAGTCATCGACGTTGATGGTGCGCAGGCGACTTACCTCGGCGCGGCGCAGCAGCTCGGCTTCGCTCTGGGTCAGTACACCAGCGGCCAGGCCAATGTCGGCCACCTTGTCCAGCGCCATGAAGGGGCGCTTGATGCCATCGCTCTTGCAGACTTTCTCGAACAGCGGCTCGGCGGCCAGCACGTCATCGAGCGCCTGCTCCAGCAGACCGAAGGGGTTGCCCTCTTCGCGGGTCAGGTATTGGCCCTTGGCCAGGCGGCTGCGGGTTTCGCTCGGGGTTTGCAGCAGACGGGCAACCTGTTGATCCAGCTTGTCACACGGACGGTTCAGGTCACGACCCAGCGGCAGCACTACGGCACGCAGGGCCAGACCAATCCAGCGGTTCGGGAAGTTGCGCAGCAGCTCGTCGATCGCCTCTTGTGCCTTGAACATGGCATCTTGCAGTGCCCAGTGCAGCAGCGGCAGGTCGGCCTGCTGGCGTCCCTCATCCTGATAGCGCTTGAGGGCGCTGGAGGCCAGATAAAGCTGGCTCAATACGTCGCCAAGACGGGCGGAGACCCGTTCCTTGCGTTTGAGCTCGCCACCCAGGGTGCCCATCGCCATGTCTGACAGGAACGCCAGGTTGGCCGAGAGGCGGGAGAGCTGCTGGTAGTAACCCTTGGTCTGATCCTTGTAAGGGGCCGCGGCAAAGCGGGCGCCGGTGATACCAAGCCAGAAGCTGCGTACCAGGTTGCTGATGGCAAAGCCGACGTGGCTGAATACCGCCTTGTCGAAATCTTTCAGCGCCTGCTCCTTGTCGGGATGGCTGGCGGCCAGCATCTCCGGCAGTACATACGGGTGGCAGCGGATAGCGCCCTGACCATAGATGATCATGCTGCGGGTCAGAATGTTGGCCCCTTCTACCGTAACGGCGATGGGGGCCCCCTGATAGCCACGGGCCAGATAGTTGTTGGGGCCCATGCAGATGGCCTTGCCGCCGTGGATGTCCATGGCATCGATGATGCACTTCTGGGCACGGTCGGTGAGGTGGTATTTGACGATGGCGGAGATGACCGAGGGTTTCTCGCCAAGGTCGATACCGGTCACGGTCAGGTTGGCTGCGGCGCCCATGATATAGGCGTTGCCACCGATGCGGGCCAGCGGCTCTTCAATCCCTTCCATCTTGCCGATGGGCAGCTTGAACTGGCGACGGATGCGGCTGTAGGCACCGCTCGCCAGGGCCAGCATCTTGACGCCACCTGTGCTGTTGGAGGGCAAGGTGATGCCGCGACCGACCGACAGACACTCGACCAGCATGCGCCAGCCCTGACCGGCCATGGCCGGGCCACCGATGATGAAATCGAGCGGTACGAACACATCCTTGCCCTGGGTTGGGCCGTTCTGGAACGGCACGTTGAGCGGGAAGTGGCGACGGCCGATGCCGACACCCTTGATGTGAGTGGGAATGAGGGCGCAGGTGATGCCGAGCTCTTCCTCTTCACCCAGCAGGTGTTCGGGGTCACGCAGTTTGAAGGCCAGACCCAGCACGGTAGCAATGGGGGCGAGGGTGATGTAGCGCTTGTTCCAGGTCAGGCGCATACCGAGCACCTCTTTTCCTTCCCACTCGCCTTTGCAGACGATGCCGAAGTCGGGGATGGAACCTGCGTCAGAACCCGCTTCCGGGCTGGTCAGGGCGAAGCAGGGGATCTCTTTGCCGACCGCCAGACGGGGCAGGTAGTAATCCTTCTGCTCGTCAGTGCCATAGTGCTGCAGTAGTTCGCCCGGGCCCAGCGAGTTGGGCACGCCGACGGTGGAGGCGAGCACGGCACTGGCACCAGTCAGTTTTTGCAGTACGCAGGACTGGGCATAGGCCGAGAACTCCAGACCGCCATATTTCTTCTTGATGATCATGGCGAAGAACTTGTTGTCCTTCAGGTATTGCCACACCTCGGGGGAGAGGTCCGCGCGCTCGTGGGTCACTTCCCAGTCGCTCACCATGCGGCACACTTCCTCGACCGGACCATCCATAAAGGCCTGCTCTTCGGCAGAGAGGGTACTGACCGGGATGGCGTGCAGCTTTTTCCAGTCCGGGTTGCCCGCGAACAGATCGGCTTCCCACCAGGTGGTGCCCGCTTCAATCGCCTCTTTCTCGGTGCGGGACATCTCCGGCATGATTGATTTGTAGATCTTGAACAGCGGCTTGGTTATTTGATTGCGGCGAAATTCCACCAGATTGAGCGGGATGGCGATCACCGCGAACAGCGCCCATACCAGCAAGGGCACATGACCATAGATGGCGCCAAGCACCAGGGCTGCGCCGGTGACCAGGGTGGAGATGAACAGGGATGCCCGGCGATATGCCAGGGCTCCGATAACCAGGATCACCCCGAGCAGAGTGAGGGTCGTCGTCATTGCTTGCTCCTTGCGTGTATAAATGTGCCAACGTGGTGTAACTCATCCAGAGGTCTGACCTGTTGGATATGGCCCCTGTTGTAATTCATACGCACAAAGTTATCAAGCTGTTTACATCTTCATTACCTTCTCTCTGTGATCCCCATAACGCTCACGCGCCGCCAGCGCTGTGGCTCGCAGGGGGGCGACTGTGCGATTCGCTTGTGCGAGAATAGCCGCTATCTACACGCACACTAAAAACAGTGGAAGAGACATCATGTACCAAGAATTGATCCGCAATGAACTGACCGAAGCTGCCAGCGTGCTGCAGGCCTTCCTGGCTGATGAGCAGAACCTGAAAAACATCGAAGCGGCCGCCAAACTGCTGGCTGACTCTTTCAAAGCAGAGGGCAAGGTGCTCTCTTGTGGCAACGGTGGTTCCCACTGTGACGCCATGCACTTTGCCGAAGAGCTGACCGGTCGTTACCGTGAAAACCGTCCGGGTTATGCCGGTATCGCCATCTCCGATCCGAGCCACCTCTCCTGCGTCTCCAACGACTTTGGCTATGACTATGTCTTCTCCCGCTACGTAGAAGCGGTCGGCCGCCGTGGCGACGTGCTGCTTGGCATCTCCACCAGCGGCAACTCCGGCAATATCCTGAAAGCCATCGAGGCTGCCCGCGCCAAAGGGATGAAAGTGATCGCCCTGACCGGCAAGGATGGCGGTAAGATGGCGGGTCTGGCGGATGTCGAGATCCGGGTTCCGCACTTTGGCTATGCCGACCGTATTCAGGAAGTGCACATCAAGGTGATCCACATCCTGATCCAGCTGGTCGAAAAAGAGATGGCCAAGTAATCAGGCTGTCACTACCAGACAAGGGCAACACAGGTTGCATGGTTTGCCATCTGCCGGTTGTTGTCAGTCACAGGGGAAGGAATTGCGCCTTCCCCTGCTGTCTGTCGAACCAGCGTGCTGGTCGAACATGACACAAGCCAAATCATGAAAGGAGTCTGCCGGATATGTGCGAACTGCTCGGCATGAGTGCCAATGTGCCGACCGATATCTGCTTCAGCTTTACCGGGTTGATGCTGCGCGGCGGCAAGACAGGGCCCCACAAGGATGGCTGGGGGATCACCTTCTACGAGGGGAAGGGCTTTCGCACTTTCAAGGATCCCGAGCCCAGCGCCCAATCTCCCATCGCCAGACTGGTACAGGCGCTGCCCATCAAGAGCTGCGCCGTGGTCAGCCACATCCGGCAGGCCAACCGTGGCTGCGTGTCGCTGGAAAATACCCACCCCTTTACCCGTGAGCTGTGGGGCCGTTACTGGACCTTTGCCCACAATGGTCAGCTGACCGGCTACAAGAAGCTGCCAACCGGCCGCCACCGGCCGGTGGGGGATACCGACAGCGAGCACGCCTTCTGCTGGCTGCTCGATCGGCTGGAGCAAAAATATCCCAAGCGTCCTGCCAACTTTCCCGCCATGTTTCGCTATCTCGCTACCCTGTGTGACGAGCTCAGAGCGTTCGGGGTGTTCAACATGCTGCTCTCTGACGGGGAGTACGTGATGAGCTACTGCAGCAACAACCTGCACTGGCTGACCCGCTGTGCGCCGTTTGGCGAGGCGAGCCTGCTGGATGAGGAGGTGGTGATCGACTTTCAAAGGGAGACCACCCCCAACGATGTGGTCACCCTGATCACCACCCGTCCGCTGACCGGCAATGAGAATTGGGTCAAAATGGCGCCCGGCGAATTCAATCTGTTTCGCATGGGGGAGCGGGTGGCGACCAACCAGGTCGCGCTTGAGCAAGATAAAAAAATACCAGGGTAGATACCTACCCTGGTTCTTCGCAGCAGCCATAAAAGGCAAAAGGGATGAGAGGTGTTGCTGAGCATCATCACTCTGACGGCATTAAGTGTTGATCAATTGTTAATTTTTGGCAATCAAGTTGTTGTCTTGACGGGCGTTTCAGTATTGCTATTTCGATACTGATCACATTTTTTGCCACTTTATTCCCTGAGCCATCCAATCGGGTGCTTCATCACTGCCTGGTCGTGAGCCACGACATCGAAAACTATCTATAGTATGGTCTGTTTGAATACCGTTCTGGAGGAGCCTCGCATGGAGTGGGTGGATCGCAAGGTGTTGCAGCAGCTGGCAGAGGATATCGGTCCGGATATGCTGCCCGTGGTCATCGCAGTCTTTATTGAAGAGGTGGGCGAGCAGCTGAGTCAGCTCAGACCCCTCTATGAGCAGGGGGAGTGGGAGGCGCTGGCCCGGGTGGCGCACAGCATGAAATCATCCTGTGGCAGCTATGGCGCCATACCGAGTTATCAGCAGGTGATGGCGCTGGAGATGGCCAGCAAGCAGGCCGATGTGGCCGAGGCAGAGCGCCAGTTGCAACTGCTGGAGGCCTCCTTGCCCCAGGTGCTCGCGTTTCTTGCCGATTATCAGTAACGGCGCCATGCAGGGATGCCGGGGCGCCGTGACCGTTGCCTAACGCTGGTTGAGCAGTTGCTGGATGATCCGGTCCAGCGCCAGTTTCAGTTTCAACCGATCGTGCCGATGGGGCAGCTCAAGCTCGCCCAGCTCGGCTTCGATCACTCGCCCTTGCCAGTCCCCCGCATCACCCGCGCCTTGTGGGGCCAGGATGGCATCCAGCCGACCCTGACCGACCCGGGATTCCAGCCAGCGACACTGACTCATCAGATCCAGCTGACTGGCAGGGCCGTTTTCCGCCACCAGATTGCAGACGAAAACCAGCATGGCGCTGCTCTCGTTGATGGCCTGGGCGATCTCGGCCAGCAGCAGTGGTGGCATGATGGAGGTGAGAAAACTGCCCGGCCCCAGAATGATTATGTCCGCCTGCTGCAGTGCCAGCACCGCTTCCCGGGTCGCTTGCACCTCCGGCATCAGGCCGAGGGAGAGGGGCGGTGTTGCCAGTTGATCGATGGATACCTCTCCCAGGATTTGGGTGCCACACTCCATATGGGCGCAGAGATCGGTGGGAAATTCAGACATGGGTAGCAATTGTGACTCGATTTTGAGCATGTCACTGATCAGCTTGATAGCATCAAGAGGACGGACACAGAGATTATCGAGCGCCAGCAGCATCAGATTGCCAAGGTTGTGGCCCGCCAGCTCGCCTTTGCCGGCGAAGCGGTATTCGAACAACAGGCTACCGATACTGGGGTCGGTCACCAGCTGGTTCAGGCAGTTGCGCAGATCGCCCCAGGCGATGCACTCCTGACTCTTGCGCAGGCGTCCGGTCGAGCCGCCATCATCTGTGGTGGTGACAATGCCGGTGAGCCGTTGACCGAGAAACGAGAGGGACGAAAGCACTCGTCCCATGCCGTGACCACCACCGATGGCAACGACCCGATCGAAGTCATTGATGTTTTTTTGCCACATATGGGCATCCTGTTATTGGTCTCTGTTGACCGCTATGTTAGCAAGAGAAGCGAGATAATTGTTTGATAAAGGTATGATTTTTGCTTGAGGCTGCCATTCGATAAAACAAGGAGATGGTGTTGAAATTTCTGACCGTTCACTCCCTCGCCCAGAATTCATCGCTGGCGGCCCAAGATATCTGCGCGCAGCTGCGCCACCATGCCAATCAGGCCCCCTCCCTGCTGTTACTCTATTTTACCCAAGCCCATGAGGGGGTGATACTGCGCGACGCACTCAAACGCCAGTTCCCGACGACCCGCCTGCTGGGATGCAGCTCTTGCGGTGGCGTCATGACCGAGATGGGACACCATGCCCGAGACGGATATGGGCTGGCCGTTGCTGCCCTGTACGATGAGAAAGGGGCATTCGGGGTAGCCGGTGCCAGCGGTGACGGGGTGGATGTGCGGCAATTGCTGCGCCGAGCCATGAGTGATTGCGGCCGACCGGGCGAGTTGCCCCAGCTTATCCTGTTTCACGCCAGTCCCGGCAAGGAGGAGGGGCTGCTGGCCGGTATCGAGGCCGAACTCGGTGCCTCGGTGCCGGTGGTCGGTGGATCCGCGGCAGATAACAGTGTTAGCGGTGACTGGCAGCTCTGCTGGGATGAGGCGGTGACGCGGGATGGCATCGCTCTGGCGGTGCTCTATCCCGATTGCCAGCTGGCCTTTCAGTTTCACTCCGGCTATGTGCCTGCCGAATTCAGCGGCGAGATCACCGCTTGCAATGGGCGGGAGGTACTCACCATCGATCACCAGCCAGCCGCCGAGGTCTATGCCCGCTGGTGCGGGCGCGAGCAGCCCTGGCCGGTGGGGGCGATTTTGCGCGAGACCACCCTCACCCCGCTGGCTCGTCAGGTGGGAGCACTGGATGGCATTCCTTACTACAAACTTTCCCACCCCGAAGCGGTGACCGAACAGGGCGGGCTGCGGCTCTTTACCGATGTGGTGCAAGGGGAGCGTCTGCTGTTGATGTACAGCAGTCAGGAAGGGTTGTTGCAGCGCAGCCTCAATGCCATGCGTATCGAGCCAGGGTATGGGGTCGATGTGGAATTGCAGCCTATCGGCGCTCTCATTATCTTTTGTGCTGGTTGCCGTTTGGCGCTAGGTGATATGTTGTGCCAATTTGTCGAGCAGAGCCAGGCTCGCCTCGGCAAGATCCCCTTTATCACCCCCTTTACCTTCGGCGAGCAGGGGCGGCTGCCCAATGGCGAGCTGGCCCACGGCAACCTGATGGTATCGAGCGTGATTTTCCTGACCCGTTGAGTCGGCAGAACATAACAGAGCAGGCAACAAGATGATTGGCAACAGTGAACTGGAAGCCCTCGGCGACAAATTGCAGACCACGCTGGTCGACCTTATGCGTTGCCGCGAGCGCGAGGCCAAGTATCGTCACGAGTCCCAGACTCTGCTGGGGGGGGTTGCCACCCTCGCCGATGCCAAGACGCTGGAGCAGGTGCTGGAGAGCCTCATCCAGGTGCTCAAACCCTTTATCGGCTTTGAGCACGCGGATGTGGTGGCCTGGGAAGGGGAACGGGGCAGTACCCACCTCAGTACCGAGCCGATGTACGCTGCCCGCAGCTGGCGCATGACCCCGGCATTTGCCCGCGCCATCTCGGGTGAAACTCTGGTGATTTACGATCCCTCCCAACTGCCTGAGCTGGCGCCGCTGGCGAGCGAGCCGGGCTGGGCCAGCGTGATGCTGACCGGGCTGCAGGCCCCCGGTTTTACCGCCATCCTCATCTGCCGCCACGCTCGGGCGGGCACCTTCGATCTCACCAGCAAGGCCGCCATGGAGCGTTGCCGTCCGCTCATCGCCCAGGCGCTGGTCAACATCACCTATCGGGCCCGCTTGCAGGAACAGGTCGCGGTAAAAACCGAGGCGCTGCAGGCCAGCGAACGCCGTTTTCGCAGCTTCGCCGCCATGGCTTCGGACTGGTTCTGGGAGACAGATGCCGAGCATCGTCTCAGCTATGCCTCCGAACCGGGTTATCTGGATGAGATGACTCTGCAGGCGACCCGGCCGACCCTCTATGACTACGTCTGCAACAAACAGAGCTGTGATGCCCAGAAATATCTGCAGCTTTTGGAGCTGCGCCAGCCGGTGCGAGGGGTGCGGATGCAGGTTGCGCTGCAACACGGCCCCTGCTGGATGGAAGTGAGCGCCGAGCCCTGCTTTGACCATGATGGCCTGTTTATCGGTTATCGCGGCACTGCCCGGGATATTAGCAACCAGATCCGTAGGGAAGAGGAGCTGGCGCGGGCACGGGATGAGGCCGAAGCGGCCAACCGTGCCAAGTCCCAGTTTCTGGCCATGATGACCCACGAGATCCGTTCGCCCATGAATGCGGTGTTGGGGATGCTCGATCTGGTGCAGCATGCCGAGCTGGCGCCGGAGCAACAGAGCCTGCTGCGCCATGCCACTCACTCGGCCAGATTGCTGCAAACCATCATCGACGACGTGCTCGATTTTTCGAAAATCGAGTCGCAAACCCTGGTGTTTCACTGCGAGACCCTGCAACCCGTCCAGCTTTGTCAATCTCTGGTCGAGCCGCTGCAAGCTCGCGCGACCGCCAAGGGGATCTCGCTGGTTTATCGGGTCGATGAGTCTGTGCCCCGGGAGTTGCAGGGAGACCCGATGCGGCTCTCCCAGGTGATCGGCAATCTGCTCGACAATGCCCTCAAATTTACCGATGAGGGCAGAGTGACGCTGCGGCTCGGCTGGCATGAGGAGAAGTTGCGGGTGTCGGTGAGTGACACCGGGATCGGTATCTCCCCTGCGGATCAGACGAAGCTCTTTGAACCCTTCTCCCAGGTCGACAATTCGGCGACCCGGCGTTTTTCCGGTACTGGCCTCGGCCTTGCCATCAGCAAGCGTCTGGTGACACTTATGGGGGGAGAGATCAACCTGAAGAGCGAGCCGGGCAAGGGAAGTTGCTTCTGGTTCGAGCTGCCTGGTATGGCGCGGCCTTGCCATAGCCAGCCGCAGTGGGAGGAGGAGGCTTCGGCACTGCTGCCACTGGATGTGCTGGTGGTGGAAGACAGCCCGGTGAACCAGCTGGTGGTGTCGCTGATGCTGCAAAAACTGGTGGGCAAGGTACGGCTGGCTGCCAATGGTCTGGAGGCGCTGGCGCAGGTGGATGAGCAGCTCCCGAATCTGATCCTGATGGATATGCGGATGCCCCTGATGGACGGGCTGGAAGCCACCCGGCGCTTGCGTGAGTTGGGCTGCACCATGCCTATCGTCGCCCTGACGGCCAATGCGATGGCGGAGGACAAGGCGTGCTGTCTGGCGCAGGGGATGGATGACTTTCTCGCCAAGCCCATCACCTTGTCACGGCTGAGAGAGTGTTTGCAGCGTCACTTTGGTCAGCGGTTGCCGACGCGCGGATAAAAAAAATGGTCAACTTTGTGGGTTGACCAGTTCTTCAGCAAATACTGAAGAGAGCACGGGATAAATCGGGTTGTACCAATCTATATGAAAAATCTGTGCCAACTTTTTTGGGACTCTTTTGTGTTCAACTTTGGCCGTTTAGCGTAGCGGCACTCTCTTGTTATGTTTTAATATGTTCTTTTTCATTAGCAGAATGCGAATTTCACATTTTCATTGTTGGAATAATTGCATTTTGCAACGCTGTTTTTGTCATTGTGAAATCAGGCGATGCAGGAATTTACGGGCTGCTTCGCTGTTTTGTTTGGCAATCAGCATCTGCTTTTCGTAAATCGGCATCGGCAATATCTCGAGCCAGCGTTGGCAGAGCCAGGCGGCATCTTCAAAGCGCTTGTCCGGATAGAGCTCATCAAGCTCCGGATACTGCTCGAACACCTCGCGCAGGCGATTGACCAGCAGCTTGTCGTTGAAATCGGAGTGGGTGCTCGGCCAGTTAGGCAGCATCTCCACCTTGGCCCGGCGCAGGCCCATCTCATCTGTTTCCATCTCGTGGATACAGAAGCGCTCAAGCCCAAGGACAGTGATACCCAGTAGTCCATCGTTCAGGGTATAAAAGTCGGTTACCTTGACCCGGGTGCCCACTGGCAGGATCCGCCCGGATTGACCGGAGCTGGTCGACTCTTCCATCACGATGCCAAAGCCCTGATCGTTGATGAATGACTCCTTGAGCATCTGCAGATGGCGTGGCTCGAACAGACGCAGAGGAAGCTTGCCGCCCGGCAGTATGTGGGAAGGCAAGGGGAACAGTGCCAAAGGTTGTAGTTTCATGTTCCATCCTCCATTGAGCAGTTTCTGTATAGGGCAATGCAGCGACTGTGCCAGAGAATGAAAAAAGCCACCGGATGGTGGCTTTTCGGGCGGTTGAAGGCGCTTAGTTGCGCTGCTCCAGATACATGACAGCTGCTTCCACGCGGCTTTGCGCCTCGAGTTTCTTCAGCAGGCTCTTCACATGAACCTTGACCGTTCCCTCGGAGATATGGAGTACCGAGGCGACCTGTTTGTTGGAGAGGCCTTTTGCAATTTCGCGTAGGATTTGCATTTCGCGACGCGTTAAGCTTTCCAGTTTCTGCTGCAGGTGATCCAGCTCGTAGATGTTTTCGAGATAGGGGCGCAGCGGTTCGCTCAGGATCTGCTTGCCGGTCATCACGTCGGCCAGTTGAGCCAGCAGCAGATCCGGCTCGGTATCCTTGAGCAGGTAGCCATCGGCACCGGCCTTGAGCAGGGCCACCACATCCTGACGGGCATCGGAGACGGTGAGGATCACCACTTGGGAGGTGATCTCTTCGGCCCGCAGCGCCTTGAGGGTATCGAGGCCGGAGAGCCCCTTCATATTGAGGTCGAGCAGGATCAGGTCCGGCTCGGACTCTTTGGCCAGCGCCACGGCATCTGTGCCGTTGGAAGCTTCACCGGTCACCTCCATGTTCTCTTCCAGAGCTAGCAACTGCACAATCCCTTTGCGCATGAGGGGATGGTCATCTACGACCAGAACTGTGTATTTCATCTCGTCCATCAGGCGTCTCTCGCTAGACTGGTGGGAAAGGTCAGATGCACGCAGGTGCCTTGTGGTTGCTGCTCGTTGATGGTCAGCAGACCGTGCAGTTTGCTGGCGCGCTCGTTCATGATACTCAACCCGTAATGGTTGATCGCCGAGCTGGCGAGTCCGATCCCGACACCGTCATCTGAAATCTGAACCTCGATGTTACCACTGGCAAGGGTCTCACAGCTAACATCAATCACTTGCGCGTTGGCGTGTTTGATGGCATTGAGCACTGCCTCACGGATCAGCTGCAAAATGTGGATATGCTGGCCCGCCTCCAGGTCGTTGTCGGCCAGTCCGTAATGGAACCGGATTTCGGCCTGGGTCTGGGGTTGCAGCTGATCGAGCATCACCCGGATCGCCTCTCCCAGATTAGCATCGCCAATGGTGAGACGGAAGGTACCGAGCAATTCGCGCAACTGGGTATAGGCATTGCTAAGCCCCTCGTCGATCTGCTGCATCGCCTCCTGCGCCTTGTCATGCTGCCCCTTGGCGTAAGAGCGCTTGAGCAGGGTGGACTGGATCTTGAGGTAGGAGAGGGCCTGCGCCAGCGAGTCGTGCAGCTCCCGGGCTATCACCGCCCGCTCCTCCATCAGCAGCAGTCGCTGCTGTTGCAGCAGGGTCTGGTCTTTGTGCAGCACCTGAGCCAGCAGCATGGTGAAGTTCTTGATCAACCGCTCATCGATGGGGTGCTGGCTGATGATGTCGAGGCGGCCGAACTCCTGCTCATCCATCTGCAGATAAAAGCTGGCCACTGCATCGAGATCGCCGGGCCAGCCGGTGCGCCCCGAGATATAGACCGGCATGGCGTTGTGCTCGAAGCGGGTCAGCCGGATATGGTCGATATGCTGGTGGGCGGCTGCGCGGTCCAGCAGTTTGATGAGGGTACGGGTGCTGAGCGGGGCGGCGTGCAGCTTCTGGGCGGTCGAGTAGAGAAACGAGAGGGTGTCGTTGGCCTGCTGCAGCTTGGCGGTTTTCTCTTCCACCTTGTTCTCCAGCTCCCGATAGAGTTTGCCCAGCTCGTCCGCCATGGTGACGAAGGCACGCGACAGCTCCCCCAGCTCATTTTCGCCGTGGGCGGGCAGCTGAAGATCGAAATCCTGCCGCTGGATCTGGCGGGCGCAGTAGACCAGCTGGTTGAGGGGGGCGACCACCTGCTGGCGGGTGAAGCGCACCGTAAACCAGGCGATAGTGATGATGGCCAGCAGGCCGAGCCCCTCTGCCAGTGCCAGCATCCGCACCTTGAATTCCACGTGGTACTGCATCTGATTGACGAAATTGTCGATGGCCGCCACAAACTGCTCGGTGTTATCGGTGTACCGTCTGGGGGTGTGATCCTCGATGTGCTGGCGCATTACCTGCCACTGGCCGAGCACCTCGCCATAGGTGCGACGCAGGGAGGCTGGCGTGATCCAGCGCTGGGTCTCCTGCAGCTCTTCGGCGTGCAGGGTCTCTTCAAACTGTGAGAGGCGCCCCAGCACGCTGTCGCCCCGCTCGATTTCGTAGGCCATCCGGTAGGCCTGCATCCGCAGCGAACCGGAGAGGTTGATCGCCTTGGCATCGGGTACCGAGTAGAAGAGGGTGACCATGGCGACCAGCGCGATCAGGCTGGCCATGAAGAGGATCAACACCATGGCGCGGCCAATGGCACTGCTGACCGAATGGACCCTGAACCGTTTTCCCATACTGATGCGCACCTCTGAATAGTGATAAGGACCCCGCAAGATGCGTGGGAGTGTACTCCAACTTGTGTTAGCATCGAAAAACTAGATGAACTCCGAGCGGTTTTGCCTAAGTCCTAGCGATAGGGGGAAACCAGCCGTCAGCCGACGTTCGAGCTGTAAGGGTCAGGAAAGAAATGCCCTGGCCTCCCGTATTTGGAAAGGTGTTTATGTTGCCACTTGAAGATGGTTTTTCCCGTCGTTTTTACTATTTGCGTCTGTCGGTGACCGATGTGTGCAATTTCCGTTGCACCTATTGCCTGCCTGACGGCTATCGCCCCCCGGAAGGTCACAAAGCTGGGCGTCAACCCTTTCTCTCGATTGACGAGATCCGCCGTGTGGTCAGCGGTTTTGCCGCCATGGGCACCCGCAAGGTGCGCATCACGGGGGGCGAGCCTTCCCTGCGCCGCGATTTCACCGAGATCGTCAAGGTGATTGCCACCACCCCGGGTATCGAGAAGGTCGCCATGACCACCAACGGCTATCGCCTCAAGGAGCGGGCTCAGGAGTGGTTTGATGCCGGACTCAACGCGCTGAATGTCAGTGTCGACAGTCTCGACCCGCGCCAGTTTCACCAGATCACCGGTGAGAACAAGCTGGCCGAGGTGATGGAGGGGATCGAAGCAGCACTGGCCGCCGGTTTCAAATCGGTGAAGATCAATGCGGTGCTGCTCAAGGGGCTCAACGACTACCAGCTTGATGCCTTTCTCGGCTGGATCAGGCACAAGCCCATCGAGCTGCGCTTTATCGAACTGATGCAGACCGGCGAGATGGATACCCTGTTTCGTGACCACCATGTCAGTGGCGAGCAGATCAAACAGCGCTTGCTGGAGAGCGGCTGGGTGCAGCAGTTGCGGGGCACGGATGACGGTCCGGCGCAGGTCTTTATGCACCCGGAATCGCAGGGTGGGGTGGGGCTCATCATGCCCTACAGCAAGGATTTCTGTGCTGGTTGCAACCGGCTGCGGGTCTCCTCGCTGGGGAAGCTGCATCTGTGCCTGTTTGGCGACAACGGCATCGACCTGCGGGATCTGCTCGGCGCAGATGGGCAATCCGATGAGCTGCAACAGCGCATTCGCGCGGCACTTGCGGGCAAGAGTGCCACCCATCGGCTTCATGAAGGCAATGCCGGCATCACTCCTCATCTCGCCTCGATCGGCGGATAACTGCAAAAAATCCCCAACGATTAAATAGCAATCCTCATATGGAGGTATTTTAACCGATACCTCCATTTTTATTACGCTGCAAGGCTTTGATCTGGCGCAAGAATCCCCCCTGTTTATCTCCCTGGTGGTATATCCCTTACCTTGTCAGGGCCGCAATATACACCCACTCTTATAATTGGTATCAAGAATGCCAATCATGGACTCGCACTGTCCCCTTTTTCACCAGAACAGGAGTCAACATGCCGGATGAGATCGATCTTGCCCGCCGCGGCCTGTTCCGGGGGCGACTGAGAACTGTCGAACCGCCGGTGCAGTTGCCCTGGTCAGTCAACTGGTCGGCATTTGTCGCCGACTGCACCCGCTGCGGGGAGTGTCTGGCCGCCTGTCCGGAGCAGATCCTGGTGAATGGCGAGGGCGGTTTTCCGGTGGTCGATTTCCAGCGTGGCGAATGCACCTTCTGCACCGAGTGCGTCACAGTCTGCAAGGCGCCGCTGTTTCGCCCGACCAGCGAGTCCCCCTGGCACTATAAGGCCCATATCGAGGCCAACTGTCTGGCCAATGGTCAGGTGTTCTGCCAGCGCTGTCAGGACAGCTGCGAGCCCAATGCCATTCGTTTTATTCCGGTGCTGGGGCGTGTGCCCACCCCGACAGTGGAGCCGGATCGCTGTAATGGCTGCGGCGCCTGTGTGCAGGATTGTCCGGTTGGTAGCATCAAGGTCGACGGGCGAGCCGTCCCATCCGGTGGTGCGAGCCAGTCCACCCTCAAGCAGGAGTCAGAATGAGTCAGAAGCTGTGTGACACAGAAGCCACAATGGATCAGGAGTTCCATGTATCGAGTCTGGTGGTGCTGACCCAGCCCCCCTTGCGCCATCAGCTCGCCGAGCAGATTGGCGCCCTTGAAGGGGCCGAGATCCACGCCGTCAGTGACGAGGGCAAGCTGGTCGTGACCCTGGAAGGTCCAAGCCAGCGGCCGATCATGGCGGCCATTGATGCGATACAGGCGATGCCGGGCGTGCTCTCTGCCGCCCTGATTTACCACCAGTTCGATGAACTGGGCGGTCACTGAAAAGAGTGATGGGATGCCGGGCGTGCCCTCTACCGCTGATGGCTGGCTCCCGTTCGACAGATTCGACAACTATTACGCGATAAGCAATGTGAGGATATGCCATGAAGCTGAGTCGACGCGACTTTATGAAGGCCAACGCGGTGGCAGCTGCCGCTGCCGTGGCCGGTGTCAGTGCCCCCACGCTGGCAGCCAATCTCATCACCAGTACCGACAAGACCGCCATCCATTGGGATAAGGCTCCCTGCCGCTTCTGCGGTACCGGCTGCTCCGTGCTGGTGGGTTCTCAGGATGGTCGGGTCGTGGCGACTCAGGGCGACCCCGATGCGCCGGTCAACCGTGGCCTCAACTGCATCAAAGGTTACTTCCTCTCCAAGATCATGTATGGCCAGGATCGCCTGACCCAGCCGATGCTGCGGATGAAGAACGGCCAGTTCGACAAGGATGGCGACTTCGCCCCCATCAGCTGGGATCAGGCGTTCGACATCATGGCCGAGAAGTTCAAGGCAACTCTGAAAGAGAAGGGGCCGACCGCTGTCGGCATGTTCGGCTCCGGCCAGTGGACCGTCTGGGAAGGCTACGCTGCCGCCAAGCTGATGAAGGCCGGTTTCCGCTCCAACAACATTGACCCCAATGCCCGTCACTGCATGGCCTCTGCGGTCGTTGGCTTCATGCGTACTTTCGGTATGGATGAGCCGATGGGCTGTTACGACGATATCGAGCAGGCCGATGCGTTCGTGCTGTGGGGCTCCAACATGGCCGAGATGCACCCCATCCTCTGGTCGCGGATGTCCGATCGCCGTCTCTCCAACCCGGATGTGCAGGTGCACGTGCTCTCGACCTTCGAGCACCGCAGCTTCGAGCTGGCGGACAACGGCATGGTGTTTACCCCGCAGACCGATCTGGCGATCCTCAACTATGTCGCCAACTACATCATCCAGAATGACAAGGTGAACTGGGACTTCGTCAACAAGCACACAGTGTTCAAGAAGGGGGCCACCGATATCGGTTACGGCCTGCGCCCGACCGATCCGCTGCAGCAGAAAGCGAAGAACCCGGACAGCGGCGATGCCACTCCGATGACCTTCGAGGAATTTGCCAAGTTCGTGGCGGATTACGATGTGGAGTCGGTCTCCAAGCTCTCCGGCGTCTCCAAAGAGAAGCTGGAAAAGCTGGCCAAGCTCTATGCCGACCCGAGCAAGAAGGTGGTCTCCTACTGGACCATGGGTTTCAACCAGCATACCCGTGGCGTCTGGGCCAACAACCTCTGCTACAACATCCACCTGCTGACCGGCAAGATCTCCGAGCCGGGTAATGGTCCTTTCTCACTGACCGGCCAGCCCTCTGCCTGTGGCACCGCGCGTGAAGTGGGTACCTTTGCCCACCGTCTGCCTGCCGACATGGTGGTGACCGAGCCCAAGCACCGCGCCATCGCCGAGCAGATCTGGAAACTGCCGGAGGGGACCATTCCCGACAAGGTGGGTTTCCACGCCGTGCTGCAGGATCGCATGCTCAAAGATGGCAAGCTCAACGCCTACTGGGTGATGTGCAACAACAACATGCAGGCTGGCCCCAACATGAATACCGATCGCCTGCCTGGCTATCGCGATCCGCGCAACTTCATCGTGGTCTCCGATCCGTACCCGACCGTCACGGCCCAGGCCGCTGACCTTATCCTGCCCACCGCAATGTGGGTGGAAAAAGAGGGGGCCTACGGCAACGCCGAGCGCCGCACCCAGTTCTGGCACCAGCAGGTGAAGGCACCTGAAGGGGCCAAGTCCGACTTGTGGCAGCTGATGGAGTTTTCCAAGCGCTTCAAGGTTGAGGAAGTGTGGCCGGCTGAACTGATTGCCAAGGTGCCGGAAGTGAAGGGCAAAACCTTGTTCGACGTGCTCTATGCCAACGGTCAGGTCAATCAGTTCCCGAAAGAGCAAAGCAAGGGGATGCTGAACGACGAAGCCGAGCACTTCGGGTTCTACGTCCAGAAGGGCTTGTTCGAGGAGTACGCCACCTTTGGGCGTGGTCATGCGCACGATTTGGCTCCCTTCGATCAATACCATGAGTCCCGTGGTCTGCGCTGGCCGGTAGTGGATGGTAAAGAGACCCTGTGGCGCTATCGCGAAGGGTTCGACCCCTATGTGAAAGCGGGCGAGGGGGTGCGCTTCTATGGCAAGCCCGATGGCAAGGCGGTCATCTTCGCCCTGCCGTTCGAGCCCGCCGCCGAGTCGCCGGATCAGGAGTACGATCTGTGGCTCTCCACCGGTCGCGTGCTGGAGCACTGGCACACCGGCACCATGACTCGCCGGGTGCCCGAGCTCTATCGCGCCTTCCCGGATGCGGTGCTGTTCATGCACCCGGACGATGCCAAAGCCCGTGGCGTGCGTCGTGGCGAAGAGGTGATCGTCTCCTCCCGCCGTGGCGAGGTGAAGACCCGTGTCGAGACCCGTGGTCGCAACCGTCCGCCGAAAGGACTGGTCTTCATGCCCTTCTTTGATGCGAGCCAGCTGGTCAACAAGCTGACCCTAGACGCCACCGATCCGCTCTCCAAAGAGACCGATTACAAGAAGTGCGCCGTCAAGGTGATGAAGGCTTAAGGCGGGGGAGCGCGAGATGAGTCGTAGTCGTCGCCAGTTTCTGGCCGACATGGCCAAGGGGGCTTGCGGTGTGGGCCTGCTTGGCGTGGGGCTCGGTGGCGTGGCCCGCCAGCAGGCACAAGCTGTGCCTGCCCAGGCGCTGCGCCCCCCTGCCGCCCTCGATGAAGCAGAGTTTCTCGGCGCCTGCGTGCGCTGCGGGCTCTGCGTCGAGGCCTGCCCCTACGACACCCTCAAGCTCGCCCGGCTGTTTGACCCTGTGACCACCGGCACTCCCTATTTCAAGGCACGTGCCGTGCCGTGCGAGATGTGTGATGACATCCCCTGCGTGGCGGCCTGCCCGAGCGGGGCGCTGGATCAGCAGATGACCGACATCGATCAGGCCCGGATGGGGGTGGCAGTGCTCATCGATCACGAGACCTGCCTCAACTATCTGGGGCTGCGCTGCGATGTCTGTTATCGGGTCTGTCCGCTGATTGACAAAGCGATCACTCTTGAGCTGCAACATAACCAGCGCACCGGCAAGCACGCCATGTTCCTGCCCACGGTACACAGCGATATCTGTACCGGCTGTGGCAAGTGCGAGCATGCCTGCGTGCTGGAGGAGTCTGCCATCAAGGTGGTGCCCCGTCAGCTCGCCAAAGGGGAGCTCGGCCATCACTACCGGCTCGGCTGGGAAGAGAAGGCCAAGGCGGGTAACAAGTCGCTCATCGGTGACAGGCTCACCTTGCCCACCCGCAAACCGGAGGGGTTATGAGTCGTTATCCGGGGGAAGAAGCTCGCATCAAGCTGGGGTGGTGGCGTTCCCACCGCTTCCTGCTGCTGCGTCGGCTGAGTCAGTTCAGCGTACTCGCGCTGTTTCTGCTGGGGCCGCTGGCGGGGATCTGGATCCTCAAGGGCAACCTCTCCAGTTCGCTGTTGCTGGATACGGTGCCGCTGACTGATCCGCTGACCCTGCTGCAGTCGCTGGCGGCGGGCCACTGGCCCATCACCACCCTCTGGCTGGGTGCTGCCATTGTGCTGGCCGGTTACTGGTTGGTCGGTGGGCGGGTGTTCTGCTCCTGGGTCTGTCCGGTCAACCTCATCACGGATGCGGCGGCCTGGCTCAGGGGGCGACTTGGCCTCAAGGGCAACGGCCAGTTCAGCCGTGCGACCCGCTACTGGCTGCTGGCCATGGTGCTGGTGGTGCCAGCGGTGGTCGGGGTGATGGCGTGGGAGCTGGTCAATCCGGTGTCGCTCGCCATGCGCGGCCTGCTGTTTGGCATGGGGGCGGGCTGGGCCCTGCTGGCGGCGCTATTCCTGTTCGATCTCTTCGTGGTTGAGCGGGGCTGGTGCGGTCATCTCTGTCCGGTGGGGGCCTTCTATGCCCTGGTCAATCGTGTCGGATTTATCAAGATTTCTGCCAAGGGGCGCGAGCGGTGCAACAACTGCATGGATTGTTATGCGGTCTGCCCGGAGCGTCCCATCCTGCGCGGGCCTGTTCACGGTGCCAAGCGCGGTCACGGGCCCTTGATTGCGGCTCAGGAGTGTACCAACTGTGGCCGCTGCATCGATGTCTGCGCGGAACAAGTTTTTGAAATCACTGTAGGTTTTGCCGTCAAGGCAGAAAAAACGTTGGAGAACAAATAATGAAAAAGCTGATTGGAGCAATGCTGGCCTGCCTGATGGCGGGATCCTTGATGGCAGCGACCCCCGAGATCACCAACAGTACCGGTGGCCTCAAGTCCGAGCGTGGCGCCACCGATCTGGTGACCGATGCCACCGCCTCACCCCTGAAAAACTTCCGCAAGGATGGCGCGCCCTACGATCGTCAGTACATGCATCAGCCGCCGCTGATCCCTCACGACATTCGCAACTACGAGGTGGATACCAAGGTCAACAAGTGCCTGGCTTGCCACAGCTTCAAGAATGCAAGTGCCATGAAGGCCCCCAAGATCAGCCCGACTCACTTCGAGACCCGCGACGGCATGACCCTGGGTGAAGTGTCGCCGCGTCGCTACTTCTGCCTGCAGTGCCATGTGCCGCAAGCGGATGCCAAGCCGCTGGTGGAAAATACCTTTAAACCGGTTGAAGCGTTGAACTGAGGAATCCATAGATGAAATTACCCGGCTTTATCCAGCGTCTGTGGACTACCTTCAAGTCTCCGTCGAAGGCGGCTCTCTGGGTCATCTTGCTGATGGGCTTCTTTGGTGGCGTGATTTTCTGGGGTGGCTTCAACACCGCCATGGAAGCATCCAACACCGAGGCCTTCTGCACCAGCTGTCACGAGATGAAGGACAACGTGTTCGAGGAGTACCGCGACACCATCCACTACGCCAACCGCTCCGGCGTGCGGGCCAGTTGCCCGGATTGCCACGTACCCCACGAGTGGACCTACAAGATCATCCGCAAAGTGCAGGCCTCCAAGGAGCTGTGGGGCATGATCACCGGCAAGGTGGATACCCGCGAGAAGTTCGAGTTGCACCGACGCGAGATGGCGGAGCGGGAGTGGCAGCGAATGAAAGAGACCGATTCGCGCGAGTGCCGCAACTGCCACAACTTCGAGTATATGGACTTCTCCCTGCAGGGGCAGCGTGCCGCCAAGATGCACTCTACCAATCTGGCCAGTGGTGAAAGTACCTGTATCGACTGTCACAAGGGGATAGCTCACCAGCTGCCCGACATGACCGGGGTGAAAGGGTTCTGATCCTGCGACGACAGGCCGGGTTCCCCGGCCTGCGTTTTGTTCATATATGGGACAAGCATCAGATTTGTGTGTCTTTTAAATCCCATATCTCGTGAAACCTTTGATAGAATCAGCCCGCCGTCACACGCTTGAGCAAGTTGGTCACCCCTGTCTGCGTCAGTTTTTTGCGCCCTGACAGCTGGCCTCTCATACCCCTTCTCTTCCTGCCTCGTTGACGGCCCATAGCCACAAGGAGCTGCCCGATGGGACAGAAACACAACGCATTTATTCCCCTCCAGATCGCCGTGCTGACGGTCTCCGATAGCCGCACCGCCGCCGATGACAGTTCGGGTGACTATCTGGTCTCGGCCCTCACCGACGCGGGCCATCAACTGGCCGATCGGGCGCTCTGCCCGGACAACCTGTTTCGCATCCGCGCTCGGGTGAGCGAGTGGATCGCCGATGAGGGGGTGCAGGTGGTACTGATTAACGGCGGTACCGGCTTCAATGAACAGAACCGGGTACCGGAAGCGGTCGGTGTGCTGTTCGAGCGCACCGTACAGGGTTTTGGCGAGATGTTCCGTCAGCTCTCTTTTGCCGAGATTAAAGGCTCCGCCATGCAGAGCCGTGCGCTGGCGGGACTCGCCAATCGCACCCTGATCTGCTGTCTGCCCGGCTCCACCGGCGCCTGTCGGCTGGGTTGGGAGCAACTGATCCGCGATCAGCTCGATGCCCGCACCAAGCCGTGCAACTTTGTCTCCCACCTCTGAGAGCAAACGATGAACCAGACCGATCCCAAGCAGACCCAGCCCAACCTGACGCATCTGAACCAGAGCGGCGAAGCCCATATGGTGGATGTGACCGACAAGCAGGTGACCGAGCGCGAAGCCCGCGCCGAGGCGCTTGTCGCCATGGCCCCCGAGACGCTGGCGCTGATTTTGAGCGGCCAGCACCACAAGGGGGATGTGTTCGCCACCGCCCGCATCGCCGGCATCATGGCCGCCAAGAAGACCGCCGATCTCATCCCCCTCTGCCATCCGCTGGCCTTGACCAAAGTCGAGGTGGAGATAGTGCCGCTGCCCGATCAGAACCGGGTGCATATTCGCACCCTCTGCAAGCTTTCGGGCAAGACCGGGGTGGAGATGGAAGCGCTGACGGCGGCATCGGTGGCGGCGCTGACCATCTACGACATGTGCAAGGCAGTGCAAAAGGACATGGTGATCGAACAGGTGCGACTGGTCGAGAAGAGGGGCGGCAAGTCCGGCCATTTTCAGCTGGGGTCAACGAGCGGGGAGCAAGCATGATCAAGGTACTGTTTTTTGCGCAAGTAAGAGAGCTGGTGGCGTGCGATGAGCTGAGCCTGCCGTGCGACTACGCCACCGCCGAACAACTGCGCGCGGCGCTCTGTGAGCGCGGTGACAAGTGGGCGCTGGCGCTGGAAGCAGGCAAGCTCTTGGTCGCGGTCAACCAGACCCTGGTGCCCCTCGATACCCCCATCAACGATGGCGATGAGGTGGCCTTCTTCCCACCTGTGACCGGAGGTTAAGGATGAGCGAGGCAACCATGACCGATCGCATTCTGGTCCAGCGGGAAGATTTCTCGCTGGCGGACGAATATGCCCGCCTCGCCACCCGCCCCGACAGTGGCGCCATCGTCACCTTCGTTGGCAAGGTGCGCGACTTCAATCAGGGGGAGGAGGTGAAGGGGTTGGCCCTCGAGCACTACCCCGGTATGACCGAGAAGGCGCTGGCCGATATCGTGCAGGAGGCCCGCCGCCGCTGGCCGCTGCAGGAGTGTACCCTCATTCATCGTATCGGCGAGCTGTGGCTTGGCGATCAAATCGTGCTGGTGGCGGTGAGCAGTGCCCACCGCGAGGCGGCCTTCGAGGCCTGCCACTTCATCATGGATTTCTTGAAAACCCGGGCGCCGTTCTGGAAAAAAGAGCTGACCGCCGAGGGTGTGCAACGCTGGGTCGAGGCCAAGGAGAGCGACAACGCCGCCGCTGCCCGCTGGCAAGCCTGACCTGTTCATCATGAGGGGCGCAGGTTCAACGGGAACCAAGGCCCCGCCAAGGGGCGCGGATGTGCGGGCCCCATCAGGAGAAAGGGAATGAAACCGCTGTTATCTGTTGTCATCACCGGCATTTGCGCCGCCACCTTGCATACCGGGCCCGTGCAGGCCGATGAAGTGAAGGTGGCCGTGGCTGCCAACTTCAAGGGCACCATAGAGCGTATCGGCAAGGAGTTCACCGCCAAGACCGGCCACACCCTGGCCATCTCGTCTGCCGCCACCGGAGTGCTCTACACCCAGATAAGTCACGGTGCACCGTTCGATCTCTTCCTCTCCGCCGATGTAGCGACCCCCGAGAAGCTGGAAAAAGAGGGCAAGGGGAGCGATCGCTTCACCTACGCCATCGGCCAGCTGGGGCTCTGGAAGAAAGGAGGGCCAGCCCCTGACGAGGCGACCCTGCGCAGTTGGAAAGGCAACCTCGCCATCGCCAATGCCCGCACAGCTCCCTATGGTGCTGCTGCCATGGCGACCCTCACCCATCTCAAAATCGATCCCAAGCAGTATCGGCTGCTAACCGGCGCCAACATCGGCCAGACCTGGCAATTTGTCGACACCGGCAATGCCGAGCTGGGCTTTGTCGCCTGGGCCAATCTGGTTGAGGCGGGCAAGACTGGCGAAGCCTGGGCGGTGCCTGCGAGCTTCTATCCTCCCATCGAGCAGCAGGGGCTGGTATTGAAGAAAGGCGCCGCGGTCGAGGCGCTGGTCGCCTGGCTCAAGGGGCCGGGTCAGGCGCAGATCAAGGCAGCGGGTTATGCGTTGCCCCAATAAGGGGATGGGCCTGATGCGATACCCTGAGTGGTCGGCCTTCGGGTCGGCCACTCTTTGTAATAAGGATGGATACCATGCCGTTGGGGGCATTTATCAACCGGGAGGTCGGCAATGAGTGAAGGGGATCTGCTGGCGGTCTGGCTCACCCTGAAGCTTGCGGCCTGCACCACAGCGATTTTACTGTTGCTGGCACCGCCGCTGGCCTGGTGGCTGTCGCGCAGTCAGAACCGGCTGCGGCCGCTGGTGGAGGCGCTGGTGGCACTGCCGTTGGTGCTGCCTCCCACGGTACTGGGTTTTTATCTGCTACTCGCCTTTTCCCCCGAATATGGTTTCGGCGCCTGGTGGCGCGACACCTTTGGCGCCCCGCTTGCATTCAGCTTTCTCGGCCTGCTGTTTGCCTCCATTCTCTATTCGCTGCCGTTTGTGGTGCAGCCGCTCACCTCCGCCTTCGTCAACATGGGTAACAAGGAGCTGGAAGCTGCCGCTACCTTGGGGCTCGGCCCGCTGGAGCGCTTCTTCCACATCATCTTGCCGATGACCCTGCCCAGCTTCGTAATGGCGGCAGCCCTCGGCTTTGCCCACACCTTGGGGGAGTTTGGCGTGGTGCTGATGATTGGCGGCAATATCCCCGGCGAAACCCAGGTGCTCTCCATCGCCCTGTTTGATCATGTGGAGGCGATGGATTATCAGAACGCCCATATTCTGGCGGGCGGCCTGATGGCCTTCTCGCTGGTGATGCTGGTGCTGGTCTATGGTGTGTTGCAGCGCAGACAGCGGAGAGTGTTCGGATGAACCTACCCGCTACTATGCCGCCTGTGAACGTGCCGCCCCGCCATGCCTTGAACCTCCATGCCCGGCGCGAGTTTGGCCCCTTTACCCTCGATTGCGCACTGACCCTCGAACTGGGGGGGATCCTCGGCCTGTTCGGCCCCTCCGGCTGCGGCAAGAGCACCCTGCTGCGCATCATCGCCGGGCTCGATCGCCAAAGCGGGGATCGCTTGCGGTGGCGAGGGCGGGAGTGCGCCGAGCTGCTGCCCGAAGCGCGCCGGTTCGGACTGGTGTTTCAGGACTCGCGGCTTTTCCCTCATCTGACGGTGCTCGGCAATCTGCAACTGGCGGCCCGCAAGGGGCGAGGGCGCTGGCAGCCCGAAGCGCTGGCGGCGCGGCTCGG
>NZ_JBODRQ010000039.1:0-28248 GCF_050633025.1 Aeromonas sp.
TGTTTGCAGAGCTAAGAAAGGCGGCTTAGCGTTGCACTTCGGAGTTGAATCCGCCCAATGCAAGATGATGTGTTAAATGCAGTTGATGATTTTAGTTCCTTTGACGGAATGAAAAATGACTCTACTGATAGTGTTTTATCTGGCCTTAATGAAAACGAGGTATTACTGGTGTACTGCCTAGCGAAGCAAGGGTTGAAAGTAGAGGAGTATCAAGACCTTGTGGAATTATCATGTTGGTTAAAATAAATATGGACCAATGGCCCATATTTATTTTCAATTTATTTATTATGCCGCTCATAAAGCCGCTGTACGACATCCTGTAATCCCAGCCCCTCATTTTGCAGCAGCACGGTCAGGTGGTAGAGCAGATCGGCGGATTCGTTGATGAGCTCCTCCCGATCCTTGGCCATGGCGGCCAGCGCCACTTCGACACCTTCCTCACCGACCTTCTGGGCGATGCGCTTGGTTCCTTTGCCGTAGAGGCTGGCGGTGTAGCTGGTGGCCGGATCGGCCCCTTTGCGAGAAGCCAGTATCTGCTCCAGCTCTGCCAGAAAACCGAGCGGCGGCAGCGGGTGACCATGGAAGCAGGAGGTTGTCCCTTTGTGGCAGGTGGGACCGACGGGGTTGGCGGCAATCAGCAGAGAGTCCTGATCGCAGTCGGTGCTGATAGCCACGAGTTTGAGCACATTGCCCGAGCTTTCCCCCTTGGTCCAGAGCCGCTGCTTGCTGCGGCTAAAGAAGGTGACCTGGCAGGTAGCCAGGGTTTTTTCCAGCGCTTCACGGGTCATAAAGCCCTGCATCAGCACCTCGCCGCTGGCGGCGTGCTGGACGATGGCGGGGATCATGCCATCGCATTTTTCCCAGTCGAGCTGCTCGGCAAGGGGGCGCGCGCTGGCGGTTGTTTGTGTGTTATCTGAGAAGTTATTCACGGATGGCGACTCCTTCGCTTTTCAGCCAGCGTTTCAGTTCGGGAATGGGGATAAGGCCTTTGTGGAACACGGAGGCGGCCAGCGCCCCGTCCACATCGGCGAGGGTAAAGGCATCGCGAAAGTGTGCCATGGCACCGGCGCCGCCGGAGGCGATCAGCGGCACCTTGCAGACACTGCGCACCAGCTTGAGCTGGTCGAGATCATAACCCTGACGCATGCCGTCCTGATTCATCACGTTCAGCACGATTTCACCCGCGCCGCGCTTTTGCACCTCCTGCACCCAGTCGAGGGTGTGCCAGGCGGTGGTGCGGGTGCGGCTCTCGTCACCGGTAAACTGTTTGACCTGATAGTGGCCCGTGTCGGCGTCGAAGTAGGAGTCAATGCCCACCACCACGCACTGCACGCCAAAGCGCTCGGCCAATCGGCTGATGAGGGTCGGGTCGGTCAGCGCAGGGGAGTTGATGGAGACCTTGTCGGCGCCATATTCGAGGATCTGGCGGGCATCTTCCACGCTTTTAATGCCACCGGCGACGCAGAAGGGGATATCGATCACCTCCGCTACCCGGCTCACCCAGCTCTTGTCCACCACCCGGGCATCGCTGGAGGCGGTGATGTCATAGAACACCAGCTCGTCAGCCCCCTCTTCGGCGTAGCGGCGCGCCAGTTCGACAATGCCGCCCATCACCTCGTGGTTGCGAAATTGTACCCCCTTGACCACCATGCCATCTTTCACGTCGAGGCAGGGGATAATGCGTCTTGCCAGCATCAGTTGCCTCCTGTGGTATCGGCTTCGGGGGTTTGCCAGCAGGCGATGGCATCACCCACCGAGAACTTGCCCTCCAGCAGGGCGCGGCCAAGGATGATCCCCTTGACGCCGGAGCCCTTGAGTGCCTCGATATCCGCGATGCCGCCAATGCCGCCGGAGGCCTGAAAGGCGACGCTCGGGTAGCGGGCGCAGAGATCACGATAGAGCTCGACGTTGGTGCCAGCCAGGGTGCCGTCACGGCTGATGTCGGTGCAGAGCACATGCTTGAGCCCAGCGGGGAGGAAGCGCTCGATGAGCGCCTCGATGGTCACCCCGCTGTTCTCCTGCCAGCCTGCCACCGCGATATGGCGATTGCCCTGTGCATCGATATTGACGTCCAGCGCAAGCACGATCTGCTCGGGGCCATATTTCTCCATCCAGCTCGCCACCAGATCCGGGGATTTGACGGCGGTGGAGCCAATCACCACCCGGCTGGCGCCGGCGGCCAGCAGATCCGCCACATCCTGTTCGGTGCGCACGCCGCCACCCACCTGCACCGGCGCTTCGGTGGCCGACAGCAGCTGGGTCAGCAGGGGCAGCTGGCGCGCCTTGGCATCCTTGGCACCGTCCAGATCCACCAGATGGAGCTGCACCGCCCCCTGGGAGACATATTCGTCGAAGCGGGCCTGCGGGCTGCTGCTGTATTCGGTCTTCTGGTCGTAGTCCCCCTGATAGAGGCGAACTACCTGACCGTTGATAAGGTCAATTGCGGGAATGATCATTCATAGCTCCAGAAAATTTTGCAGCAAACGGGCACCGGCTGCGCCTGAGCGCTCCGGGTGGAATTGGGCGCCGAAGAAGTTGCTGTGCTCTGCAACCCCACCGACGATGGCGGTAAACGGCTGGCCGTAGTCGCAGGTCGCCAGCGTCGCTTCTGTCACCTCCAGCGCATAGGAGTGGACGAAGTAGAAGTAGCTGCCGCTCGGGATCCCCTTGAGCAGAGGATGGGTCTCGTCATGCTCAATCTGGTTCCAGCCCATATGGGGCAGGCGCAGATCACCGACCTCCATCAGCCGGATCTTGCCCGGTACTATGCCAAGGCAGTCGATAAGCCGCTCTGACGTGTCATTCGTACCCATGCTCTCTTCAGAGGCCTCCGCCAGCATCTGCATGCCGAGGCAAAAGCCCAGCAGCGGCTGTTTGGCGGCGCGAATAAGGGGCACCAGCCCGCGCTCGTTGAGGTTCTTCATGGCGGCCACCGCGGTGCCGACACCGGGCAGGATCAGCTTGTCCGCCTGCTCGATATCGGCTGCCTGGCTGGAGACCAGCGGCTGCACGCCGAGGCGTTCGAACGCCATTCTGACCGAGGCCAGATTGGCACAGCCGGTGTCGATGATGACAAGTTTTTGATTGTTCATCGTCTGCCCTTACTCATATCGATTGGCGAGATTCGCACCATCAATGCGGTGTCGATAATGACCAGCTTCTGCTTGCTCACATCCATCACAGCACTCCCTTGCTGGAGGGAAGCTCACTCCCTTCCACCCGGATGGCCTGACGCAGGGCGCGGCCAAAGCCTTTGAACAGTGCCTCCACCTGATGGTGGGTGTTGCCGCTGCCCACCTTCATCTGCAAGGTGATGGCCATGGCGTCCGAGAGGGAGCGGAAGAAGTGGGGCACCATCTCGGTGGCCATCTCGCCCACGTTGTCACGGCCAAAGCCGCTCGGGCAGTCAAACACGAAGTAGGGGCGACCGCTCAAGTCCAGCGCGGTGCTCACCTCCTGCTCGGTCAGCGGGCGCGCATCGATCACCGCCTGCACTTCGTCCATCGCCAGCACGAAGCCGAAACGGCCGATCCCACGCTTGTTGCCAAGGGCCTGACGCAATGCCTGACCGAGGGCCAGACCGACGTCTTCCACCGTGTGGTGATCGTCGATATGCAGATCACCGCTGACGTTCAGCTTGAGCTGGAAACCGGCGTGGGTGGCAATTTGATCCAGCATGTGATCAAAGAAGCCGATGCCGGTGGCGATCTGGTTGCCGCCGCTCTTGTCTAAATCCACTGCCGCCTGGATGCGGGTCTCCTTGGTATAGCGCTCTACCTCGGCAACTCGTCCTTTGGAGAGCAGCTGATCACGGATGGCGAGCCAGTTGTGATCCTGCGGGTGGTAGCGAATACCGCCAATGCCCATGTTCTCGGCCAGCTGCAGGTCGGTCTGGCGATCACCAATTACGAAGGAGTTGGCAAAGTCGATGCGACCTGAGGCGAGGTACTCCTTCACCAGCCCGAGGTGGGGTTTGCGGCAGCTGCAGCCGTCGGTGGGGAAGTGGGGGCAGATCAGCACCTGCTCCCACGTCACCCCTTGCGATTCAAACAGGTGCATCATCAGGTCGTGGGGCGGCTGGAAGTTCTCCAGCGGCAGGCTGGCAGTGCCCAGCCCATCCTGATTGGTCACCATCACCAGCACGTAACCGGCGGCCTGCAACTCGCGCAGCACCGGAATGACCATGGGCTCGAAGCGCAGCTTGGCGAGGCTATCCACCTGCTTGTCGGTCACCGGCTCTTCAATCAGGGTGCCGTCGCGGTCGATAAACAAAAACGGGGTCTTCATCGCTACATCCTTGTCTTACAAAGTGGGAGAGGGCAGATCACGCAGCACGGCCAGCACGGCATCCATCTCGCCCTGATAGCCGATGGTGACGCGAATGCTGTTATCAAGGCCGGGTTTAGTCGAGAAATCCCGCAGTATGATGCCGGCGGCCTTCATGGCAGCAAAGACGGCGGCCCCATCCACAAAGCGCACCAGCACGAAGTTGCCCTTGTCTTCGAACACTTCATTCACGCAGGCAAGCGTTGTCAGCGCTGCCTTGAAGGCGGCTTTTTGCTTGTTGAGCTCTATCACTCGTTCCTGCATCAGCTCCAGTCCCATGGGGGAGAGGGCCTGCGCCGCGATCTGGGCGATGGGCTCGGGGATGGGGTAGGGGGCGATCACCTTGACCAGCATGGCAATCACCTCGGGGCTTGCCAGCGTAAAGCCGCAGCGGATCCCCGCCAGGGCAAAGGCTTTGGAGAGGGTGCGGGTCACCACCAGATTGGGGAAGCGGGCCAGCAGGTCCACCACGGACGCTTCTGGGCAGAACTCGATATAGGCCTCGTCCACCACCACGATGGCGCGATCCCGGGCTTTCTCCAGCAGGGCGATAAGACCGTCGCGACCCAGCAGATCCCCGGTGGGATTGTTGGGGGAGCAGAGGAACACCAGTTTCACGTCAGACAGGCGATCGGCAATGGCGGGCCAGTCAGGCTGGCGGCTGGCGGTCAGCGGCTGCTCGACGATGCCGACGCCACAGGTTTCGGCGCTGATGGCGTACATGCCGTAAGTGGGCGGGCAGATGAGGATCTGATCTTCACCCGCTTCGCAGAAGGTGCGGATCAAGAGCTCGATGGCCTCGTCGGCACCGCGGCTCACCAGCACCTGATCGGGGTTGACCCCGGCGTAGGCGGCATAGCCGTTCACCACCTCGGCCGGCTGACACTCGGGGTAGCGGTTGAGGCGGCTCCCCTCGATGGTGAAGGGATAGGCCTGCGGCGCCTCGTTGGCGTTGAGCCAGACGTGGCCTTTTCCGCCGATGCGGCGGGCGGATTGATAAGGGGTGAGGGCCCGCACCACGCGGCGCGCCAGATTGGCAATGCTCATGACAAATCCTTCTGCTGTGCTGTTGGTTGGGGCGCGGCGGCCAGGGCGTTCAATCTGAGGGTGACGGCATTTTTGTGGCCATCGAGCCCTTCGGCCTGAGCAATGCGCTCGACGATGGGGCCAAGGCCCTGAATGCCGCGCTCGCTCAGCTCCTGCACCGTGTAGCGGCGCTGATAATCGGCGAGGCCAAGGCTGGAACAGGTACGGGCATAGCCATAGGTAGGCAGAGTGTGGTTGGTGCCGCTGGCGTAATCG
This sequence comes from Aeromonas sp., assembly GCF_050633025.1. Taxonomy (GTDB): domain Bacteria; phylum Pseudomonadota; class Gammaproteobacteria; order Enterobacterales; family Aeromonadaceae; genus Aeromonas. The sequence continues at coordinate 5,629 of NZ_JBODRQ010000039.1, forward strand.
CCGACTGACTCGGGGGTCCATGCTCCCAGAAAGATGGAACCGGCGTTCTCGAGTTTATCCAGCAGATCGCGGGGGGCGCGGGTCTGCACAATCAGGTGCTCCGGCGCATAGGCGTTGGAGATGGCACACGCCTCGGCCAGATCATCGCAGAGGATCACCAGACTGCTGCCGAGTGCCTGGGCGGCGATATCCCGGCGGCTCAACTTGGCCAGCTGGCGCTTGATTTCCCCTGCGATGGCATCGGCCAGCAGCGGTGAGGTGGTGACCAGCACCACCTGGCTGTCGGGGCCATGCTCGGCCTGGGAGAGCAGATCCGCCGCCACGAAGGCCGGGTTGGCGCTCTCGTCGGCAATCACCAGCACCTCGGAAGGGCCGGCTGGCATGTCGATGGCTGCGCCGCGCCAGTCGCGGGAAACCTGCCCCTTGGCTTCGGTCACATAGGCGTTGCCCGGGCCGAAGATCTTGTCCACCTTGGGAATGCTTTCTGTGCCGTACGCCATGGCGGCGATGGCCTGGGCGCCGCCGATGGCGAACACCTTCTCGACGCCGCAGGCGCGGGCGGTAAACAGGATCTCGTCGCTGGCGGGGGACGGGGTGCAGAGCACCACTTCCCGGCAACCGGCGATAGCCGCTGGAATGGCCAGCATCATCACGGTGGAGGGGAGCGGTGCGCTGCCCCCCGGCACATAGAGGCCGACCCGGCTGATGGGCTGGGTGCGCAGCTCGCACACCACCCCGGGCTGGGTCTCCACCTGCACTACCGGTTGCACTTGAGCTGCGTGGAAGGTGTGAATATTGGCAATCGCCGCTTCGATAGCGCTTGTTATCTCGTTATCCAGCCGCGCGCAGGCGGCTTCAATCTCATCTTCACTAACGCGCAACTGCTCACGGGGGGCGCGCTCGAAGCGCTGGCTCAGCTCGCGCAGGGCCTCATCGCCCCGGCTGCGTACCGAGCCGATGATCTCCCGTACCACGGCGCCGATGTCGGCTTCGTCACTCAGGGCCGGTCGGGTCAGCACGTCGGCCTGCTGGGCGGGGGAGAGGGTCTTCCAGATCAGGGTCTGCATGATATCCCTTCCTTATTCCATCATCTTCTCGATGGGCAGCACCAGAATGGAGCTGGCACCGAGGGCCTTGAGCTGCTCCATGGTCTCCCAGAACAGGGTCTCGCTGGAGACGACGTGCAGTGCCACCTGATTGGTGTCACCGGCCAGTTGCATGATGGTGGGGCGCTCGGCACCCGGCAGCAGATCGGTGATGGCATCGAGCTTGTCCTTGGGGGCGTGCAGCATGATGTACTTGCTCTCGCGCGCCTGCTGCATCCCCTGAATGCGGGGCAGCAGTTTGTCGATGAGCTTCTGCTTGGCATCGGACAAGGGGTTGGGAGCCTGTACCAGCACCGCTTTGGAGCGGTAGATCACCTCCACCTCTTTCAGGCCGTTGGCCTCCAGGGTGGCGCCGGTGGAGACCAGATCGCAGATGGCATCAGCCAGGCCCGCACGGGGCGCCACTTCCACCGAGCCGCCCAGCATCACGCTCTTGAAGCCGAGCCCCTTTTCGTCAAAGAAGCGCTTGAGCAGCCCGGGGTAGGAGGTGGCGATGCGCTTGCCGGCAAGGCTCTCTGGCCCTGTGTAGGTCACATCTTCCGGCACCGCCAGCGAGAGGCGGCAGCCACCAAAGTCCAGCTGCTTGAGGGTTTTGACCTCGAAGGGGAGGCCTTGGGAGGCACGAATAAGCTGCACCTCTTCCAGCACGTTCTCGCCGATGATGCCAAGATCGACCACCCCTTCCATTACCAGTCCAGGGATGTCGTCATCACGCACCCGCAAGATATCGATGGGCATGTTCTCGACATGGGCGATAAGGCGCTGCTCGCGCAGGTTGATTTTCAGGCCACAGCTCTTGAACAGGGCTTGGGAGTCCTGGCTCAGACGACCGGACTTTTGCATTGCGATACGCAGACGTTGTGTTTCCATTGCTCGATTTCCTTCTAGTCAAAAACGAAAAAACCCTCGGAAGTGGGTGCTTCCGAGGGTTTATGAATCTTGCGGTCCTTTTGGAAGTCACCAGTTAAGTGTCTTCCAGCAGTCAACCTCCTGAAAGACTAGTCGGGATGATGGTGGTGATGAGTCTTCAGGCTGGTGAACTTCATGTAATAAATCCTTTACAAAATAAGATGTCGTAATTGACGCCTGATTTAAACTACCTGCCTTGACAGAAAATGCAACCTGAAATTGTGATTTGATCGATTAAAGTGGCAAAAACGGTTTTCTGGTCGATAACTAGACAATAACCCCTGCAGGAATCGCCATCATGCCCAGCCAGGACCTGTTGTTCCCCATTTTGCCCCGGGCGCCCGCTGCGCCCGGCAGCGAAGAGATCAAGCGGGAAGTGAATCAGATCAGCAAAAAGCACCAGCTGCGCAAGACCAGCACTGACAACAGTGACTCCCAGCAGCGCCAGCAGGCGTATAGCACGCCCGCCAAGCGTGATCAGCCAAAGGCGGAGGAGGGTGATCACAAGCCGGATCCCGAGCATCAGATCGATCTGTTCGTCTAGGCAGATTATCTGTCCCGCTTTTGCCGCGCTTTTGGCATAATGGCCGCTTTTGCTGCGGGACGCCCTTTTGACCATCCAGACCCTGTTCAAGCCAGATGGCCCTCTGGCCAGCCATATCGACGGTTTCAAAGCCCGCGCTCCCCAACTGGAGATGGCCGAAGCGGTCGCGCGCGCCATCAAAAGTGGTGGCCGTCTGCTGGTGGAGGCGGGGACAGGTACCGGCAAGACATATGCCTATCTGGTGCCTGCGCTTGAGTCCGGCAAGCGGGTGGTGATCAGCACCGGCTCCAAGAACCTGCAGGAGCAGCTCTTCTATCGGGATCTCCCGACCATTACCGGTGCACTCTCCTACACCCCGCCGGTGGCCTTGCTCAAGGGACGCAGCAACTATCTCTGCATCGAGCGAATGAACCGGCTCTTGAGCGAATCCCATCTGCAAAAGCCTGAAATCCTGAACGATCTGGTGAAGGTCAAATCCTGGTCCACCGCTACCGATAACGGCGATGTGGGGGATATTCCAGGATTGCAGGAGAACGCCGAGATCCTCGCCCACGTCACCAGTACCAACGACAACTGCCTCGGCCGCGACTGCCCCTATTACGACGACTGCCATCTGGTGGTGGCTCGACGCCGCGCCATGGATGCCCAGGTGGTGGTGATCAACCATCACCTCTTCTTCGCCGATATGGCGGTGAAAGACACCGGATTTGGCGAGTTGGTGCCCGAAGCGCAAGTCTATGTGTTTGACGAGGCGCACCAGCTGCCGGAGATCGCCACCAACTACTTCGGCAAGTCGGTAGGCAGCCGAACGATTCAGGATCTGGCGCAGGATATCCAGCTGGCCTATCGGGCAGAGGCCCACGACATGGCCCAGCTCGGCAAGGCGGCGGACCGGCTCGCTATCGCCAGTCAGGATCTGCGGCTCGCCTTCGGAGTGGATGGCGGTCGCGGCAATACCCGCGACATGCTGCGCCAGCCGCTCTGGGGGCAGGCTTTGGCTCGTCTTAACGATGCCATCGGGCTCTGCTACGAGGTGCTGAAACTGGCGCTCGGCCGGGGCGAGCAACTGGATCACGCCTTCGAGCGCATCAGTGAACTGCGCACCCGCCTGGGTGAAGTGCTGGCGGTCAACCAGACTGGTTTCTCCTACTGGTACGACTGCTCCCGGCTCCATTTTTCCCTCAATCTGACGCCGCTGTCGGTGGCCGAGCGATTCAGTGCCGAGGTGCAAAGACCGGAAGTGGCCTGGGTCTTCACCTCCGCCACCCTGACGGTGGATATGCGTTTTGATCACTTCAAGGCCGAGCTGGGGCTGGCGGGCTGCGCCGAGCTTATTCTCGACAGCCCGTTCGACTATGGCGAGCAGGCGCGGCTCTGTGTGCCCCGTTATCTGCCGGAGCCCAACGCCTTTGGCCGTGGCGAGCTGCTGGCCAATCTGATGATCCCGCTTATCAACAAGACGCCCGGGGGCTGTTTCTTCCTCTGCACCAGCCATCAGGTGATGCGTCAGGTGGCCGAGGTGCTGCGCCGGGAGATTGGCCGCACCGTCTTGTTGCAGGGCGAGGACAACAAGCAGCGGCTGCTCAAGGAGTTTGTCGAGAATGGCCGCGCCGTGCTGGTGGCGACCAGCAGCTTCTGGGAGGGGATCGACGTGCGAGGGGCGGCGTTGTCGTGTGTTATCATCGACAAACTGCCGTTTGCTAGCCCCGATGATCCGCAGCTGAAGGCGCGGGTGGATGATTGCAAGCTCAAGGGGGGCGATCCCTTCTCAGAGTTACAACTGCCCAAGGCGGTGATTGCCCTCAAGCAGGGGGTGGGGCGGCTTATTCGTGATCGCAGTGATCATGGGGTGCTGGTGATCTGTGATCCACGAATGGTCAACAAACCTTACGGCGCCACCTTTATCAAGAGTCTGCCCGCCATCCCTCGCACCCGGGAGTTGGGAACGTTGGGGAGTTTTTTCGATCGCACTGAACGCGGTGAATAAGTGTGCCGCCAACTAACAGATTTGAACAACGGGTGAGCATATCTCGCTTGCCGGTTATGTAATTGACTGATTTTATAGAGATTGGAAAGCATGAATGAGTTGAAGATCCTGGCTGTTGATACCGCCACCGAAGCCTGCTCCGCCGCCTTGCTGGTGGGTGACAAGCTGTTCTCCCGCTGGGAAGAGGCGCCACGGGATCACACCCGCAAGATCCTGCCGATGGTTCAGGATCTGTTGGACGAAGCGGGGATAACCTTGGACAAGCTCGATGCCATCGCCTTTGGCCGCGGCCCGGGCTCCTTTACCGGCGTGCGGATCGGTATCAGCGTTGCTCAGGGGCTGGCGTTTGGTGCGGGTGTGCCGCTGATTGGCATCTCGACCCTGGCCGCCATGGCGCAAGGCGCCTATCGACTGGATGGCGCCCAGCAGGTGCTGACCGCCATCGATGCTCGGATGAACGAGGTCTATTTCGGCCGCTATGAGCTGATTGATGGCCGCATGCAACTGGTGGGTGACGAGGCGGTGAGCGATCCCGCGGCACTGGTTGACGTCCGTGGCAAGCTGGCGGGCCCTGTGACCTGCGTCGGCACCGGTTTTGAAACCTATGGTGAGACCCTGAGTGGTCTGGCCGATGAGCTGGCGGTGAGTCAGGTGCGCTTCCCGGCGGCAGAAGACATGTTGCCGCTGGCCCGCGCGGCCTGGCTGGCGGGGGAGGCGGTGCCGGTTGAGCAGGCGACTCCGGTCTATTTGCGTGACAAGGTGACCTGGAAAAAGCTGCCGGGTCGCGAATAAGGGCAGGAGCGCTGACGTCATGTCGCTCTTGCCGCTCATCAGCTGCAACACAAGCGAATGGCCCGATGGGCAAGGCTGGCAACAGGAGAGTGACATGATGCGTAATACCAAGAGCGACATGATGAAACGCGGTATGGTGGCCGGGGCGCTTTTTCGCTGTTATGAAGGGCTTTGTCGACCCGACCCTCTATGCCAAGGGCGAAGCCTGACAGTGCTCGGCACCATAGGCCAACCGGTTGATAGCCAGATTGGCCAGCACAAGTACCGCTTCTCTGTGCTCAATGTGACGGGCAGCAAGCTGTGGCCGCCAGTCAAGGAGGTGGAGGTGCGCTATATGGACCCCTACTTCTACGACCCCTTCAATGATCCCTTCTGGCCGAGACGGCCACTGCGTCGCTAAGGCTTGCCATGATCGAGAGCATCAAGAGTACTCTGCACGAACGTCTGCTGACCCTGGCGGATGGGCGGCGGGTAGCCCTGCTGGATAACCAGTCTGCGGAGCATGATCAGCAGGGCAAACCCCTGTTGATCGCTTTGCATGGCTGGCTCGACAATAGCGCCAGCTTTTTGCCTCTTGCCCCGTATCTCGACGATTTTCATCTGGTGTGTGTCGATCTGCCAGGGCACGGTCACTCCGATCACAAACAAGCGCCCTATGTCTTTGTCGACTGGCTCGACGATCTCTACCAGATCGTGCAAGCGGCAGGGTGCTCCCGTTTTGTCCTGCTGGGTCACTCCCTCGGGGCTCTGATCGCTTCCGCCTATGCCGGGGTGTTTCCCGAACAGGTAGAGCGGTTGATCATGTTGGAGGGGTTGGGTCCGCTGAGCCAGCCCGATGAGGAGGTACCCGCCCAGCTGCGGCGAGCGATTTTAAACCGCAGCCGCACCCGGGAGCGCAGTGTCAACGGTTTTGCGTCCATCGATGATGCCGTAGCCGCCCGTTGCAAAGTGGCGGATATCACGCCGCAGGCTGCGCGTATTATCTCTGAACGGCAGCTTGAGATGAGGGCAGGGCGCTGGCACTGGCGCAGCGATCCCCGTTTACGGGATCTGTCGCCCCTTCGAATGAGTGAAGGGCAGGCGCGGGCGCTGATGGCGGCTATCCGCTGTCCGGTGCTGTTGATTCAGGGAGAGCAGGGCTTTGCTGCACTTGAAACCCAATGGCAGGCCCGTCAGGATGCCTTCCAGCAGATCGAGCGGGTCATATTGGGTGGAAATCACCATTTTCATATGGAAAATGGCGCAGCAACCGCCGTTTGTATCGTAAATTTTTGTCAAGTTCGCTAGAATCACCGTCTTTCTATAATTCCAGGTTTGTCATCTCCCTCACATTTTTCCGTTGTTAATTTGCTGTTAATTGATACTGCGCTGTGTAAATATGGGCGGCATTAGAGTACGTGCTTAAAACAGTTGATTGAAATCGATGTGAACCGGACGGAGGCAACAGAGTGAGCGCACAGGTGCTAGTTATGCAGGAGAAGTTCGTGGAAAAAGTCTGGCTGAAGCATTATCCACCAGGGGTTCCCGCCGAGATCAATCCAGAGCAGTTCAGCTCGCTGGTCGAGATGTTTGAATCCTCTGTGAGCCAGTTCGCTGACCAGCCCGCTTTCGTCAACATGGGCCAAACCATCACCTACCGCCGATTGGAAGAGCAGTCCCGCGCCTTTGCTGCCTACCTGCAAAACGAGCTGAAGCTGGAGAAGGGTGATCGGGTTGCGGTGATGATGCCGAACCTGCTGCAATACCCCATCGCCGTGTTTGGCATCCTGCGTGCGGGTATGATTGTGGTCAACGTCAACCCGCTCTATACCCCGCGCGAGCTTGAGCACCAGCTCAAGGACTCCGGCGCCAAGGCCATCGTTATCGTCTCCAACTTCGCCCATACTCTGGAAAAAGTGGTCTACGACACCCCGGTCAAGCACGTTATACTGACCCGCATGGGGGACAACCTGGGGTTGGCCAAAGGCACTCTGGTCAACTTCGTTGTGAAATATGTCAAGAAGCTGGTGCCCAAATACAACCTGCCCCATGCCACCACCATGCGCCAAGCGCTCTCCAAGGGGCGTTTCCTGCAGTACATCAAGCCGGAGATCACCAACGACGACCTCGCCTTCCTGCAGTACACCGGTGGCACCACTGGCCTCTCCAAGGGGGCCATGCTGACCCATCGCAACATGATTGCCAACGTCGAGCAGTGCCTCGGCGTCTATGGCCCCATGCTGGAGCGGGGCAAGGAGTTCGTGGTTACCGCGCTGCCGCTTTACCACGTTTTCGCGCTGACCGTGAACTGCATGCTCTATATGCGCCTTGGCGGTTACAACCTGCTGATCAGCAACCCGCGCGATATCCCGGGTTTTGTCAAAGAGATCAAGAAATACCCCTTCACCTGCATCACCGGGGTCAACACCCTGTTCAACGCCTTGGTCAACAATGCCGAGTTCCAGAACATCGCTTTTGACAAGCTCAAGCTCACCATAGGTGGCGGCATGGCGGTGCAACGCGCGGTGGCGGAGCAGTGGAAGAAACTGACCGGCACCCCGTTGCTGGAAGGTTACGGTCTGACCGAGTGCTCACCGCTGGTGAGCGTCTGTCCCTACGATCTGACCGATTACAATGGCTCTATCGGTCTGCCGGTCTGCTCTACCGATATCCGTCTGGTGGATGACAACGGGCAGGTGATCCACGAATTTGGTACCCCGGGCGAAATGCAGGTGCGTGGCCCGCAGGTGATGGTCGGCTACTGGCAGCGCCCCGAGGCCACAGCCGAAGTGATGCAGGATGGCTGGCTCTGTACCGGTGATATCGCCGTGTGCGACGAGCAGGGCTTCTTCAAGATCGTTGACCGCAAGAAGGACATGATCCTGGTCTCCGGTTTCAACGTCTATCCGAACGAGATCGAAGATGTGGTGGCACTCCATCCGAAAGTGCTGGAAGTGGCCGCCGTGGGTGTGCCGCACAAGGTCTCCGGCGAGCTGGTGAAGATCTTTGTGGTCAAGAAAGATCCAAAGCTGCAGGAGGACGAGATTATTGCCCACTGCCGCAAACATCTGACTGCCTATAAGGTGCCGAAACTGGTAGAATTTCGTGACGAACTTCCCAAGACCAATGTGGGCAAGATCCTGCGCCGCGTACTGCGTGACGAGGAGATTGCCAAGCAATAAGGCGCTGCACCGGCTTTCTGGTGTGTCGCAGTGATGCAAAACCGTGGGTCATCCCACGGTTTTTTCTTTTTGGCCCTGATCAACCGCGCAGGCACAGATGCACTATCAACTTATCACTCAGCAAGACGAACTTGAGCAGTATCTCGCTTCTCTGGCCGACGTTCCCCTGGCTATCGATACTGAATTCGTTCGCACCCGTACCTACTACCCCCAGCTTGGCCTGTTCCAGATCTATGACGGCGAGCATCTGGCGCTGCTAGATCCGCTGACGCTGGATCTCTCCGCCCTCTGGCAGCGACTGGGCCGGGAAGGGCAGATCGCCATCCTGCACGCCTCTGGCGAAGATCTGGAGCTTATCCAGCATCAGGCGGGCCACCTGCCCAACCAGATGCACGATACCCAGCTGGCTACCGCCTTTCTCGGTTACGGCGTCTCGGTCGGCTTTGGTGCGCTGGTGAACGAATTCCTCGGGGTCGAGCTGGAAAAAGATCAGGCGCGCACCGACTGGCTGGCACGCCCGCTGACTGCGCGCCAGCTTGAATACGCCGCGGCTGACGTCTTCTACTTGATGCCGCTCTACGAGAAGGTGATGGCCAAACTGCGGGAAAGCGGCAAGTTTGCCTGGTTCGAGCAGGAGTGCCAAAACCACTCCGCCCGCAAGACCCAGGGTAGCGATCCCCGTCAGGCATATCTTGACATCGTCAACGCTTGGCAACTGGGTCGCCGCGAGCTCGCCATTCTGCGCGAGCTGGCCGCCTGGCGCCAACAAGAGGCGGTGCGCCGGGATCTGGCTCTGAACTTTGTGGTGAAAGAGCTGCACCTGTTCAAGGTGGCGGAGCGTCGTCCGACCTCCATGCGTGATCTCAACGAGCTCGGCCTCTCGCCCATCGAGATCAAGATCCACGGCAAGCGGATGCTCGATATCGTCGCCAAGGCGCAGCAGAGCGAGCCTGACAGCTGGCCCGAGCCCATTCGTCGGCTGGTCGACTTCCCCCAGTACAAGGCCGAGCTCAAGCGGATCAAGGCCATGGTGGAAGAGAAGGCCAAGGCGAGCAATATTCCACCCGAGCTGATTGCCAGCAAGAAGATCATTCACCAGTACTTCACCTGGAGTTGGCGGATGGGAGATGCGGAGCGTGCCCGTGCCGACAAACCCATGCTGCTGCAAGGGTGGCGCCATGAGCTGGTCGGTCACCTGCTGGCACAATAAGCCACCAGAGTGTTGCACCTATAAATCAATCCTCACCCCCGGGTGGGGATTTTTATTGGCAGGGATAATTTATGTTTGCAAATGCCAGAATAGCCTGCGGTTGCTTATCAAAAATTTGCCTGATTAAAAAATCGTTTATGCAATGTTGGTCTGACAGGCCATTTGCATCCACGGCCACCAACTCGCCGTGCGTCAGCTTGTGTACCAACCGCATCCAATTGAGGAAAAACGCCTGAAATGCCTCTGGCTTAAGGCTTGAAATCACGCGGGAAAGGGTTATTCACCGGTACGCCATTTCAAACAGCCTGTGCTTCAGAAATTATTCGTGATGCCCGATCACATATTCACGGAGCCATCTCCTCCGGCTATGATGGTGCAAAGGTTGCCAAACAATATATCAAACAGTAGATAGTCGACTTTGGTGTTTTGCCTCTCATCGTGAATAAGGATGAGATGTAGTTTGATGCTGGCGATATTGATGCTTATGCCCTCACATAGAGGGCATAAGATCACACAGCTATCTCCGTGGTCAACAATCGGTGTGCTGTGAACGAAAAAAGTTCATGATCTTGCCCTGCCGGCATCAACCCTCTTCTCTTGCTATCCGCCGTTGGTAACAGCATTTAACCGGTTCAGGTTCAGGCCGTGGCCAGCCAGTTAAGCCAGGCATCCATCCCTTCGCCTGTGGTGGCGCTGACCTGGATCACCTGAATATAGGGGTTGACCCGTTTGGCGTTCTCGATGCAGCGGGCCACGTCAAAGCTGACGTAGGGCAGCAGATCGATCTTGTTGATCACCATCAGCTGGGCGGCAGCAAACATGTCCGGGTATTTCAGCGGCTTCTCTTCCCCTTCGGTAACGGAGAGGATCGCCACCTTGTACTTCTCGCCAAGATCGAAGCTGGCGGGGCAGACCAGATTGCCGACGTTCTCGATAAAGAGGATGCCCCCTTCATTGGCGGGCAGCTGGTGGCAGGCGTCGTGAACCATTTTGGCGTCCAGATGGCAGCCCTTGCCGGTGTTGATCTGCACGGCAGGCACGCCAGTGGCACGGATGCGATCCGCATCGGCGCTGGTCTGCTGATCCCCTTCGATCACGGCGCAGGGGCGCTTGTCAGCCAGCTGGCGCAGGGTTTCGCACAGCAGGGTGGTCTTGCCTGAACCCGGGCTCGATACCAGATTGAGCACCAGCTGGGCTGCCTCGTCGAAGTGTTCGCGGTTGTGGGCGGCCAGCGCATTGTTCTTGGCCAGCACATCCATCTCGATGGCGATCAGCTGACGCTGCCCCATGCCGGGCACCGACAATCCCGCTTCCCCTTTGCCATAGTGCAGATCACCCTGCTGATGGTCATGGTCATGGTCATGGTCATGGCTGTGATCATGGGGATGCGCGTGGGAATGGTCGTGGTCATGAGAGTGGGGATGATCATGATGATGGTCGTGGGGGTGATCATGGTGGTGTTCATGCGGCTGATCATGACCCTCATGGCTCATGGGAGCCCGTACCCCGTGGTAGTGGTGATGGACATCCCCCTGATGGTGATAGTGGTGGTGAATGATCAGGGTGCGCGGCGCACTCTGCTCGTGGTCATGATGGTGATGGCCGTGCTCATGCTCATGCCCATGTTCATGGTGATGTTCATGTTCGTGATGATGCTCATGATCGTGTTCATGGTCGGCGATCCGCGCCTGGCCACATCCGCATACGCTACACATATCAACTTACCTCGATGTCGGTGATGCGCAGGCTATCACCCTGCGCGACTCGTAATTTGTATCCGCCACACTCGGGGCAGGCCTGCCCGCGCTCGGTGAGGGTGACCGTCTGGTTGCAGTCGTAACACCAGGCTTCTGCCGCCTGGTGTTGAAAGTGAAGTTGGGCCCCCTCGACGGCGGTGCCCTTGGCGGCGGCCTCGAAACAGAAGGCAATGGTGTCCGGGTCGACGCAGGAGAAGCTGCCGACCTCGAGCCAGAGGGCGGTCACCTTGTTAAAGCCCCGCTGGGTGGCCTGCTCGGCCGCCAGATCGATGGCGGCCATGGCCAGAGACATTTCGTGCATGGTGGTTCCTTAACCGATATTGGGAGGAGTGACTCCCCCCTGTAATTGGCTGAACGGCATGGCCGATCAACAGATCCGCGGCAGCAGTTCCCCCTGCGGCAGCTCCAGATAACGGCGGCTGCCCCAGGGGTTGTTGAGGATCACCTTGTGGCGATCGCTCGCCTGCACCACACCGATCTGGCTGGCAGCGGGGTTGAATTGCCGCAAGATGCCCAGCGCGTCCTGCGCCTGTTCAGCAGGCAGGGCCAGCACCATGGTCCCCTCGTTGGCGAGATCATGGGGCTCGAAGCCGTAGAGTTCGCACAGGCCACGCACCGGATCGCACACCGGAATGGCGGACTCCTCCAGCTCGATGGCCACCTGGGAGGCGGTGCTCCATTCATTCAGCACGGCGGCAAGGCCACCGCGGGTGGCATCGCGCAGGGCGTGAGGGGTAAGTCCCGCCTGCAGCAGCGCTTCTACCTGCGGCCAGAGGGTGGTGCAGTCGCTCTTGAGATCAGAGCCCAGCTGCAGGGCGTCGCGGGCCATCAGGATGCAGGCGCCGTGGCTGCCTATATCCCGCGACACCAGGATGGCGTCACCGGCCTTGAGGTTACGCACCGAGATGCCCCGGCTCTGCTCAGGCTGCGGGAAGGTGCCGACCCCGCTGGTGTTGATAAAGATCTTGTCGGCTGTACCCTTGGGCACCACCTTGGTGTCGCCGCAGACGATGCGGGCGCCGCTGTTGGCAAGTTCAGCCGCCATCGACTCGACGATGCGGGCAAGATCGGCGTAGGGGAAGCCCTCCTCGATGATAAAGCTGCAGCTCAGATACTCGGACTTAGCTCCCATCATGGCGAGATCGTTGACCGTGCCGGCGATGGCCAGCTTGCCGATATCGCCCCCCTCGAAGAAGAGCGGCGAGACGGTAAAGCTGTCGGTGGTAAAGGCGACGGGGCCCTCTACCGGCAACAGGGCGGCATCTTCACCGCGCAGCAGGATCTCGTTACCAAAGTGGCGAAAGAAGAGCTGGTTGATCAGCTGATTCATCTCGACGCCACCGCCACCGTGGCTTAACTGAATTTCTCTCATCGGGTCTGGTTCTCCACAAGATTGTCGAAACAGGCTGGTTCATCTCCACACATCATCCGACCACCGTGGCTAAGTTGGATTTCTCTCATTGTTCCTGGATCCCCATATATCGGTAGTAGGCATTGCAGGCCCCCTCGGAGCTGACCATGCAGCTGCCCATGGGCTGGGTCGGGGTGCAGCCCCGGCCAAAGACTTTGCACTGGTTCGGTTTGGCCAGGCCGCGCAGGATATCGGCGCACTGGCACGCCTTGTGGTCATCGATGGGAGTCTGATTGAGCGCGAAGTGGCGCTCCGCATCACGTTTGGCAAAGGCATCGCGCAGGCGCAGGGCGGAGGCGTTGATATCCCCCAGACCTCGCCAGCGAAAGTGCTCGCGGGTCTCGAAAAAGCGCTCGACCAGCCGCTGGGCGGCTTTATTGCCACTGGCGGTGACGGCGCGGCTGTACTGCACCTCCAGCGCGTAGCGACCCTCCACCTTCTGGCGCACCATCATCAAGAGCGCCTCCATCACATCCACCGGCTCGAAACCGCTCACCACCACCGGCACCTGATAACGATCGACGATGGGTAGGTAGATATCGGCGCCTGTGATGACGCTGACGTGGGAGGGGCCGATAAAGGCGTTCACCTTGGCCACCCCGTCGGCCATCACCGCATGAATGGCGGGCGGCACCAGCACATGGTTGATATGAAACAGCAGGTTCTCAATCCCCTCCGCTTCAGCGGCAGCCAGTAGCGCCGCCGTCATCGGGGTGGAGGTCTCGAAACCGATGGCGAAGAAGACCACGGTTTTGTCCGGGTTCTCTTTGGCGATGCGCAGGGCATCGAGGGGGTCATAGACGGGGCGGATATCGCTCCCCTTGGCGCGCTGCTGGGCCAGCGTGCCTTTGGAGCCCGGCACCCGGATCATGTCCCCCAGGGTGACCAGAATGACGCTGGGCTGGCTAGCCAGCTCGATGGCCTGATCGATGCGCTCTTTGGGCATGATGCAGACCGGGCAGCCGGGGCCGTGAACGAACTCGATGCTGGCGGGCAGCAGCTGGTGCAGGCCGTACTTCATGATGGTGTGGGTATGGCCGCCGCATACCTCCATCACCCGCAGCGGCTCGGGCAGATCTTTGGCCAGTTCGGTGATCTGGGCGGCGAGGGCGCGGATCACCTCGGGCTGACGAAAGCCCTGAAACAGATCATTCAAGGTCAGCATGGCAAAATATCCTGCTTGGGCATCAGGGCCACCATCTGGCGGAAGCTCTCGAGGCTGGCCTGCGCCTCCTCTTCGTCAATCTTGCTCATCACAAAGCCGATATGGAGCAGCACATAGTCGCCCACCAGGAGAGGCTCTTCGAGCAGCATGCAGCTGACGCGCCGCTGCACCCCCAGGGTATCGACGGTGACGCAGTTATCTTCGGGGTGCAGTTGCACCACCTGAGAGGGGATGGATAGACACATGAATTTCAGGACTCCGACAAGGTGGCACAACCGGTTGTGACAGGCTGGTGCGTGGCAAGATGGTGGATGGCAAACCAGAGCTGACCGGCGGCGATGCCACCGTCATTGAGCGGCAGGGTTTCGCTGGTCAATACCTGCCGACCGGCCGCTTCGAGTGCGGGTACCAGCTGGTCCATCAGCACCCGGTTTTGAAAGACGCCGCCCCCCAGCGCCACCGGATAGCCGGGGAAGCGCTCGGCCAGGGCGATGACCAGATTGCTGATGGCGCGGATAAAACCGGCGGCCAGGCTGGCGGTGGCGGCGCCTTTGCACCGCTCGCTGACAAGGGTATTGATCAGCTCTGCCCACTCGATATGCAGTTGCCCCTCCGCTGATTGGCTGAGATCAAAGGCGAGGGGGAAGGGCTGTTCATCGGGGGTCAGCTGCGAGGCGGCTGCCTCCAGCAAGAGTCCCGCTTCGCCCTCGTAATCGGGTGTGTCGATCACCCCCAAGAGTGCCGCCACCGCATCGAACAGCCGGCCGATGGAACTGGTGTAAGGGGCGTTGCGACACAGCTGCCAGAGCTGGTGCAGGTTGCTGATCCGCTCAAGGGACTGTTTGGTGATCAACGGAATATCGAGGGCGCTGATCTGCTCAGGAGTGTGCGATTCAAACAGCAGCCCCAGCAGCTGGCGCACCGGCTCGCGGATGGCCGCCTCGCCGCCGATCAGCTTGAAGGGTTTGAGGTGGGCAACGCGCGTAAAGCCCTTCACATCGGCCAGCAGCAGCTCGCCGCCCCAGAGGGTGCCGTCATCGCCAAGGCCGGTGCCATCGAAGGCAACCCCCAGCACCGGGCCCGTGATGTTGTGCTCGGCCATCACCCCCAGCAGGTGGGCGTGATGGTGCTGCACCTCGAGGTGGGTGGCACCCTGATCGCGGCAATAGCCCTTGGCCCACTGGTGGCTGAGGTAGCCGGGGTGGCGATCCGAGACCAGCACTTCGGGCTTGAGATCGTAAAGATCGCGAAAGGTCGCCAGGGTCTGCTCGAAGTGGCTCTGCATCGGCAGGCTGTGCAGATCGCCGATATAGGGGCTGTAGATGCGCTGGCGGCCGAAGGCGAGCGCCAGCTGGTTCTTCTGCTGCGCCCCGACCGCCAACAGCGGCACCCTGACCGCCTCTTGCAGGCTGGGAGTGCAGGGGGCATAGCCCCGGGCGAGGCGCAACGTCTGGCGTCGCCCGCCTGCCCACTGCAGCAGACTGTCGTCGCACGGGTGCAGGATGGGGCGGTTGTGATCCAGGATGCCGTCAATCTCGCGGCCGAGTTCCCTGACCACCGCCTCGCACTCGATAAGGATTGGGCTGCCGCGACCATTGGCGCTGGTGGCCACCAGCGGCATGGCGCAGGCATCCAGCAGCAGCTGATGGAGCGGGGTATAGGGGAGCATGATGCCAAGGTAGGGGATGCCGGGGGCGATCCCCTCGGCCAGCGGCGCGGTTGTCAGTCGGGATTCTGAGAGCCGATCATCGTTAATGCGCTTGCGCAGCAAGGTGATGGGTCTGGCCTGAGAGGCGAGCAGCTTCCACTCGTCTTCGCTGCCGGTGACATGCAATTTGGCCTCGGCAAGGGAGCCCATCATCACCGCCAGCGGTTTGCGCGCGCGCCGTTTGAGCATTCGTAATCTGGCCACACTCTGTTCATTGCGGGCATCACACATCAGGTGATACCCCCCCATCCCCTTGACCGCGATAAGCTTGCCCGCTTGCAGGGCGTGGGCAGCGGCTTGCAACGCATCCTCGCGTTCTGCCAGGGCATCGCCGCGGCCCGAGCGCCAGCTGAGATGGGGTCCGCACTCGGGGCAGCTCACCGGCTGGGCGTGGTAGCGTCTGTCCAGCGGGTTTTCATAGGCCGCCGCACAGCGCGGGCACATGGCAAAGCTCGCCATGGCGGTGTGGGGGCGGTCGTAGGGAAGGCGGCGGATGATGGTGTAGCGCGGGCCGCAGTGGGTGCAGTTGGTAAAGGGGTAGCGGTGGTGGCGATCCGCCGGATTAGCCACATCCCGGGCGCATGCCTCGCACATTCCCTGATCCGGCGAGATGGCGACCGTGGCCGCGCTCTGCTGCTGGCTCGCTTTAATTCGAAACTGGCCATGAAATTGGCCATCGAAGTCGGGATCATGAGCGAGGGGCAGTTCCCGCTCGCTGAAGTGATCGATGCGGCTTAAGGGCGGCGCCAGTTCCCGCAGTTCGCGGGCAAAGCTGGCGAGCTGCTCGGGGGAACCCTCGGCGCCAATGGTGACGCCATTGGCATCGTTCAAGACATAACCGGCAAGGCCGTGGCGCAGCGCCAGCCCATAGACGAAGGGGCGAAAGCCGACCCCCTGTACGATGCCGTCGATATGAAATTCGCGGCGCAGCCGGTTGGCCACAGGATTGGCAGAGCCAGCGGGGGCGATGGTGGCGCTCATGCCGGCTCCATCTCATCTTGAGTCTGCGGCAAACGCAGCACCCGGCGCTCGTTCTCCTCGCGCCGTACCCAGCCATCCATCTCCATGCGCAGGCAGAACGGAATGGCGTATTTGCGCGACAAGCCGGTGATCTCCTTGAGGGATGCCATGTCGATCAGATCTCCCACCTGCTGGCCCGCCAGCACGGCGGCGACCATCTGGTTGTAAAGCTCGGCGTCGTAGTAGATGGGGCCATCGAGCTGCACCAGATACTTGAGTCGCGCCAGATTGCGCATCTGCTTTTGCAGGGCGCCTTTTTGTAGCAAGCCCTGCTGCAGGACCGCGGGCAGCTTGCGGGTGATAAAGGGATCCAGCTCCACGCCGCCGGGACCCAGTTTACCGGGCTCGTAACCCTCCTTGCCTTGATCTCGCACTACCTTGAGCACCAGCTGTGCCTCTTCTCCCAGATCATCTTCCGACTCGCCGCTGCCCGGCTGCCACTTGTCATGGTGCAGGCGAACAAGCTGCTCGCTCTTGAGCTGCTGGAGCAGGGTCTGAGTGACCGGCAGGGCGATACCAAAGCGGGTCGCCAGCTCCACGGCACTAAGGGGTTCACTTTTCAGCGTGGCCAGCAGTTGATCGCGGCTCTGGGCCAGCCAGTGGTTGTCCAGCAGCCAGTCACCGAGAGGGCAGACCTGCTCGGGCCGCTGGTCAAAGCGGCTGGCCAGCACATAGCCATTGAGCCCCAGCTGCAGGGTGGCCGGGTTGTAGTGCTCGAGCTCATCTGGCAGCTCGCCCAGCAGGGTGTGCAGCGCCTTGCGTCTGGCGGGGTGGATGTCGCCGCACCAGACGATGCGGGCGCCGTGCAGCAGTTCGCTGCTGCCGTGGCGAATGATGGCGAGTGGCTGGCCGAAGAAGCAGGGGATGGGGCTGCTAAAGATCAGCCGTGCCAGCTGGGTGTCTTTTATTGGTACAAAGCGCGCCCGGCCATGCCAGCTGCCGAGGGCCACCTCCACCTCCTGCGTGCGCAGTGTCTTGCTACTCAGGCCATCGGCGTTGAGGCGTACGATAAGGTGGGTTGCCGCCTCGCACTGGCCGACAGTGCTGGTAAGGCAGTGGCCGCGGGCCACCTCCTTGTGGGGCACTTTTTTAAGGCCCACCGCCACCCGGCAGACGGCGCCGATCTCGTCGACGCTCTGGTGATAGGCCTGCAGGGAGCGCACCTGCACCTCCCGATCGGCGGGGTAGAGGCGCAGCTTGTCCCCCACCTTGAGGCAGCCCTGCTGCAAGGTGCCGGTAAGCACGGTGCCGGTGCCGTTGGCGGTAAAGACACGGTCTACATACAGTCGCGGGGCGGCCTGTTCGAGGGGCGCTTGATGCTCAGCCATATCTCCCAGCTGGCAGACGATGGCGGCGTGCAGGGCAGCCATATTGGCGCCGGTTTTGGCGCTGACGCTGACGATGTCGGGCACCATGCCGCTCTCGTCCATTACCCGCTCCAGCAGGCTCTCCTCCAACAGCAAAAGCTCGTCGGGGGAGACCAGATCGCACTTGTTGATGCAGACCAAGAGACGCGGCACCCCCATCGCCTTGAGCAGGCGCAGGTGATCGCCGGTCATCGGCATCCACCCCTCGTCGGCGGCGATGACCAGCAGCACCAGATCCAGACTCCAGAGCCCCGCCACCATGTTGCGGATATAGCGCTCGTGGCCGGGCACGTCGATGACGCCTATGGTGTTGCCCTGACCGTCGTCGAAGTGGGCAAAGCCGAGATCCTGGGTCATGCCGATGGCCTGCTCGTGGGTGCGGGCGGTGGTGATGCCGGTGAGGGCCTTGATCAGCAGGGTCTTGCCGTGATCCACGTGGCCGGCAAGACCGATAACGGCGCGATAGGGGGTCATGGGATCAGGGCTCCTCGGTTGCATTTGTTGCATTGAACGGGGCGGGCAGCAGCAACTCCCTGAGTTGGGCGATCAGCAGTTCCATCTCGGTCGGCAGCAGGGTCGCCATATTGAGCAGCACCTTCTGCTGGCGCACGGTGGCGATGACCGGCACCGGCAGTTCGCGCAAATCATCGAGCAGCTGCTGGGCCGGACGCGGGTCGGTGCACTCCAGCGCGGGCGCCGGATAGAACTCGTCCGGCAAGGTGCCGCCACCTACCACCAGCTGGGTCGGGACCGGCACAAAGCAGCCGGGCAGGGCTGCCATCAGCCGGGAGGCTCTGGCCTGCATGGCGGCCGGATTGCTCAGAGTGCGATGGGCAATGCCCTCACCGATGGGAGATTTGTTGAGCTTGTGGATGAGCAGCCGTTCGAGCAGGGAGTAGACGATGCGGCTCGGGCGGAAGGTGCGCATCATGGGGTGTTTTTCCAGCCGTTTGATCAGGTCGCTGCGGCCGCTGATGATGCCCGCTTGCGGGCCACCCAGCAGCTTGTCACCGGAGTAGCAGACCAGATCCGCCCCCGCCTTGATGTACTGGCGAACCGAGGTTTCGTCCGGCGCAAACTCTTCGGTGGTCAATCCCGAACCCTGATCCACCGCCAGTACCACGTGCTCGGGCAGGGCGCGGGCCACTTCGCCGATATCGGGGGATTCGGTAAAGCCGCGAATGGCGAAATTGGATTTGTGTACCATCAGCACCAGCGCGGTCTGATCGGTGATGGCATCAAGGTAATCTTTGGCGGTGGTGATATTGGTGGTGCCCACCTCCACCAGTTTGGCGCCGGAGAGGGCCAGAATGTCGGGGATGCGAAAGCCGCCACCAATCTGGATCTGCTCGCCGCGCGAGACGATCACCTCGCGCCCCTTGGCTACCTCCTGCAGCAGCAAAAAGAGCGAAGCGGCATTGTTGTTCACCACCAGCGAATCCTCGGCCTGGGTGAGGCAACCGAGCAGGGGAGCGATCAGCCCCTTGCGCCCGCCGCGCTTGCCGGTGGCGAGGTCCAGCTCCAGATTGTTGTAGCCGGTGTTGAGGTCACGCACCTCGTCCCACAGATCGGCACTTAACGGCGAACGCCCCAGATTGGTATGTACCAGGGTGCCGGTGGCGTTGATCACCCGGGTTTGACGCTGGCGCAACTGCTGTTGGCAGCGTTTGGCAATCAGCGCCTCGATCTGCTCGGGGGCAACGCCATGCTGGCGAAAATCTTCGCGCTGGCGCAGCTCGCTCAGGGTGTCGCGTACCGCCTGGGTCACCAGCGGGCGGCTCAGCGCCTCGATAAACCCGGCGAGAAAGGGTTGCTGCAGCAGCTGTTCCACTTGGGGCAGACGGCGCGTTTGTTGCTGGCTGGGCTGTTGCTGTGGATCTGGCAGAGAATCGTCGGCAGCCTGACTTGATGCGGGCTGGCGGTGGGGGATAGCTGACGCGTAAGACGAGTTCGGCATGGGATTACCAGTGCAGTGCGTGGGTTCGGGATGCGCACCGGTTTGCCGATAGAGAGACCGAGCTGACGGGTTATGGCACTGCTGGCGATTTGCGGATGACTGCAAACTGGGTGCATCAATGAGCGGGTATAAATTAATGCTTCATCAATGCCGATAAATTAATTTTTGGCCAGCGAGATAACCTGAGTTCGAATTATATTGGCAAGCGGCAAGCACTTTTTTATAAGGTATTACTTCAAACATATTGAACAAACAATGGAAATAACATCCAGGCCGAAAAATTCAGCGGGAGAGTATTTGTTCAATAGATAAATTTGGCGGAAGAGGCAGGAATCGAACCTGCCAAAGCCTTCTCGGCTCACATCGGTTTTGAAGACCGAGGAGGCCACCAGACCCCATCAACTTCCGTAACGGTCGCCATTTTGTGGCAAATTTCTGTGACTGGCAACGCTTTTTTTGTCATAAAAAAGCGAGGGTTAGCGATTTTTTGAAAAAATCAAAGAACCTTGTTTTATATCAAGTTCAGCACAATTAGCCCGATATTTTTAATTTAACATCGGGCCTGGATCACATTGTCAATATCGTCGATCAATAACAGTCGCTAACAACTCGGCAAATAGTTATCGTGCGACGTTGGCCATATTCCACTGCGTCAGATGTTTTATTAACAAATCGCTATCCTTGGAATCCTCCAAATGGCCGTAGAGATAATCCATGGCGCCGCTCACCATTTCTGTCATCGGGAATGAGAACGCTACTATGGCCGGTTGTACCCCGACAAAGATCACCTCGGGGACAAAGGTCTTGAGCTCGTCGATCAGGAAATTGAGCGGCATATTGTGGGTCGAGAAGATAAACATCTCGGCGATGGTCTCGGGGGGGATCACCTGCAGGGTACCCGCCTTCTCGCCGATCTCGGCGGCATCCACCAGCACCACCCGCTCCGGTTGCAGCTCCCGCACCTTGTAGACCACATTTTCCGGCGCGATGCCGCCGTCGATATGGATCCAGCCGGGCAGGGGGGCGGCCTGCAGTTTGTCGGCGAGATAGGGGCCGGCACCGTCGTCCCCCATCATGGCATTGCCCACGGTCAACACGAGATTGCAGCCCATCAGCGGCTCCTTACCATCAGGTACATATGGGGGTCGTTATAGAGGGCGGTGAGCTGATCCATAAAGGTGTTGGTCCAGCCCAGCACCTGCTCATCGAGTAGATTGTCGGTTTTGCGCAGCCGGTCGAAGGCGCAGGCCAGCATATGGCAGTGCTCGCGATAGATGGTGATCTCGCCAAAGGTGAGAAACCCCTCCATCTTGCGGCGCGCTTCACTCTCTGCGGGCAGCTTGGCTACCCAGTCGCGATAACCGGTCAGCGAGCAGACCAGGTCTGCTCGCAGGCAATCGACAATGCCGAGGTGGTGGCCGATGGCGAGGCTGTAGTACATCACCTCCTTGGCCTCTTCCGGCACGTCGAACTGCTCGTCGACGAACTTGCGCGAGAGGCGGTAGAAGAAAACCTCGTCAGCCATGCACCGCCTCTCCCTTGCCGGCCGCCCGGTTGAGGCAGGCGTTTGCGAGGTTGTTGACGATCTCCGAGAGGCGCGGATCGTCGTGCTGATCGAGGTAGCTCTGGATGCGCAGATCCACATCCTGCTGGGTCGCCCCTTCGAGCAGGGCCATAAACTCGTCGGCGATGATCCGCCCATGTCGGTAACCAGCCATACGGCGCGCTTCGCGCTCGATCATCACCCGAATTTCGTTGGGGATGCCGGTGTGGCGCAGCTCGACCCGTTCACCCGGTTGCACATCATGGCTGGTGGCTTTGAGTTTTTGCTCAAGCAGACCGAGCGCCACGGCAAAGCCGTAGATGGTAGCCGCCGGTGTCGGAGGGCAGCCGGGGATATAGACATCCACCGGTACGATTTTGTCGGTGCCGCCCCAGACGCAGTAGAGGTCGTGGAAGATGCCGCCGTCACAGCCGCAGGCACCGTAGGCGATGCAGATCTTGGGATCGGGCGCCGCCTCGTAGGCGCGCAGGGCCGGCACTCGCATCGCCCGGGTCACCGCGCCGGTAAAGAGCAGGATGTCGGCGTGGCGGGGGGAGGCGACCACCTTGATGCCGAAGCGCTCGGCATCAAACAGCGGGGTGATGGTGGCGAAGATCTCGATCTCGCAGGCGTTGCAGCCGCCGCAATCGACCCGGTAGACATAGGCCGAGCGGCGAATGTCCTTGAGCAGGGTTTTCTTGAGTTTGGTGATCTCGGGATCCTGTGCCAGCGGCACGGCGCGGGTATGGGCATGGCCGACAACCGGTTCTATGCCTTTGATCTTGCTCATCACATCCACTCCTTTTGTGCGGCCATCGGTGTGGCTACCGGTGCGATCAGGGCCGAGTCAGGCTGGTTCAGCATGCTCTGTTTTCGTTTGCAGTCGGGGCAGTGGTGCAGTCGCTCCGGGGTGGCCAGCGGGGTGCCTGCCTGCTTGAGGGTGTCCTCCACCAGCGCCACCAGCTTGCTCGGGGCAAAGTAGG
>NZ_JBODRQ010000040.1:0-27081 GCF_050633025.1 Aeromonas sp.
AAGAGATCCATCTTGCGAGCGTCTTTACGGTTGATACCGTACTGCTCGGGATCGAAGTCCTTGACCAGACCTGCGAATCGGGTTGCAAACTCGCTGGCATCGAAATGTTCGATAAGGGAAATGCCGCTCTGCCCGTTGAGCAGGGCTTGCCAGCTGGATTCGGCAGTGTTACCCACCGGGGAAAGCATCCCCAAGCCGGTCACCACGACTCTGCGTTTTGACACTGAGGTAGTCTCCGAGAGGTGATTTGAAAGGATACAAATACAAAAGAAGCGGCCCTTAGGCCGCTTCTTTCAGAACAGGAACTTATTCCTGATTAGCGGTGATGTAGTCGATAGCCGCTTGAACAGTGGTGATCTTCTCGGCTTCTTCATCAGGAATTTCGGTATCGAATTCTTCTTCCAGCGCCATTACCAGTTCAACGGTATCCAAAGAGTCAGCGCCCAGGTCGTCAACGAAAGAGGCTGCGTTCTTGACGTCTTCCTCTTTAACACCCAGTTGTTCGATGATAATTTTCTTTACGCGTTCTTCGATGTTGCTCATGACCTGAATTTTCCTTTAAAAATACGCTATTTGCGTCTGGTTGAGGTAGTTTATTCAATTGACGTGAGTTTGCAAGTAGCTTGCCGCTGGTCAAACCACGAAATGTGCCAAACTTCGGCGTACTATCGCAAATTTGAACAGAACTCACGACAAATTGATTACACCATGTACATACCGCCATTAACATGCAGGGTTTCGCCGGTGATATAGGCTGCTTCATCAGAAGCCAAGAATACCACAGCTGCGGCAATTTCTTTTGGATCACCCAAACGGGCGGCAGGCACCTGACTCATGATGCCGGCACGTTGATCGTCATTCAGGGCACGGGTCATGTCGGTTTCGATGAAACCGGGAGCAACCGCGTTCACTGTGATACCACGGGATGCCACTTCCCGCGCCAACGATTTGGTAAAACCAACCAGACCGGCCTTGGCTGCAGCATAGTTGACCTGACCGGCATTGCCCATGGTTCCCACCACGGAGCCAATGCTGATGATGCGACCGTGACGTTTCTTCATCATGGCACGCAACACAGGTTTGCTCAGACGGTAGAGCGAGGTCAGATTGGTATCGATGATCTCGTTCCACTCGTCATCTTTCATCCGCATCAACAGGTTGTCACGGGTGATCCCCGCGTTGTTGATCAGAATGTCGATGTCGCCAAAGCGCGCCTTGATGGCGGCAAAGACGGCTTCGATGGATTCCTGGCTGGTCACGTTCAGCGCCATACCGCAACCATTATCGCCCAGATAGGCGCTGATCGCCTCGGCACCGCTCTCGCTGGTCGCCGTACCGACCACTTTCGCGCCACGGGCCACGAATGTTTCGGCAATCGCACGGCCGATGCCACGACTGGCACCGGTCACCAACACAACCTTATCGGTAAAGCTCATCACTTGCTCCTGTTTACTTGATCTGGGCCAGCGCCTGCTCGAAAGAGGCGGCATCGTTGGCATGAATACCTTCCACACGCTTGTCGATGCGCTTGGCGAGCCCGGTCAACACTTTGCCCGGTCCCATCTCGATCTCGAGGGTAACCCCCTCATTGGCCATCCGCTCGACAGTCTCGGTCCAACGAACCGGGCTGAACAGCTGACGAACCAGCGCTTGCTTGATGGCGGCCGGATCCTGTTCACAGGATACGTCGACATTATTGATGACAGCGATGGTTGGAACCTTGATCTCGATCCCGTCCAGCGCTGCTGCCAGTTTTTCTGCGGCAGGTTTCATCAGCGCGCAGTGAGACGGCACGGAGACCGGCAGCGGCAGCGCACGCTTGGCGCCCGACTCTTTCATCAGCACGTTGGCGCGCTCAACGGCCTCTTTGTGACCGGCGATAACCACCTGGCCCGGGGAGTTGAAGTTGACCGGAGAGACCACCTGCCCTTGTGCCGCGTTTTCGCAGTTGGCGGCGATGGATTCGTTGTCCAGACCGATGATGGCAGCCATGGCGCCGGTGCCTTCCGGTACGGCTTCCTGCATGGCCAAGCCACGCAGCTCGACCAGTTTGACCGCATCGGCAAAATCGAGTGCGCCGCTGCAAACCAGCGCGGAGTACTCACCCAGGCTGTGGCCCGCCATGACGGAAGGCGTTGCCCCACCCTGCTGTTGCCACAGACGCCACAGGGCGACAGAGGCTGTCAGCAGCGCCGGCTGGGTGCGCCAGGTTTTGTTCAGATCTTCAACCGGACCATCCATCACCAGGGCAAACAGGTCATAACCCAGCACCTGGCTCGCCTCGGCGAAGGTCTCCTTGATCACGGCATGTTGTTCGGCCAGCTCGGCCAGCATGCCAACGGACTGGGAACCTTGTCCCGGGAAGGCAATGGCAAATTGGGTCATCATTGATTCCTTTTAGATAAGACAAAAATGAAATCGGTGACGGGATGATGGGCACACCACCCCGCCGAAGATCAGAGGCGAACCAGCGCCGAGCCCCAGGCAAAACCGCCGCCAAAGGCTTCCAGCAGTACCAGCTGACCCGGTTTGATCCGGCCATCCCGCACCCCTTCATCAAAGGCGATCGGGACTGATGCAGCCGAGGTGTTACCATGCTTGTCGAGGGTCAACACTACCTTGTCGAGGCCCATACCGAGCTTCTTGGCAGTGGCGCTGATGATGCGGAAGTTGGCCTGATGGGGCACCAGCCAGTCCAGTTCGCTCGGTTCGATACCAGCAGCGGCCAGCGTCTCGGTCACGATTTCGCTCAGACGGGTGACAGCCACTTTGAACACATCGTTGCCCTTCATGTACATGTAGGCTTCGAGTTCGGCGCCCGGCATACCACGACGGGGTTGAGGCAGCTTGAGCAGCTCGCCATAACGGCCATCGGCATGAAGATGGGTAGAGAGGATGCCCGGCGTCTCGCTGGCACCGACAATCACGGCCCCTGCCCCGTCACCAAACAGGATGATGGTGCCGCGATCTTGCGGATCGCACATGCGGGAGAGCACATCGGCACCAACGACCAGCACATGACGGGCGGCACCGGATTTGACGAACTGATCGGCAATAGAAAGTGCGTAGGTGAAACCGGCACAAGCAGCAGCCACGTCAAAGGCAGGAATGCCCGGCACCCCGAGCAGCCCCTGCAGCTCGCAGGCGGCAGCCGGGAAGGCATTTTCAGCACTGGTAGTGGCCAGCACTATCATATCGAGATCGGCAGCGGTCAGACCGGCTGCATCCAGGGCACGCAAGGCGGCCTGGCAAGAGAGGGTGGCAACCGTTTCGTCAGCACCGGCAATACGGCGCTCACGGATACCGGTGCGTTCCACGATCCACTCATCACTGGTCTCAACCATCTGCTCGAGATCGGCGTTGGTACGCACTGAACTCGGCAGGTAGCTGCCAGTACCCAAAATTTTGCTATGCATAGAGTTCTTATAGATCCCTGTCAGAGAAGACAGCTTCAAGGCGATCTGCTATTTGCAGTGGAAGTTGATGTTTGGCCTCTTGTGCGGCCAGCAGGATCGCATTACACAGGGCGCGCCGTTCGGCCCGCCCATGACTTTTTACCACAATGCCGCGCAATCCTAACAGACTTGCTCCGTTATACTGGTCGGGGTTCAGATAAGAAAAACGCCGTTTGAACATAAATCCGGCGATCCGGCCAAGAAAAGTGCGTTTCTTGCGGGGATATCCGGCCAGCTGGGCCATCATCCGCACCACCCCTTCTGCTGTCTTGAGGGCAACATTGCCGACAAAACCGTCGCAGACGATCACATCGCTGTCGCCGCTGAAGATGCGATCCCCTTCGACGAACCCGACATAATTGAGTGCGGGACATTGACGCAATAGTTCGGCACTGTGGCGCACCAGATCGTTACCCTTGATCTCCTCCTCGCCGATGTTGAGCAAGGCAACACGAGGTGACGCAATACCTTCGACCTTTTCGGCCACGACGGAGCCCATCACCGCAAACTGCAACAGGGTATCGGCATCGCAGCTGACGTTGGCGCCAAGATCCAGCATCACTGTGCGCTTGCCACTCAATGTCGGCAACGCCTTGATAAGGGCGGGTCTGTCTACCCCTGGCAAGGATTTGAGCACGCACTTGGCCATCGCCATCAGCGCACCGGTATTGCCGGCACTGACGCAGGCATCGGCCTCACTGGTTTTCACCAGATTGAGTACCACCCGCATGGAGGAGTCTTTAAGGGTACGCAACGCCACGATCGGTTTATCGCCCATGCCAACCACTTGGGATGCATGTACGAAACGAACGCGGGGATGATTCAGCAAGCCATGTTGCTGCAGCAGAGAGTAGGTCTGATGTTGGTCGCCGACCAGGATCAGTTTTAGCTGGGGTAAAAGAGACAGTGCCTGCACGGCGGCAGGCACTGTTTCCGAGGGGCCAATATCTCCCCCCATGATGTCTAGCGCGACAGTTTGCGTAGACAAAGGCAATCCTTAAGCGATTACCTTTTTACCGCGGTAGAAACCATCGGCAGTCACGTGGTGACGACGATGAATTTCGCCACTGGTCTGATCAACAGTCAGGGCAGCGGTGGTCAGCGCATCGTGGGAACGACGCATGCCACGCTTGGCACGGGTTTTACGGTTCTGTTGTACGGCCATTGTAGGCTAACTCCTAAATTCACTTACGTTTAAGCTCTTCAAGAACTGCAAAGGGGTTCGGCCGCTCATCAGCAGGTTCGATTTCACCCCAAGTCATCTCCATGTTTCCTCTCGGGCATGCATCCAGAGAATGCATTGCGACTTGAGGCAACGAGAGGATGAGCTCATCCTCCAGGATTTGATGAAGATCTATCTCGCCGTTTTCGTCCAACTCAATGGGCTCATAAGCTTCCGGCAGTTCTTCCTCGTTTGTTCTTTCGAACAGCGGAGTGTAGATAAATTCAGCTTCACAGAGGTGTTCGAATGTCTCTCCGCAACGTTGGCAAACCAGGTCAACCTTGGCATGGGCAGTGCCTTTCATAACGGTCAACTTCTGGAGATCTTTGCCAAAGTGCAGTGATACATCGATATCACTCTGCAAGCCAGCGGTTGATTCCTCCAGCCTGGGCATCTGCGACTTTTCCACTATCCCGATGTAATCGAGCAGCTTCAAGGCACTACGGACTGGATCAACCTTAACGGGCAACTTCACCTTTTGCATAGGGCGCGAATGATATAGGTCCAACAACTGATAGTCAAAGGAAAAAGTCCTTACCGCCGATGATTTTAACGTCGCAAGTCCCTAGAATGCCGGTACCTGCTTTCATCGGTAACTCGATTATGCCACAGAATCTGATCCTCGCCTCAACTTCTCGCTATCGCAAAGCCCTGCTGGAGAAGCTCGGTCTCCCCTTTGAATGTGCAGCCCCCGATGTGGATGAGCGACCGTTGGCTGGCGAATCCGCCGACGCGCTGGTGGCCAGACTGGCCCGTGCCAAGGCAGATGCTGTCGCCCAACATCGTGATCATGGATTGATCATCGGTTCTGATCAGGTATGTGTCTGCGATGGACGCATCCTCGGCAAACCTGGCTCCATCGACAATGCCATCGCCCAGCTGATGGCGGCTCAAGGTCGCAGCGTCACCTTCTACACCGGCCTGTGCGTGGTGAATGCCACAACCGGTGAGGCTCATCAACTGGTGGAACCTTTCACCGTCCATTTTCGCAACCTCGATGAAGCCGCCATTCGCCGCTATGTAGAGGCAGAATTGCCCCTAGATTGTGCGGGTAGCTTCAAGTGTGAAGGGATGGGGATCGTGCTGTTCAAGGGGCTGGAGGGGCGCGACCCTAACGCCTTGATCGGTCTGCCACTGATCGGCCTGATCGAACTGCTGGAGCGCCACGGTATTGCCCTGCCCTGATTGCGGGTAAATAGATAAGCTAGATCGAGGATATAAAAAGCCCGGTCAATACACCGGGCTTCTGTTATCAATTAGATTGATGTCTCTTAAAAGAGAGGCGTCTACAACAGCGCTCTGAGCGCCGCCATGGAGTCCACCACAGCCACTGGCTCGTAACGACTGAGGGCATCATGACTATCCACCCCCCAGGTGACACCAATGCGCGGCATGGCGATCGCCTCGGCCATCGCCATATCGTGAACAGAGTCGCCAATCATCACTGCCTGCCGAGCTGAAAACCCCAGCTCGTCCAGGATCTGCTCAAGCATCAGCGGATCAGGTTTGGAGCGAGCCTCATCGGCCCCTCGGCTGGTCACAAACAACGGGTGCAGCCCGGTCTCATCCAATACCCGATCCAGCCCACGGCGTGATTTGCCGGTAGCGACGGCCAGTTGTAGCCCTCGTGACTGCCAGTCACGCAGCAGCTCCCCTGCCCCGGCAAACAGCGGGCTGGGGGTAGCGTCGTGCAGATAGTGATGACGATAGCGATCGATGAG
Organism: Aeromonas sp.; assembly: GCF_050633025.1. GTDB lineage: Bacteria > Pseudomonadota > Gammaproteobacteria > Enterobacterales > Aeromonadaceae > Aeromonas. The sequence goes on from NZ_JBODRQ010000040.1 coordinate 6,399, forward strand.
TGCGGCAATCTGGCGCTCATCGCTGGTAGCGCCACTGTCACTGCATAAGGGGAACAGACGGGACATGGCGACATCGAGGCTCAATCCGATGATCTGCCGGATCTGGGCTGGTGCAGGTACCGCCAGTTCACAATCTCTGGCGGCCCCCTGCACACAGGCCACAATCCGGCCCACCGAATCCATCAGGGTACCGTCCCAATCGAAAATGGCGAGCCGGACATCCTGCATCAGCGTGACAAGCCGTTGAGGAAGTTGTCGAGTTCAGGTGCCAGCGGCGCTTCTACCTGCATCTCGCGACCATCGGCCGGATGGGTGAAACTGAGCTTCCAGGCATGCAAAAAGAGCCGTTTCAGCCCTTGGCTGCGCATTTTCTCGTCAAACGCCGCTTCACCGTACTTATCGTCACAGGCGATCGGATGACCAGCATGCAGGGTATGCACGCGGATCTGGTGGGTACGACCGGTGATGGGGCTGCACTCGACCAGAGTCGCTTCGGCAAATTGACGCACGATGCGGAACCGGGTTTCGGAAGGCTTGCCATCGGCACTGACCCGTACTACCCGTTCACCGGATTGCAGATCGTTTTTGCGCAGCTGCGCATTAACCACCTTGACGTGAGCCTGCCACTTGCCACGCACCAGCGCCAGATACTGCTTACGCATGGTCTTGACGCGCAACTGCTCATGCAGGCTGCGCAGGGCGCTGCGTTTTTTGGCAACCAGCAATACACCAGAGGTGTCGCGATCCAGTCGATGAACCAATTCGAGGAAACGGGCTTCCGGACGCAGGGCTCGCAGCCCTTCAATCACGCCAAAGCTCAAACCGCTGCCACCGTGCACGGCCATGCCGGAGGGCTTGTTCAGCACGATCATGGCATCGTCTTCAAACAGGATCTGGCTCTCCAAACGCTGGATAACACTCAGGTTGGCGGATGGCAGCTCATTCTTCTCGGCAACGCGTACGGGGGGTACCCGCACCTCGTCACCTGCGCAGAGTTTGTACTCCGGTTTGATGCGCTTTTTGTTTACTCGCACTTCACCTTTGCGAAGGATGCGATAGATCAGGCTCTTGGGGACGCCCTTTAGCTGAGTCTTGAGAAAATTGTCGATGCGCTGCCCGTCATGCTCAGCTTCGATGGTGAGCAGCTGCACTTGTTGATGTATCTGTGTCATGGCGCGGATTTTACCACTGCCAGCGCCCCTTGGCTGCTGGTTTGTTGAAAAATGGCGCCTTGCTATAAAAGAGGTTTAAATGGGATAATAAACAAGGTTTTGTCATTGTGTTCAAGCCTTGTACTAAGTGGCCAAAAAGTATGCCACCCAATCCCGATACACCGTGTCTAGAAGAACATGACGGTTCCCGGGTGCGAGGTACAACGCATGGAGAACACAAACATCACCGTTTATTTGTCTCCATTTCGGCATCCTTATTCATCTCTTCTCGAGAAAAGATGACCAGAACGCCCTTAGTTTGCGCCTCATGCATACCCCAACCGGGAGGTTGCCCCAGTATGCTGAAGACCCGAGGCCGGCGCTGGCAGGACCCAGATGGAGGAAATCAAAATGACACAATAATGAGAACTCAATGAAAAGAATGCTTATCAACGCAACTCAAGAAGAAGAGTTGCGCGTAGCGCTGGTTGACGGACAACAGCTCTACGATTTGGATATTGAAAGTCCGGGACACGAGCAGAAGAAAGCGAACATTTACAAGGGTAAGATCACCCGCGTAGAACCCAGCCTTGAAGCTGCTTTTGTCGATTACGGCGCCGAGCGCCACGGTTTCCTGCCGTTGAAGGAGATCGCCCGCAATTACTTCCCCTCCGGTTACTCCTATCAGGGTCGTCCCAACATCAAAGAAGTGGTCCGCGAAGGTCAGGAAGTTATCGTCCAGATCGACAAGGAAGAGCGTGGCACCAAGGGTGCAGCCCTCACCACCTTTATCAGCCTGGCCGGTAGCTACCTGGTACTGATGCCCAACAACCCCCGTGCCGGTGGTATCTCCCGCCGCATCGAGGGTGATGAGCGGACCGAACTGAAAGAGGCCCTGAGTGGACTGACCGTGCCGGAAGGCATGGGGCTTATCGTGCGTACTGCCGGTGTGGGCAAGTCCCCGGAAGAGCTGGAGTGGGATCTGAACGTCCTGCTCAACCACTGGGACTCTATCCACAAGGCCTCCCAGGAGCGTGCTGCGCCGGTACTGATCCACCAGGAAAGCAACGTCATCGTGCGTGCCATCCGTGACTATTTGCGTCGCGATGTGGGCGAGATCCTGATCGACAATCCGGTGATTTTCGAACGAGCCAAGGCCCATATCGAGCTGGTACGTCCCGATTTCCTCAACCGTGTGAAGCTGTACAAGGGTGAAGTCGCCCTGTTCAACCACTTCCAGATTGAGAGCCAGATTGAATCTGCCTTCCAGCGTGAAGTGCGCCTCCCCTCCGGCGGCAGCATCGTTATCGATCCGACCGAAGCCTTGACCTCCATCGATATCAACTCCTCCCGCGCCACCAAGGGCGGCGATATCGAAGAGACGGCGCTGCAAACCAACCTGGAAGCGGCCGATGAAATTGCCCGTCAATTGCGTCTGCGCGACCTGGGTGGCCTGATCGTTATCGACTTCATCGACATGACGCCGGTTCGCCATCAGCGTGAAGTGGAAAACCGTCTGCGTGAAGCGGTTCATCAGGATCGCGCCCGCATCCAACTGGGTCGGATCTCCCGTTTCGGTCTGCTGGAGATGTCTCGCCAGCGTCTGCGCCCCTCCCTCAACGAGTCCAGCAGCCATATCTGCCCCCGTTGCCAGGGTCAAGGCGTGATCCGTGACAACGAATCCCTCGCCCTGTCCATCCTGCGTCTCATCGAAGAAGAGGCCATGAAGGACAACACCGAGCAGGTTCACGGTCAGGTGCCGGTGGATGTTGCAGCCTATCTGCTTAACGAGAAGCGTGCAGCTATCGCCAGTCTGGAACAGCGAAATGATGTGCGTGTTTACATCATTCCGAACCAGCATCTGGAAACCCCGCACTACGAAGTGACCCGCATTCGTCAGAACGAGATCCCGGAAGCGGCCAGCTACGAGCTGAAAACCGAGATTGCCAAGCCGGTCTACCAGCCGAAGCAAGCTCAGGTGATCGAGCGTGAACAACCGCTGCTGCAAGGCTTTGCCCAACCGGCACAACCTGCCCCTGTTGCACCGCAACAGCCGGCGGCGCCCGTTGCTGCGGCCCCTGCCGAAGTTGGCTTCTTCAGCAAGCTGATCAAAGGCATTAGCGGCCTGTTCAGCAGTGATAGCGCCCCTGCCGACGTGAAAGCGCCCGCCGAGAAACCAGCAGCTCGCGAAGCACGCAAGGATGAAGGTCAACGTCACCAGCGCGAAGAAGGCCGCGGCCGTGGTCAGCGTCCTCGTCGTGATGACAATCGTGGCAACCGCAACAATGCGGAAGCTGGCGAGAAGCGTGAAGGTGGCAACCGCGAAGCCGGTGACAACCGCAATCGCCGTCCCCGCAAAGAGCGCGAGCCTCGTCAGGAGCGTGAAGCTCGTGGCGAACAGCGCATGGAACGTGAACCCCTTCAGGAACGCGAGCCTCGCGAACCGCGCCAGGAACGTGCACCACGTCCAGCCCGTGAACCTCGTGCTCCCCGTGAGCCGCGCGCCGAAGTCGTTGTTGAAGCGGTAGACGCTGTTGATGCAACTGCCGTCCAGCCACGTCAGGAGAAAGAGCAGAAAGTGGCCGAGCGCCGCGAACGTCGTCAACTGCGCAAGCAGATCCGCGTCGATGTCGCCGCTGCTGACACCCCTGCCCTGCCGGTCGACGAAGTACAAGCGCAAACTGAAGTGATCGATAACACTGTAGGTAACGAGCAGGAAGAGCAGAGTGAAGGCCAGCGCCGTTCACGCCGCACTCCGCGCAGCCAGCGTATCGAAGGTCAGCGCCGCAAGCGCATCAACGAAGATGCCCGCAGCCAACGTGATGAAGAACAGCAAGAGACCACCACTCTGACCACCGCAGCCCAGGCAGATATTGCCAAAGCGCAGGTTGAAGAGCCGGTAGTGCCTGTTGTTACCATCCCGAGCGCTGAAGCCGTCGCTGCAGCCCTGCAAGCCTCTGCCGCACTGACCGAGCATGTGGTTGTCGAAGCCGTTGCTGAAGAAGCTGCCGAACAGGCCGCAACCCAGGTTGAAGCAACTCAAGCCGATGTGGCCGCGAGCCCGGTTGTTGAAGATGTCGCTGAGGTTGTAGTTGCCGCAGAGCCAGAAGTAGCCCAGGTCGCTGCGCCAGCTGCCGAAGTGGTCACCGCTACAGTGGTTGAAACGGCTCCGGTTGTTGAAGAAGCACCTGCCGTAACAGCTCCGGTTGTGGAAGCCGCAGTTATCGAAACACCAGCCGTTGTGGTGGAAGAGGCGCCGGTCGTTACCAAACAGGTCGCACACGGTGCTGGCTTACTGGCTCGTGCCCGCAAAGCATCCGCGCCGATGGCAACCCCTGCCGAAGCCCCTGCCCTGCCTGCTCGTGAGCCGGTTAACTACCCGCCGCTGGTACGCAACGAGGTGAGCACATCAGGTCGTCATGGTGGCAGCACTGCCGCCGTCAACGTGGCCACCTGCCCGGCCGGTCGCCCCTAAGCAACCCTGGCTGACCCCCTAAACAACAGCCACACCAACCGGTGTGGCTTTTTTATTTCTCTTTTCTCCTGCGCACTCACAGACACATGAATGCCTATGCTCGGCAAAACCGCTTTGTCTGTTATCTCTCTATCACTGAACACTGCGTTAAGTCGTATTTACTTCCTGAAGTAACAGTGACTTCTATGTTCAGAACGATGCCAATTGATTTTGTTTGTTTAAAATCTTGTTTGTTGGCATACAAATAGTTGTGTAAATGACGGTCTGCAATGGGCCGTAATATGTATTTAATATGAAACTCTCTGGTCCCTGCATACAGGCCAATCAGGACATTCGGTTGTACCGAAACCTGAATCCCCCTTTCGCAGAAATGAGGAAGTTCGTCATATAGCAACCTGCCTCAGGTCTTGTTCAACAGATGATTAACTCAGGTTGCATCTTCACAGATGCACATATAGGTAACATATAGATTTGCTTCCCGGGAACAAGCCAGCTCCCCTATCCTAGCGGCAACACAATCAATGCACGAGATATTGGTTACGGCCCTTCCCCACACAATTAAGTGTTGAAACTGAGCAAGACGCTGGCCCCAATACGCGAGACCTCAGTAACCGCTGCTCATCGCTTCTGTTTAAAAGGCATATAAAAATGCCGCCCGGCTTTGCAACCGGGCGGCATTGAACATCTTCTGTTATTGAGAACGAACTATCAGGCTGTTGCCAGCTTGGTCTGCTCTTCGCCGCGTTTGAGCATGGCGTAGGAGACACCGGTCAGCAGCGAGCCTGCCGCAATCGCCACGATATACATCATGACGTTGCTGATGGCGTGCGGGATGAACAGCACGAACAGACCGCCATGGGGTGCCATCAGCTCGCAGCCGAACAGCATGGAGAGCGCACCGGTCAGGGCGCCGCCAACCATACAGGCCGGGATGACGCGCATCGGATCCTTGGCGGCAAACGGAATGGCCCCCTCGGAGATAAAGCACAGACCCAGTACGAAGGATGCCTTGCCCGCTTCCTGCTCCGCCTTGATGAACTTGGTACGGGCCAGGAAGGTGGCAATCCCCATCCCCAGTGCCGGCACCATGCCGGCGGCCATCACGGCTGCCATCGGGGCGTAGGTTTTGGAGGCCAGCAGGCCGACACCGAAGGCGTAGGCCGCCTTGTTGACCGGGCCGCCCATGTCAAAGCACATCATGGCGCCGATGATGACACCCAGCAGCACGGCGTTGGCGGAGCCCATGTTGTTGAGGAAGGTGGTCATGGCATTCATGATGCCGGCCACCGGGCCACCCACCACGTAGATCATCACCAGACCGGTAAACAGGCTGGCAAACAGCGGAATGATCAGGATGGGCTTGAGCGCTTCCAGGGTCACCGGCAGGCGCACCTTGTCGCTCAGGTATTTGGCGCTGTAACCGGCCAGGAAACCGGCAACGATGCCGCCAAGGAAACCGGCGCCCAGCGAACTTGCCAGCATGCCACCGATCATGCCGGGGGCGAGACCCGGGCGGTCAGCGATGGAGTAAGCAATGTAACCGGCCAGCACCGGGATCATCAGGGCGAAGGCGGAGCCACCACCGATCTTCATCAGAGCGGCGGCCAGAGTGCCTTCCACCTTGAACGCTTCGATGCCGAACACAAACGAGAGCGCGATGATAAGGCCGCCAGCCACCACCATGGGCAGCATAAAGGAGACCCCGGTCAGCAGGTGCTTGTAGGGGCCTGCCTTCTCTTCTTTTTTGGGTTGGCTGGCGCCGCTGTGGCGATAGAGTGTCGCCTCGTTCCACGCCTTGTCGAGCTCGGCACGGGTTTTCTTCAGCGCCGCGCCCGTACTGGTGCGATAGACGGGCTTGCCATCGAAACGGGCCATGTCCACCTCGATATCGGTGGCAAGGAACACCAGATCGGCAGCGGCAATCTCCTCGGCAGTCAGGGCATTCTGGGCACCGACCGAGCCTTGGGTCTCGACACGGATCTGATAACCCAGCTGTTTGGCCATGGTCTCCAGCGCTTCTGCCGACATAAAGGTGTGAGCCACCCCGGTCGGGCACGCTGTCACCGCCACAATGCGCTTGCCAGCGGCGGCCAGTTTGGCGGCAGCATTGGCAACAGGCGCCGCTTGATGGCGATAGAGGCTGGCACCGCTGGTTGTGGCCTCCAGCAAGGCGGCGGGATCCTGAAGGGCGAGATCCATGCTCCCCTGATAGACCCGTTTACCATCATAGGCAGCGAGATCCACCGGGCAGCTTGCTACAACCAGCACCAGATCGGCTGCAGCAATCTGTTCCTTGTTCGGCACCTGACGGGGTTGCACGCTGGAGCCAACGTCGAGGGTGAGTTCCCAGCCAGCCAGTTTGGCCTGCTGTTCTATCCGTTTTGCAGCGAGAAAGCTGGTGGCAATGCCCGCCGGGCAAGCCGTAACCAAGATTGCTTTCATTGGGCATCTCCTGAGTTTTCCATTGAGGGGGTATGGCACTGAACCGGGGCCAGCGTATCCAGACGCTCTACGCGCACCTGTTCAAGTAAAGGGTTGAGCACATTAATATCGTCAAAGCCGACCGCCACCTGACTGACCGCCAAGGCCGAGACGGCGGTGGCCAGCCGCAGGGTCTGCTCCGGCGCCCAGCCAAGGCTCAGACCATGGGCGAGACCGGCCACCAGGGAATCGCCAGCACCGACCGTGCTGACCACCTGCATCCGCGGCGGAATGGCCTGCCAGACGGCATCCGGGGCAAACCAGATGAGGCCATCGGCACCGTTGGAGATCACCACGTTGGGGATCCCGCTGGCCTGCAGCGCGCGGGCACACTCGGCCTGCTCGCTCAGCGTCTTGATGGGGCGGCCCGCCCACTGGCTCAGCTCCTCCAGATTGGGTTTGACCAGGGTCGGCGCCGCCTTGATCCCTTCGCTTAAGGCCGCGCCGCTGCAATCGAAGATCACCTGCTTGCCCTTGGCCTTGAGCAGGCGGATCAGATGGGCGCAGTAATCGGGGGCCACCCCTTTGGGCAGGCTGCCCGCCAGCACGAACCACTCAGCATGCGCAGCCAATTGGTCGATGGCCTGCTCCAGCGCGCTCACCTCCCCTTGCTGGATGGTGAGCCCCGGCAGGTTGAGATCGGTGACCCGACCGGATTGCTCGGAGATCTTGACGTTGATGCGGGTGCTGCCCGCGACACGGACAAAGTGGTCATCCAGCGCCCGCTCGGCAAACAGGGAGACAAAGCTCTGCTTATTGTCCGCGCCAAGCCAACCGGTCACGCCCACCTCACGGCCCAAGTCCTTGAGCACCATGGCGACGTTGATCCCCTTGCCTGCGGCACGCAGGTTGGCCTCGCTCACCAGATTGACCTCGCCCAGGCTCATCGCCTCAAGGCGAGTAGTGAGATCAAGGGCAGGGTTGAGAGTAATGGTGACAATCTTCATCAATGCGCCCCCTCGCCGAGACCAGCGGCGATCGCCTCACCGATCCCCTTGAGGGCCGCTTCGGCATCTGCCCCTTCGGCGCGAAATGCCAGACGGTGCCCGCACTTGACCCCAAGGCCGATCACCTTCATCAGGCTCTTGGCGGAGACCGCCTCGCCGCTGCCATCCAGATTGGCAACCCGGATGTCAGATTCATACTCTTTGGCCACCTTGACCAGCATGGCGCCAGGGCGGGCGTGCAGACCGTGGGGGTTGATGATGGTGAAGGTGTCGGAAAGACCGCTCGCGGGGCCCGCCTGCAACATGGCCAGTCCCTCACCGCCTGCCAGCGTCGCCAGCTGACCGGCAGCCGCCAGTTTGGCCAGATTCTCCAGTTGCGGCAGATGGCCGCTATCTGCGGCGCACAGCAGCAGCATGGCGTTGACCGGCAGATCCCCTGCGTTCAGTGCAGTGCTAGGCGTTGCCAACACCCAGCCGGTCTGGGCCGCTTGCGCGCGGGCCAGCCAGATGCCCTCGCCCAGATAGGCAGGTTCGCTTGCCAGCAGGGAGCTCACCATGGTGGCATCGCCCCAACCGGCCGATTTGGCGCGGGCAGCGGCGCCCAGCAGCAGCTGGTCGCGATCATCGGCCGGGAAGTCGGCCAGGGTCAGGTATTGCACCTCTTTGGCGGCAGTGGCGCCAGTCAGGATGTTGATGATGGTGTCGGCATCGCTGACCTCTTTGAGCTGAGCAGCCGCCTGCTCGTCACCCAGCACATGGGTGAGTTGACGCAAAATGCCCAGATGTTCGTCCGACTTGGCGGCGATGCCGATGGCGACATAGGCGATCTGCCCCTCATCCCACTCGATACCATTGGGGAACTGGGCCACCATGACGCCTGTGCTCTTCACCAGATGACGGGTATCGGTGGTGCCGTGGGGAATGGCGATGCCACTGCCAAGATAGGTGGCATGCTGCGCTTCACGGGCCAGCATCCCATCGACATAGCCCGCCTCCACCAGACCGGCTTCGGTCAGTTTGCCTGCCAGCAGGGCAATGGCGTCCGACTTGGTTGCCACCGACTGTCCCAGCAAGATCTGCTCTCGCGCCAACTTCAACATAGAGACTCTCCATCAGGTTCCGGCCGCGCCGGTACGTCACAATTGAACATTCGGGTAACTCGCCAGCTGACAATAGACCCGGCCACGGTTGTCTGTGATCGGGGCCCGATTTTCAGGCCACTGGGTCTCTTCGTTGCTGACAGGCTGAATCGTTTCACTTACACTCAGACTGAATCGTTTCAGCGAATTGATCAAGTACCCACAAAGAGCGGTTTTCAATGATATGATCCCGCGCACACTTTTCGGTGCCCTTACCAGGCAGTGCCCGTGGGCCTAGCAACTCAAACAGAGCCAATATGATGAAACTGGATGAAATCGCCGCCCTCGCCGGTGTCTCGCGCACCACGGCAAGCTATGTGATCAACGGCAAGGCCGACCAATACCGCATCAGTCAGGCCACCCGCGACAAGGTGATGGCCGTGGTCACCGCCCATAATTACCAGCCGGACAGCCGCGCCGCCTCCCTGCGTGGCGGCCAGACCAAGACCCTCGGCTTTATCCTGCCCGACCTTGAGAACGCCAGTTACGCCAAGCTGGCCAAACGGCTGGAACAGGGAGCCCGGGCGCAGGGCTATCAGCTGCTGATCGTCTGCTCGGAAGATGAGCCCGCCACAGAAAAAGATCTGGCCCAGATGCTGGTGAGCCGCCATGTGGACGCCCTGTTGGTGGCCAGTTGCCTGCCGCCGGACGACCCCTTCTACGGCAAATTGCAGGCGCAAGGCAGCCAGATCCTCGCCATCGACCGGGCGATGGCAGCCGACAAGTTCGTCACCGTCGCCAGTGAAAACGAGAAAGCGAGCTTTGATCTCACCAGCTCCCTGCTCACCTCGACTCTGCGCCATATCGCCTTGATCACAGCGCTGCCAGCACTCACGATCAGTCAGGAGCGCAAAGCGGGTTTCGAGCAGGCGGTCGCCAGTCACAGCACTGCTCGCCATCTGTGCGAGGGGGATCACTTCTCCCGCCTTGAGGGGTATCGCCTGATCAAAGATCTGCACCAGCAGCTGGGTCAGCTGCCCGAAGCGCTGATCACCACCTCCTATATCCTGATGGAGGGGGTACTCGACTACCTGTTGGAGCAAGAGATCGACATGAGCCAGCTCGCCATGGCTACCTTCGGGGACGATCGCCTGCTTGACTTCCTCCCCTTTGGCATCAACTCCCTGCCCCAGCAGCACGATGCGCTGGCGAGCCAGGCGCTGGATCTGGCGCTCAAGGCGGTGAACGGCAACTACCAAAGCGGGCTGCACTATGTGAGCCGCACCCTCAAGCGCCGCCGCTAACCTGACCGAAGCAGACCCGATTTGCTGTCAATGGGTGGGTAAAGCGAACAGATGCCAATAAGGCTGCCTGCATCGGCAGCCTTATTGTTTTTCCCCACAACCCTACCCGCCCGCTTTGTTTTCTCCACCCGTTTGACCGACTAAGCAACCGACCTCCACAACTCTTTTGCCTCTCAACGCCACGCCAACGTCAATACAACCCCCTCCCCGCGCCCCTATCCGTGCTGCTGCCACTTGGCTGACCTGTATCAATGAGCCCCTGCCAGTCATTTTTCGGTGCTTTTTTCTGCAATTAGCCATCACTGTCATCATTTATTTCCACTTTTTGCCGCAAGCCAGCACAAGATCCGTATAAAAGGGGTTGTTTCCGCTATTTTGATCCGCTAACGTGGCAACCATCTTTTACAAGTGACAGGTTTTAGGTACAGATGTTCCCGTTCCGATATTGCTAGCCTCCGGCCCTATCACCGGAGGCACCTTCTGATAACGCCAATTGCCCCCTCTTGTTGACGTCACTGCTGACATCGCCTGTTTGCACTGACACCGCTACGTTCGGATGGATAACATGAATACCAAAACCCTGGGTTGTACCCTGTTGATTGCCGGCACCACCATAGGCGCCGGTATGCTGGCCCTGCCGCTGGCCTCCTCCTCCCTCGGCGGCCCCGCCACCCTGCTGCTGATGGTCGGCCTGTGGGCCCTGATGGCCTTCACCGCCATGCTGCAAGTAGAAGCAAGCCTCAACACCGGCAAGTGGTACCTGCACCAGCTGGCGGATCATTTGCTCGGCCCCTGGGGCAAGCGCATCGCCTCCTTCTGTATCCTGATGTTGTTCTACTCGCTGGCCTCCGCTTACATCAGCGGCGGCAGCAGCCTGCTGGCACAGGCGCTGGCCGATGCGGGCATGACCCTCAGCCAGGAGCAGGCCGCCTGGGCCTTTACTCTGCTGTTTGGCGGCATGGTCTGTGTCGGCACCCGCTCGGTGGATTACCTCAACCGGCTGATGTTCACCGTCAAACTGGTGATTATGGTGGTGGTGCTGGCGTTGCTGCTGCCCCGCACCGAAGGTCAGCATCTGCTCTCGATGCCGCTGGGTCAGGGCCTGTTGCTGGCGGGCCTGCCGGTCATCTTCACCTCGTTCGGCTTTCACGGCTCCATTCCGAGTGTGATGCTTTACCTCGGTGACTGCCCCAAGCAGTTGCGTCGGGTCTTTGTCTGGGGCTCAGCCCTGCCGCTGATCCTCTACGTGCTGTGGCAGGTGGCGATCCTCGGTCTGCTCGGCCAGCAAGCCCTGCTGCAAACCGGCGGCGCGCTGGACAGCCTGCTGGCCAACGTCGGCAAGCTGGTGAGCTGGCCTGCGTTTAATCAGGCGATGCACCTGTTTGCCGATCTGGCACTCGCCACCTCCTTCCTCGGGGTAACGCTGGGGCTGTTCGACTTTATGGCCAAGGCGACCCATCGCAAGGATAACTGGCAGGGCCGCACTCAGACAGGTCTTATCACCTTCGTGCCGCCATTGCTGTTTGCCCTCTACTTCCCGCAGGGCTTTATCATGGCGCTGGGCTACGCCGCCATTGCGCTGGCGATCCTCGCGGTACTGCTGCCGGTGGCGCTGGTGTGGCAGAGCCGCAAACAGTCGCCTGCCCACCACTACCGCGCCCCGGGTGGCGTGGTGGCGCTTGGAGTGGCCGCCGCCATGGGGGGGCTGATTGTTGGCGTCCAGATCAGCGTCAGCATGGGGCTGCTGCCCGCGCTGTAATCCCCGATACTGAATGCCCCAAATAGCAAAGCCCCGCCAATCAGATTGGCGGGGCTTTGTGCTATCAACGCTGCCATGATTCTGCCCATTCCCTCCTCGCACAAGAGGGATAAAAGACGTTTCAGCTACGCTTTTTCCATATGCAATGGAGTGGAGAGCAAGGTATGAAGGGGGCTGACTGGTGGCTGCTGTTTTGCCTGAACCCGATGGCCCAGAGCGCGCCCCTGACGCTGGCGGCGCCCGTGGAATATATCCCCATGCTGCGCCCCTCCTATGAGGAGTGGTTTGGCAAAGCCAGGGTCGATTTTACCTTTATCCCCTGTACCAGCACCCGCTGCAAAAAGCTGCTTGATTCCGATAGCACCATCGCTGGCGATATCGCCCGGATCAAGGGCTTTGAGTAGACCCATCCGCATATTATCCCGGTCGGTACGGCGATTGGCGAAGTGACCATCTATGCCCAGAGCAAGCAGGACGCCAGCAGGCCACCCGCCAGTCAGGAGCGGGTTGGCTGCCTGCGCGGCATTCAGTGGTGCAGCCGCTATCTCGACAGTCGGCGCATCGTCTGGTTCAACGATGAGAAGCAGGGTCTCGCCCTGCTCCAGCGCGGCAGAACCGACTGGGTGATCCGGCTGCTGCCCACCAATCAATCCCCCCTTGCCGCGCCATGGAAACGGGTCTCCGATATCGAGGTCTATCTCTACCTCAACAAGAGCCGCCAAGCCGATATAGCCGCCCTTGTCCAATCCCAACAGCAGCTGATAGCGAGCGGCCGCATCATGCGTTGAAATACAGAACCCCCGATGCGGTACATAGGGGGTTCTGAGTAGAGAAATGCTAGTTGAAAATGTGTAAACCTATTTCAGGACTAGCAGCCTTTAGCAGGCTCTCACTTTTGCTGTCACTTAAAGCAGAATGCGCTGGCAGGCGCTGTAGATCTCGGCCCGCCCGGGGCGGCAAAAGCCCACCAGCGTCAGCCCGGTCTGCTCGGCCCGCTGGACCGCAAGCTCTGTGGCGGCAGAGAGAGCGAGCAAGATCTCGACCCCGGCGCTGGCGCACTTTTGCACCATCTCGAAACTGGCACGGCTGGTTACCAGAATGGCACCATCACGGCGACCCGTGCGGCACAAGTGACCCACCAGCTTATCCAGCGCAATATGACGCCCCACATCCTCACGAATGGCGAGAATATTGCCCTCACCATCCAGATGCACAGCCGCATGAGTGGCGCCGGTGCGCTGACCCAATAGCTGGAGCGGGCGCAGCGCGCTCAGCACCTTGTCGATATGGCCCACCGCCAGACGCTGACTGTCAGGCAAGCTTGGCTGGGTGCGGATCACCTGCTCCAGACTCTCGCTGCCGCAGATGCCGCAACCGGTACGGCCCGCCAGGGTGCGCCGCTTCTCTTTGAGGCGATGGACGCAGCGGTTGGCCAAGGTGATATGCAGCTCAATCCCCTGACAGCCATCAATCTGCTCGATGTCGTGGATATCGAGCAGGCTGTCGATGATCCCCTCGGATAGCGAAAACCCGATGGCGAAATCCTCCAGATCGGAGGCCGAGCACATCATCACGCTGTGAGCGATGCCGTTGTAGACCAGCGCCACCGGCGTCTCGGAGGGGAGCGCCATTTCGCTGTCGCAGGTCAGTTCATCGGCGCGGTAGTGCACCACCTCGCGGTGGATGGCGCAGCGGGCCAGCTCGTTCTGTTCGCTCAGCCCTCTTTGTTCTCTCTGCTCGCACTGTTCGTTCTGTTTCTGCTCGCTCCGCTCACTCCGCGCCTCAAGCTCTATGGCCTCTCTCATGGGGCGACCCCGTCAATGATCTCGGGATCTCTGGCCGAAATGCCGAGCCGCTTCATTTTCGAAAGCAAGGTGGTGCGCTTCATGCCGAGGCGGTTGGCCGCCCCCCTGTCACCTGCGACGATGCCGTTGCAGTCACGCAGGGCGGCGATGATCGCCTCGCGCTCATCGGTCGGCACTGCCTCGGCAAAGAGCGGCGTGGCGGGCTCGTCATAAACCAGAGTCTCAATCTTGTGGTAGCCCTTGAGCGGCATCAATTCGTCCGGCGAGAGGTTGAGCACATGGCCGCGGGTCATCACCACGGCGCGCTCGATGACGTTCTCCAGCTCGCGGATATTGCCGTACCAGGGCAGTGACACCAGCATCTTCATCGCATCGGCGGGGATCGAGGTGATGGTGCGGCGCATCCGCTTGGCGATCTTCTTGATAAAGAAATTGACCAGCAGCGGAATGTCCTCGCGCCGCTCCCGCAGCGGCGGCAGCTCGATGGGAAAGACATTGAGGCGATAGTAGAGATCGCTTCTGAAACGCTTGTTCTTGACCATGGAGAGCAGATCGCAGTTGGTGGCGGCCACCAGCCGCACATCCACTGCGATGGGGTTGCTGTTGCCCACCCGCTCCAGCTCGTGCTCCTGCAATACCCGCAAGAGTTTCGGCTGCAAGTCCAGCGGCATATCCCCCACTTCGTCGAGGAACAGGGTGCCCTTGTGGGCCCGCTCGAAGCGGCCGATCCGCTGGGTCAGGGCGCCGGTAAAGGCCCCCTTTTCGTGGCCAAAGAGATCGCTTTCGATAAGGCCGGTGGGGATGGCGGCGCAGTTCACCTTCACCATCTCGTGGTCGTGGCGGGCACTCAGGGCGTGAATCGCCTGGGCGATCAGCTCCTTGCCGGTGCCGGTCTCGCCGAGGATCAACACGGTACTGTCGCTCTCGGCCACCAGCCGCACCTTCTCCAGCACGCTCTCCATCACCGCGCTCTGATAGATGATGTGGGGGAACTCCCCCTGCATCTGCGGCTCGTTGATGCGAATAGTCTTCTCTTTAGCGCCGTTGGTGTTGGAGATCTCCTGCTGCGCCTGCACGTTGTTCATGGCAATCGCCGTGCGCGCCGCCACCTGCTCCAGCAGGGAGATATCGATATCGGCAAAGAAATCGGCATTGGGGTGCGAGAGGATCAACACCCCCAGCAGGTTGCCCCGATAGCGCAGCGGCAAAATGCAGGAGCTGTCGGCCTCGGGGGGCAGGATCTGGGAGGTAAACCGGCAGCGATTACTGCAACCGTGGCCGTGCTCGCGATAGACGAAAAACGGCTCGCTGTGACCAAGGGCCCCCTGCAGACACTTCTGCTCGAAACAGGAGTGATCGATGATGCCCGGCTGCTCGCTCTGGTGCTGATTAACCAGATAGCTCTTGAAGCTGTCGGAAGTAGCGTTGTACTCCGCCAGACACAGACTGCTGATGGCGAAATGGTGATGCAGGATGGCAAACAGGCTCTTGGGCAGCTCGGCGATGCGCACCAGTTTGATCACCGCATTGGTCACATCCACCAGAATTTTGCAGCTGTCGCGCTCAAGGCGCAGGGAGTTGGCCTGCTCCAGAGTGCGCTCCTTGTCGAGCACATTCTCCAGCGCAATGGCGATAATGGCCGCCAGTTGGGTCAGCTTGGCGAGCGTCTCCATGGTGAAGCTGTCGAGCTGGGTGTTGATAAACTCGACTCCACCCAAGTGGCTGCGGGCGGTGGTGATAGGGAGCTGGCAGTAAGAGCGCAGCACCCCGTAGACCCCTTCGCGATCCAGGGCCGGGCAGCGATTCTCAAAGCGAGCGGCAGCGAGAATGATGGCCTGTTCCGGGGTTTCTTTAGTGGGACGGGGGGAGAGGTGCAGCTCTGCCTTGGGGCAGACCAGATGCTTTGGGCCGGAATGTCCCATGAAGTAGAAGATGGCCTCCTCGTCCGCACCCATGTTGAGGATCAGGTTGACCCGGGTCACACCGCCGAAGCTGGCATCTATCTTGTTGAGTTTGTGGATAAAATCATCGAGCGTCACGGCCGACAGGAGGGATTTGGAGAGCAGGAGGAAACCGTCGTCCCAGATAGGAGAGATCTCGTCCAAGGGGATGGCACTCACATTTAGCATTGCGGCCTCACGTTATATCGATTTAGTCACCAGTCAGGCTGTCCATGCCATCGCATCACGACAAGCACCCGTCACCAAAATAAATAGCCGCAGCCCGTAAAGCGGCTGCCAATAAGAAAAGCGGTGACGAAAATTGTCGCATGTTGCAATTCCAGGGTTTTTATTAACGAACGACAACAAAAAGTAACATCGTTATCGGGGGATATATTGGAATGGCGACTCATCATAGATGAGCTCAAATTTCATTACAATCCGATTTAATATATCTAATTGCCATATTTAACCGGTTATTTCATCAGTTCTTGATCTTAATTAAGGCGCCCGAGAAGTGGGCCGCCGTCAGCTGTCAGATCTGCCTCTCCTCTTCCCTGGCTGCGGGATTCAAGATGGCGTTTGCTGCCCATTCATCGGCAATTTATGAGGTGATGATCCGGCTGTGGCAGCACTTCAGGCCACCGAAGATAAAGAGGGCCGACAGGCTCTGAAAGGCCATCAGCAGCCAGCTGGCGTTGTCGGCAAGCTCGGCGGTGACGCTCTGGTGAGTGAGGTAGATCAGCAGGGTAATCATCCCCAGCAGCAGGCCGTTGATCAAGGTGGTGGAGATAAACCCGATCAGCCAGGCACTGGAAATACTCAAGGCAGAAAATACGCTGCTCATGGCAAGCCGCGCCGCCATAAAACAGCCGAAAAAACCGAAGCCGAGCAGAAATATCATCTCGTCGCGCCAAATATAGCAACCTATTCCCAGCAATATCGCCGCCAGATAGGTGCCAATATAGCAAAGCCCGAATAAGCGACCAATTTCATGTTGCATCATTTATCCCCTGTTTTTGGGTAATACAAGGGTGCCCGACTCGATAAATCCGAGTCGGGTTCCCTTATTTGTGCAGAACCTCGTTTTTAGGGCGTTCAGCCTTTGGCTGCGCTGCGCAATTTCGCCTTGAGCGCGCTGTATTCAGTCTGGACGTACACTTCCGTCGCTGGCTGATCCTCGATGCGCTCGATCTTCACCGCACAGTACTTGTACTCGGGGGTGTAGGAGACCGGATCAAGGTGCTCGATGGTCAGCTCGTTGCAGGCCCCGATCCACCACTGGTAGGTCATGTAGACCACCCCGGCGTTGACCCGCTCGTTGTAGTTGGCCCGGGTGATCACCTTGCCACGGCGCGACGAGATCCAGACCAGCGCCTGATCCTTCACCCCGAGCTTTTTGGCATCACTCGGGTGGATCTGCACATAGCCCGGCTCATCGGCCAGGGTTTGCAGCGCCGAGCAGTTGCCGGTCATGGAGCGGCAGGAGTAGTGACCCACCTCGCGCACGGTGGAGAGCACCAGCGGGTACTCGGCACAGGGCTGCTCCCGCGGCGGTCGCCACTCGGAGGCAATCAGCTGACCCTTGCCGCTCGGGGTGGTGAACACATTCCCCTCGAACAGAGTGCTGGTGCCCGGGTGATCCTCGGTCGGGCAGGGCCACTGCACGCTCTTGAGATCGGCCATCTTGTCGTAGCTGACCCCGGCATAGAGCGGGCAGAGCGCACGCATCTCGTCCCAGATCTCTTCGGTGTTGTGGTACTCCATGGGATAACCCATGGCGGTCGCCATCAGCGAGAAGATCGCCCAGTCCGGTTTCACGTTCTCAGGGGGAGTGACCGCCTTGTAGAAGCGCTGGAAGCCGCGATCCGCCGAGCTGTAGACCCCCTCGTGCTCGCCCCAGCTGGTGGCGGGCAGAATGACGTCGGCCATCTCGGCGGTCTGGGTCATGAAGATATCCTGCACGATCACCAGCTCCATCCCCGCCAGAGTGCGGCGGAACTGACCCAAGTCAGCTTCGGTCTGGGCCGGATCTTCACCGAAGATGTAGAAGGCTTTGCACTTACCCTCCTCCACCTTGTGGCCAAGCTCGGTCAGACGATAGCCGGGCTTTTGAGAGAGGGATTCCACACCCCACGCCTTGGCGAACTTGGCGCTGATCTCGGGGTCGCTCACCGGCTGATAACCCGGGAACTGGTGGGGCAGCATCCCCATGTCACAGGTGCCCTGCACGTTGTTCTGACCGCGCACCGGCCCGCAACCGGTACCGCGGCGACCGAAGTTGCCGGTCAGCAGCGCCAGACCCGCCAGCCCCTTGACCACGTCCACCGCCTGACCGTACTGGGTCACCCCCATGCCCCACAGGATCATGGACGCAGGCGACTCGGCGTAGGTGCGAATGGCGGCGCGGATATCGGCGGCTTTCAGGCCGGTGATCCCCTCGACATATTCCGGGGTGTACTTGGCCACCGTCGCCTTGAAGGTCTCGAACCCTTCGGTGTAGTTGGCGACAAAGGCCTTGTTGTAGAGCCCTTCGTTAATCAACACGTTGGCGAAGGCGTTAACCAGCGCCATGTTGGAACCGTTTTTGAGCGGCAGCCACTGATCCGCGATGCGGGCGGTCTCCACCATGCGGGGATCACACACAATCACCTTGGCCCCGTTTGCCTTCGCCTTGAGGATATGGCGAGCGACGATGGGGTGAGAGTCAGCAGCGTTGTAACCAAACACCAGCAGGCACTTGGTCTCTTGAATTTCGGGAATGGCGTTGCTCATGGCGCCGTTGCCTACAGTTGTCTCCAGACCGGAGACTGAGGGTGCGTGTCACACCCTCGCGCAGTGGTCGACGTTGTTCGTCCCAATCACCGCACGGGCAAATTTCTGCATCACATAGTTGGCTTCATTGCCCGGGCCACGGGCAGAGCCAGTGGTCATGATGGCGTCCGGGCCATATTTCGCCTTGATGGCAGAGAGACGGCTGCTGGCGAACGCGATCGCTTCATCCCAGGAGACTGCCTCGAGCTTGCCACCGCGCTCGCGGCGGATCATCGGGCTCTTGAGACGGGGGGTCAGCAGGTTGGTGTCGTTCAAAAAATCCCAACCGTAATAGCCCTTGAGGCAGAGCTGCCCCTCGTTGGTCCGGCCGTTGGCGCCTTCGGCCCCCACCACCTTGTCGTTTTCAACCAGCAGGTTGATTTTGCAACCGGTGCCGCAATAGGGGCACACGGTAATGACTTTTTTCATGACTCACACTCTTGTTTGTTAACGAAAAACGGCTCGGCAAGCCCGCTCACACCCGCGCCGGCATCGCCAGCAGTGCCTCGGCACTGGCCAGCTGCTTCTGCCGGTTCAGGTTTTCAAGATGCTCCGGCGTGACCAGCCGCAGCGCCTGGGTCGGACACACCTCGACACAGGCCGGGCCCGCCTCGCGGTGACGGCAGAGATCGCACTTGAGCGCCTGCGCCTTGGTCTGCGGACGCTTGAAGAGCGAATCGGCAGCGGGTGCCACCTCTTTGAGCACCACCGCCATGGCGCCGTAAGGACAGGCCACCACGCAGGACTTGCAGCCGATGCAGCGCTCCTGCAACACCTTGACGCAGCCATCCTCACTGACGATGGCATTGTTCGGGCAGGCCATGGCGCACGGCTTGTCTTCACACTGGCGACAGAGCACCGGCGTGGTCACCTTGCTGCCCACGATCACCTTCAGGCGCGGCTGAAAGTAGCTGTCCTTGGAGACCAGATGTCCATCCTCGATGGCAAGATGCAGGCCGCCCTCCCGCTCAAGGGTCCCGCTGCAAGACCCTGACTGGTGTGAAACGGCGCAGGCCACCTCACAGGTACGACACCCAATACAGAGACTGGGATCTGCAATCACGAAGCTGTTCATAGAGAGGGATCCTAAATGGTTCGTTACACCGGGCCGCCCGCCGACAGGCAAAGAGGCGGCCAGCCCCTACAAAGCATTTATCAGACCAAAACGGGCCAAGGGTGCGATAAAAAATCACAAGCAACTGAAAATAAAGGAGTAATCAGAAAGGAATTCGTGCTACTTGCCGCCCCCGACGAGGGTGACGACGGGGTGGGAAGTGTGATCGACACGACAAAAGTGACGAGCTCGACACCGGCTGACAAAGGCTATCACCCTGCCCTTTCAGCTCAAGCGAAAAAACAACAACCAATAAATGACTAATTTATTGATCTCGGACAGATTATGCGCCGATTGCTCTTTTTACCCCCTACCCGATTGGATAGCATGCTTCAGTTGGCAACCAGCTCCGTTGAGTTTTTTCCATACAGAAGCACAAAGTACTCCTCAACTCAGAACAGCAGACTGTGACTAGCTTACAGAGTGATTAGGGTTACTGGCTGTCACACACAATTTTTTAACGCCAGAGTAAAATTAAAACAGGTTATATTTAGCATATGATTCGACCAACAAGAACGTGGCAATTATTTGAACAGCTAGTTGTAAAGATTTTAGAAGAAAATGATTTTATAGCTATAAAAAATGATGTTAGGGGAGATAATGGTTTTGACTTGTTAGCTCGCTATAAAAATGAAGACTGGGCTATTGAAGTAAAATTTTATCGTACTGCTCGAGCTCAATACTCGCTTATTGATGCAGCAGCTAGTCGGCTAGCTATAAATGGTGCTTCTGCGCAAGTCCAGAAAGGCATGCTAGTTGTTTCTTGTATTATACCATCAGAACTAAGAGTTATTATCCAAGATAAGTTTAATAT
>NZ_JBODRQ010000041.1:0-26970 GCF_050633025.1 Aeromonas sp.
AGGCTTTTCGAGGTTATCGACGAGGTGGTTTGCGTTGCCGCTTGCCCTGTCGATGAAGGCGCATTATAGGGAGTGAATTTGTTCTGGCAAGGATAAATCACATGTTTTTTTGATAAAACAGCACAACTGTTCAAACAACAAACAATGCGAGGAAAAAATAAACTGCGTCACGTATTCTGGGGGCGGATGACAGCCAAGTGTCCCCATCAACAACTTATGCTGGCCATTTTGGATTGCTGACGCGCCAGCCAAAGCCCCTCCATCTCTAGCAAGGTTTGATAGATTTTCTCTGCCTGTTCTGGCCGGCTGAACAGATATCCCTGACCATAGAGGTGGATATCGGTCAGGGATCGCAGCACATCCAACTGGGCCTGTGTCTCAATCCCTTCACACACCAGACTCTTGCCCAGCATCGACCCCATCCGGCAAATATTGGCGACCAGTTCGGATGCCTCCATTGAGGTGTCAATACCCTGTATAAATGAACGGTCGATCTTCACCTTGCTGACCGGTAACTTTTGCAGATAACTCAAAGATGAATAACCAGTCCCAAAATCGTCTAATGCCAGCTGTACCCCCTGCTGATTGAGATCCTGCATCAGTTGCAGCGAGTTTTTCACTTCGCGCATGGTGGTATCTTCCGTGACCTCCAAGACCAGGCTACGGGCAGGCAGGTGGTGCTCCATCAATGCCTTGGCCACCAATTTGAGCAAATTACGCTGGTACATGCCTGGCGAGATATTCACACACATTTGCAGATCAACCATACCAAGCTGGTGCCACTGATAGAGCTGCTCGCAAGCTGTGTTCAGCACCCAGCTCCCAACCCGTTCGGCAAGCTGGAACTCCTCAGCCACCATAATCACTTCGTTTGGCGGAATGAAACCGAGCTCTGGATGCCGCCAACGCAGCAGAGCCTCGACAGCTTCACAGCGGCCACTCTCGAGATTGACGATGGGTTGGTAATAGAGTTCCAGCGCATTGTGTTCCAGCGCCATGATCATTTCCGACGCCAAATGCTTGCGCCGCGCCGTCTCGTTGAGCAGGGAGTTATCGTAAATCACATAGGGGACATGGGTCTTGCGACTATGGAACAGGGCTTGTTCCGCACGACTCAACAGCTCCTGAGTCTTGTCGCTGTCCATCGGATAGAAGGCAATCCCGATCCCGACTTCAAGCCGGAAGGGATAGTTGTCATAGACGATATCTTGCTTCAGCGCATGCAGCAGTCGTGCTACCAGCTCCCTGACCTGACGCAGATCGCTGCTGCCACGCTGGATAATGGCAAATTGATCCCCCCCCAGACGTCCGCTCCACTCTCCCTCTTCGCAGAGCACTCGGATCCGGGTGGCAAACTCACAAAGCAGATAATCACCGGTGTCATAGCCAAACTTGCTGTTGATATCCCTGAAGTCGTTGATATCGACCAGCACCAGTCCGAACGGTACTTCTTGAGTGGCGTATACCTCCATCCGCTCCAGCAAGGCAACCCGATTGGACAACCCGGTCAGCGGATCCCGTCTGGCCACTCTGAAATGACGGCGCCCTTCATATATAAGCAGCATGCTGAGCAGCAGCACCGAGACAACCAGACCGGAGACCATCAACAGCAGGGCATTACGCAGCTGACCAAAATAGCGATCGTTCTCGGAATAGATGTTGATGTTCTTCTGCATAACGGAGGCAAGGGAGTAGGAGAGCGGCTCTTGCAGCGGGGCGAGGCGCATCATGATCTGCTGATAATCGGATGCACCGCTCTGCAACTGGGTGATCTCGGGCTCTATTTGGCGAATACTGGTTTCAATCAGCTGTACCAGACGCAAGGTTTTCTGCTTGTCCTGCATGCTTTTGCGCAGCTGACCACTCAACAGGATGGGTGTTCTGCTCCAGAGGATGTCATAACGCAGCATCAAAGTGTCATGATCAATGCCGCCATAGTGATAGACCTCTACCGCATTGAGGAAACGCCCGAGCTCCAACTGCAACTGCATCAACGCCCAGGAGACATCATAGGTGTATTTCTCCATCGCTCTGGTCGCATTCTGGATCTGCATCAGGCAATAGAGGGTGCTCCCGGTAAACGACAGGATGGATACATACAGAATGACGAGCAGTGGCCACGCCCTGGTCTTTTCTTTCACCCCATGCTCCCGTGACATTTTATCAGTGTTGAATGTCTATCAAATCCAGCTGCCAGATCATCATGTCGGTATATTCAGAGCGCTTCAATTCCGGATATTGATCTAGAGGCAGCATAAACCAGATTGGTCCCTTGTCGCGCACCCTCATGACGACGCCATTGTCTTGCCAGGCAAGGATAGGGTCGTATTTGGCAACCTTGTCCCATTCAATGTGGATCTGGAAACTGTTCAGCGCCGTCAACGTAATGGTCTTGCCATCCGCGCCGACGGCAGCCAATACATCGGCCAGTTTTGGGCCTCTGTAGGTGTGCGGCTTATCCACCCACGGGTTGCCGGTCACTATCTCATGTTGCGGCAGAGCCTGCAGTTTGGCCAGATCAAACAACACCTTGCCATCAACTTCGTCTGCCGACCTGATGTTGCCACCCACTTTCAGGATCACCGGCCCAGTCAGCGCCTCAGCAGCCATTACCGGCATGATGACCAATGAACACAGTAGCGTCAGCCAACCAAACATCTTCATAGCACCCCCAAATTTGCTGTCTCAACAGACTCAGTTTAGTCAGATATAAAAAAACGGCTCGCCTTGGGCGAGCCGTTTGTCAACTAGAGCAAGGGGGATGATTACATCATGCCCATGCCGCCCATGCCGCCCATGTCAGGCATGGCAGGGGTATCTTTCTTCGGCAGTTCGGTGACCATGCACTCGGTGGTGATCATCAGACCGGCGATGGAAGAGGCAAACTGCAGGGCAGAACGGGTTACCTTGGTCGGATCCAGGATACCCATGGCCAGCATGTCGCCATACTGTTCGCTGTAAGCGTTGTAACCGAAGTTGCCTTCACCGTTCTTCACTGCGTTGGCAATGACAGAGGCTTCTTCACCAGCGTTGATGACGATTTGACGCAGCGGGGCTTCCATGGCGCGCAGTGCAACCTTGATACCGACGTTCTGGTCTTCGTTATCACCACGCAGGCCAGTCAGCTTGGCAGCTACGCGCACCAGCGCTACACCACCACCGGCAACCACACCTTCTTCAACAGCGGCGCGGGTAGCGTGCAGGGCATCTTCCACGCGGGCTTTCTTCTCTTTCATCTCGACTTCGGTGGCAGCACCAACCTTGATCACGGCAACACCGCCAGCCAGCTTGGCTACGCGCTCTTGCAGCTTCTCACGGTCGTAATCGGAAGAGGTCTCTTCGATCTGCTGACGGATCTGGGCAACACGGCCTTCGATCACACCGGCATCGCCCACGCCATCGATGATGGTGGTGTTCTCTTTAGTGATGACGATGCGCTTGGCACGACCCAGATCTTCCAGCGTCGCTTTTTCCAACTCCATGCCAACTTCTTCAGAGATGACAGTACCACCAGTCAGTACGGCGATATCCTGCAGCATGGCTTTGCGACGGTCACCGAAGCCCGGCGCCTTGACGGCAGCCACTTTCACGATACCGCGCATGGTGTTGACCACCAGAGTAGCCAGGGCTTCGCCCTCTACGTCTTCGGCAACGATCAGCAGCGGTTTGCCCGCTTTGGCAACACCTTCCAGCACCGGCAGCATTTCGCGGATGTTGGAGACTTTCTTGTCAACCAGCAGGATGAACGGGTCGTCCAGCTCGACAGAACCGGTTTCCTGTTTGTTGATGAAGTACGGAGATAGGTAGCCGCGGTCGAACTGCATACCTTCAACAACTGCCAGCTCATCTTCCAGACCCTGACCATCTTCAACGGTGATGACGCCATCGCGACCCACTTTGTCCATGGCTTCGGCAATCAGCTTGCCCACTTTCTCGTCGGAGTTGGCGGAGATGGTGCCCACCTGAGCGATGGCATTGCTGTCAGCACACGGCTGGGACAGCGCCTGCAGCTCGGCAACAGCAGCCACAACGGCTTTGTCGATACCACGCTTCAGATCCATCGGGTTCATACCGGCGGCAACGGCTTTCAGACCTTCGTTGACGATAGCCTGAGCCAGAACGGTTGCAGTAGTGGTACCGTCACCGGCGGCATCGTTCGCCTTGGAAGCCACTTCCTTGACCATCTGGGCGCCCATGTTCTGGAACTTGTCTTCCAGCTCGATTTCGCGCGCAACAGAAACACCATCTTTAGTGATGGTCGGGGCGCCGAAGGACTTGTCCAGCACCACGTTGCGGCCTTTCGGGCCCAGAGTCACCTTGACGGCATCAGCCAGGATGTTTACGCCTTCCAGCATCTTGATGCGGGCTTCGTTACCAAACTTAACGTCTTTAGCTGCCATTTTTCTTCAGTCCTTAAATCAATTCGGGGAAAAGGAGGATGGATTACTCTTCGACAATCGCCAGGATGTCGGTTTCGGAGAGGATCAGGACATCCTGACCATCCAGCTTCTCGGTCTTCACACCGTAGCCTTCGTTGAAGATAACCTTGTCACCAACCTTCACGGCCAGCGCTTTCACATCGCCATTATCCAGGATGCGACCAGTCCCTACGGCAAGCACTTCACCACGGGTGGACTTCTGGGCCGCAGTACCAGTCAAGACGATACCGCCGGCAGATTTGGCTTCAGCTTCGATGCGCTTGATGATGACGCGGTCGTGCAGTGGACGAATTTTCATCGATAACTCTCCCAAAATGAGTCTCATTGTTGCTTTGAGGAATGGCCGTTCCAGGCCAAATTAGATATGTCCCTGATGTGGGGCAGAGTTGCTAACCCTTCAAGGGCAAATACAAAAAAAAATTTTTCACGTACTATAAACTTCTTCGATGGTTCAGCCATGTCCGCCCCCTGGTGCAAGGTCGGTTCAAGCCGCCCGGTTGCCATGCCAGAACCTGCAAAGCCAGCTGTAGAGACGAGCCCTTGACCCGCACCAACCCCATGCTGACAGCCCCCATCTCGGTCGTACTGCGCCAGATGACGGGCCCCATGATCTTCGGCATCATCGCCATTCAGGCCTTCAATCTGGTCGATACCTTTTTTATCGGTATGCTGGGCACCGAAGCACTGGCCGCCATCAGTTTTACCTTTCCCGTCACTTTTGTGGTTACCTCGCTGGCGATGGGATTGGGCGCCGGATTGTCAGCAGTGATCGGTCACACCCTGGGGCAGGGCAAACACGATGAGGCTGCCCATCTCGCCACCGACAGCCTGTTTCTGGCGGTGATCGTGGTGGCCCTGCTCTCCGCTGGGGGCGCTCTCACCATCCAGCCTCTGTTTACCCTGTTGGGCGCCAGTGCCGAGCTTATCTCCCTCATCCATGACTACATGCTGATCTGGTATCTCACCGTCCCCATGCTGGTGCTGCCCATGGTGGGCAATGCCGCCATCCGGGCGACCGGCGATACCAAAACCCCCAGTCTGGTGATGGCGGTAGCCGGGCTGGTCAACGGAGTGCTGGATCCTCTGTTGATCTTCGGCATAGGCCCCTTTCCCGAATGGGGGATCCGCGGGGCCGCCATCGCTACCTCTCTCTCATGGCTGATGGCGATGCTGGTCAGCCTCTATATCCTGCGTCATCGGGAAGGGTTGCTGCTGTGGCGCCTCTCGCCGCGGGCCCGGTTGCTATACCACTGGCGATCGCTGCTCCATGTCGCCGTCCCCGCCTCTTTTACCAATATGCTCAACCCCCTGGCCAATGCGGTGCTGATGACGATCTTTGCAGGACTGGGTACCGAGGTGGTGGCCGCTTACGGCGCCGCGTCGCGGGTCGAGGCACTGCTGCTGATCGTGATGATGGCCCTCGCCTCCGTACTGGCCCCTTTCATCTCGCAAAACTGCGGTGCCGGTAATCCTGCCCGCGCCAAAGCTGCACTGCAGAGCTGCATGAGGTTTGCGCTGCTGTTCCAGCTCGCCATTTATGGCCTGACCTGGCTGCTCGCCCCGCAGATCGCCAATCAGTTCAGCGATCATCCGCAAGTCATTCGCCTCATCATTCTCTATCTACATCTGGTGCCGATCGGTTACGGCTTTCAGGGCATGGTGATGCTGCTGGCCTCGGCACTCAATGGCGTGAGGGCATCCAGTATCTCGTTCTTGTTCAATGGATTGCGACTGTTTGGTTTTCTGTTGCCAGGAGCCTGGCTGGGGGCAAAGCTGGGGGGAGAACAGGGGATCTATCTGGGAATCTTGCTGGCCAATCTGGCGGCGGGCACCCTCGCATGGTGGTATGCCCGACACCGCTTCGAGGCCTTGTGCCATCAGGGCAAACCCTGATTCAGTCACTCGCCTCGGGTTTTCGTCTCGTCGATTACTCTTTACGCTCACTCTTTGCGCTCAAATTCGCCTTCGATGGTGGTGCCGCCCTGCTTGGCGTTCCCCAGATGATCATCGGACGGTGCGTTGCCAAACGGCGATTGAGTACGCTGGAAACCGCCCATCTGCATCCGGAACTGGCTGCTGCCGATCAGCTTGTCAGCCAGTTTGTTGCGCAGCCAGGGTTGCAGCAACAGCACACCGAAAATGTCGGTCACGAAACCCGGGATAATCAGCAGCAAACCGGCCAACGCCAGCATCATGCCCCCCATCACCTCGCGGCCCGGCATCTCGCCCATCTGCATCTTTTGCTGGGCGCTAAACAGGGTCTTGATCCCTTCACTGCGCACCAGCGAGGAGCCCAATACCGCGGTCAGTATGAGCAAGCCGACAGTCGGCAGCGCCCCGATTACCGAGCCGACCTCGATCATCACGGTGAGTTCCAGTACAACCAGACCCAGCAACGACAGAAACAACTTGCCCATATCCACTCCAGCACCAGTAATTTTGATAAAAAATGACCCCCATAACACGATGGGTAAAGGCGATCTTTCTACCGCAACATCGCCACTTTCCTGCTTGGTAAGTGGGGGCTGTGGCTCTCTAATTCAAGTTGCCCAACCATCCTCCTCCGTATCATCAACAGTCAACAAGATCAGTAAACAAGAAAAAAAAGAAATAAATCAATCAGATAAATTTCATTCAACACACTCTCCAATATCTCAAAGTAATTTGAAAAATCTCTCAAAATTAGTGATCCAGCTCTAATAACTGATACCTCAATTGGAGTAGTATGCTGATTAGTTTTTCGGGAGGCCATTCTCCCAACCGCCCCACTCGATGTGTGGTGCTTCAGGATGAGCTGTGCGCAAGGAACTCGCGACCACTCGGTGAGGATTGTTCCATTTATCTGATTTCTGAGGCATTACAATGAGCGACATCAAGAGCGTCCGCATTGAAGAAGACCTGCTGGGCACCAAAGAAGTTTCCAATAATCTCTACTATGGCGTGCACACCCTGCGCGCTGTCGAGAACTTCAAGATCAGCTCTCAGAAGATTTCTGACGTTCCGGAATTCGTCCGCGGCATGGTGCTGACCAAAAAGGCTGCAGCGCTGGCCAACGGCGAACTGGGCACCATTCGTCCTGAAATTGCAGACAAGATCGTGGAAGCCTGCGACCTGATGCTGAACACCGGCAAGTGCTTCGACCAGTTCCCGGTCGATGTTTACCAGGGCGGTGCCGGCACATCCGTCAACATGAACACCAATGAAGTACTGGCCAACATCGCTCTGGAGATCATGGGTCTGGAGAAAGGCCGCTACGAAGTCATCAACCCGAACGATCACGTCAACAAGTGCCAGTCCACCAACGATGCCTACCCCACCGGTTTCCGCGTCGCCGTGGTGAACAGCACCGACACCACCCTGTTTGCCCTGGAAGCGCTGATCGCCGCTTTCGATGCCAAGGCTGCCGAGTTCAAGAAGATCCTGAAGATGGGCCGCACCCAGCTGCAGGACGCCGTGCCCATGACCCTGGGTCAGGAGTTCCACGCCTTCGCCGTCACCCTGCGTGAAGAGATCAAGTCCATCAAGCGTTGCCAGGAGCTGCTGCTGGAAGTGAACCTGGGCGCCACCGCCATCGGTACCGGTCTGAACACCCCCCCCGAGTACTCTGCACTGGCCATCAAACGTCTGGCCGAGATCACCGGCCGTGCCTATGTGCCGGCAGAAGATCTGATTGAAGCCACCTCCGACTGTGGTGCCTACGTCATGCTGCACGGCGCCATCAAGCGTCTGGCCATGAAGCTGTCCAAGATCTGTAATGACCTGCGTCTGCTCTCCTCCGGCCCGCGCACTGCACTGAAAGAGATCAACCTGCCGGAAATGCAGGCGGGTTCCTCCATCATGCCAGCCAAGGTCAACCCGGTTATCCCGGAAGTGGTCAACCAATCCTGCTTCAAGGTATTCGGTAACGACATCACCATCACCTTCGCCGCCGAAGCCGGTCAGCTGCAGCTGAACGTCATGGAGCCGGTGATTGGTCAGGCGATGTTCGAATCCCTGAGCCTGATGGAAAAAGCCTGTATCTCCCTGCGCGAGAAGTGCGTGGAAGGGATCACCGCCAACCCGGAAATTTGCATGAATCACGTGCTGAATTCCATCGGTATCGTGACCTACCTGAACCCCTTCATCGGCCACCACGAAGGGGATATCGTCGGCAAGATCTGTGCCCAGACCGGCAAGAACGTCCGCGAAGTCGTGCTGGATCGCGGCCTGCTGAGCGCCGAACAGCTGGACGAGATCCTCTCCATCGAGAACCTGATGAACCCGCAATACAAGGCCAAGCGCTTCACCCGCGAAGCCACTGTATAAGCGAGCATGGGCCGGGAGCTTCCCGGCCCATAAAGTCAGTTCCCGATTGGTCTTTATCCCCAGTCCGATCGGGAATTGGCTTTTCGCCAGATAAAAACCAAAAAACTAAAAAATGGAGTTATCGCTATGATTGGAATCGAGTTACTTGTCGTGCTCGCCGCTATCTATCTGGGCGCCCGGATAGGCAGCATCGGCATCGGCTTTGCCGGGGGTCTTGGGGTACTGGTATTGACCTGGGTTCTGGGCATGCCCATCCCGAGCGATCAACTGGTCAGTTACATCCCTTGGGATGTGATCATGATCATCGCGTCCGTCATCTGCGCCATCGCCTGTATGCAACTGGCAGGCGGGATGGATTACCTAGTCTTTCTTGCTGAAAAAGCACTGCGCAAAAACCCCAAATACATCACCTTCGCCGCCCCGGTGGTCACCTATTTGATGACCATGCTGGCCGGTACCGGTCATACCGCCTTCTCTACCCTGCCGGTGATCGCTGAAGTGGCCAAAGAGCAGGGGATCCGTCCGTCCCGTCCGCTCTCTATTGCGGTGGTCTCCTCCCAGGTCGCCATCACAGCCTCCCCGATCTCTGCCGCTGTGGTTGCCTTCTCCGGCATGCTCGAGCCGTTTGGTGTTGACTACCTGACCCTGCTGGCCATCTGCATTCCCTCAACCTTCCTGGCCTGCATCCTGGGCGCCTTCATTGCCAACATGTTGGGCAAACCGCTGGATCAGGACGAGGTCTATCTGGAGCGCAAAGCCAAGGGCCAAATCAAGCTACGTGGTACTACCAAGCTTGAGATCAAGCCATACGCCAAACTGTCGGTCTGGATCTTCATCGCCGCCATCGTTGCTGTCATGGCTTATGCCACCGCCATCTCAGGTAAAGTAGGCCTGATCACCAACCCGCCAATCCCTCGCGATGGCGCCATCATGGGCATCATGCTGGCCGCGGCCACCATCATGACCCTGGTGTGCAAACTGGACGCCACCCAGGTGACCAACATGCCGACCTTCAAGTCCGGTATGTCCGCCTGTATCTGCGTACTAGGTGTGGCCTGGCTGGGTAACGTCTTCGTAAAAGGCAACATGGACACTATCCAGCTGGTCGCTGGCGACCTGCTGAACCAGTACTCCTGGCTGCTGGCCGTGGTGCTGTTCTTTGCCGCTATGCTGCTCTATTCACAAGGCGCTACCACCAAGGCCCTGATGCCTGCAGCACTGGCGCTGGGTGTCAGCCCGTTGACTGCAATTGCCTCTTTCGCCGCCGTGAGCGCCTTGTTCGTACTGCCGACCTACCCAACCCTGCTGGCCGCGGTAGAGATGGACGACACCGGCTCCACCCGTATCGGTAAGGCAGTCTTCAACCACCCCTTCTTCGTACCGGGCACCGCCACCATCGCCATCGCCGTGGCGCTGGGCTTCTTCTTCGGCGGCATCCTGCTGTAATCTATCGCTTGCCGATGACCAAACAAAAATCCCCGCCAGTTGGCGGGGATTTTTTTATCTCCTTACTCTGTGCTTGGCTGTCTGGCAGCAAGAGACCCAACCTCTTATCCGGATGGATCAACCACAGCGACAGCAGCCAATGCAACCGCGTGCCAGCAGCGCTATAACCGCCGCAGCCTGATTGCAGGAGCCGTAGGCCACCATGGTACTCACCACCGCGCCAGAAGGCGGGATCCGTCGGATCAAACCGGATCCAGGGTATCCAGCGGCCAACGCGGCACGGCTTTGACCGCCAGCGGTTCGAACACGCCCGCTTTCAGGCGCTGCATACCGGCGTAAGCGATCATGGCGCCGTTATCGGTGCAATATTCGGTGCGCGGATAGAACACCTCACCCTTGAGGCTCTCCATCAGCTCGGCCAGCTGGGCGCGCAGATGACGGTTGGCACTGACGCCACCGGCGACCACCAGACGCTTAAGACCGGTCTCTTTCAAAGCACGACGACACTTGATGGCCAGGGTATCGACCACCGCATCTTCAAACGCCCGAGCGATATCGGCGCGGGTCTGCTCATCATCACCGTTGGCGGCGATGGTGTTGGCTGTGAAGGTCTTGAGGCCGGAGAAACTCATGTCAAGCCCCGGACGGTCAGTCATCGGGCGGGGAAAGTGGAAGCGTCCGGTGGTGCCCTTCTCGGCCAGACGGGAGAGCAGCGGGCCCCCCGGGTAGTCCAGCCCCATCAGCTTGGCGGTCTTGTCGAACGCCTCGCCGGCAGCATCATCGATAGATTCCCCCAGCAGCTGATAACTGCCAATGCCATCGACCCGCACCAGCATCGAGTGACCACCGGAGACCAGCAGCGCCACGAAGGGGAACTCGGGGGCCTTCTCTTCCAGCATGGGGGCCAGCAGGTGGCCTTCCATATGGTGGACGGCGATGGCTGGCTTGTTCCACGCCATCGCCAGCGAACGGCCAATGGTCGCTCCCACCAGAATGGCGCCAACCAGACCCGGACCCGCGGTATAGGCGATGCCGTCGATGTCATCCTTGCCCAGTCCCGCCTCCTGCAATGCGGCCTGGATCAACGGGATCGTCTTGCGAACGTGATCCCGGCTGGCGAGCTCGGGGACAACGCCACCGTAGTCCGCATGCAGCTTGACCTGGCTATATAACTGGTGGGAAAGGATCCCTTTTTGATCATCGAAGATCGCGATCCCGGTTTCGTCACAGGATGTCTCTATGCCCAATACACGCATTGCTAAAAATTTTCACTGCTAAAATGAGACGGCTATGGTAACCTTCGCGGGTTTTTTAAACCAGAGCGATCTCTGCGGGTTTACTTTCATTCCCTGTCCAGAGTATAATTTCGCACCATTTTAAGACATGCTGATCGATTGAAGGTCAGCTAACAATTTATCACTGAGGTGAAAGGCACATGCCAGTAATCAAAGTCCGTGAAAATGAGCCGTTTGACGTTGCTCTGCGTCGCTTCAAGCGTTCTTGCGAAAAAGCCGGTATCCTGTCCGAAGTTCGTAGCCGTGAGTTCTACGAGAAGCCGACTACCATTCGTAAGCGCGCCAAAGCGTCTGCCGTTAAGCGTCACGCCAAGAAGCTGTCTCGCGAAAACGCACGTCGTATCCGCCTGTACTAATCGGGAGATATTGCCGTGTCTCTGAAGGATCAACTCAAGGATCAACAAAAACTCGCCATGCTTGCCAAAGATAAGGCACGTCTGGGAGCGATCCGCCTGTTGATGGCAGAAATCAAGCAACGTGAAGTCGATACCCGTATCGAGCTGAATGATGAGGATATCCTCGCTGTCGTGACCAAAATGGTTAAACAGCGCCGCGATTCCATCAGCCAATTTGAAACTGCCGGTCGCCAGGATCTCGCCGACAAAGAGTCCGCCGAGATCGTTGTGTTGCAGGAATTCCTGCCGCAACAGCTGACCGCAGATGAAATTGCCACTCTGATCGAGCAAGCCATCACTGAAAGTGGTGCTGCCGTCATGGCTGATATGGGCAAGGTCATGGCTGTCTTGAAGCCGAAAATTCAGGGGCGTGCCGATGTCGGCGCCGTCAGTGCTCAGGTGAAAACCCGCTTGGCGTAACAGGCAACTCTCTTGTTTGGTCGAAGAAGCCGTGCTTCCCTTGGAATGCGCGGCTTTTTTATTTTCTCCGCAATGAAACAGGACGGTTATGGCAGGCAGGATCCCCCAATCCTTTATCGACGATCTGCTCGTACGCACAGACATAGTCGAGCTGATCGACTCGCGAGTGCGGCTGAAAAAAGCCGGTAAGAACTACCAGGCTTGCTGCCCTTTTCATAACGAAAAAAGCCCCTCTTTTACCGTCAGCCAGGAGAAGCAGTTCTACCACTGTTTCGGTTGTGGCGCCCACGGCAACGCCATCGGCTTTGTCATGGAGTACGACGGTCTCGAATTTCCCGATGCCATCGAAGAGCTCGCCAGCATGCAAGGCATGCAGGTACCTCGCGAGCAGAGCATCGGCGGCTCGGCCAATAGTCAGCCCGCCGTTAGCAAGGATCTGTTCGAGCTGATGAACCAGATCGCCCGCTTCTACGAGAGCAATCTCAAGAGTGCCCCCCACGCGGTGGAGTACCTCAAAGGGCGCGGTCTGACCGGCGAAGTAGTCAAGCGCTTCAACATCGGTTATGCCCCAAGTGACTGGGATCAGGTACGCCGCCGCTTTGGTACCAGCCGGGATCACGAACAGTTGCTCATCTCGGGCGGCATGCTGATCACCCGTGACAATGGCCCGGGGAGTTATGATCGTTTCCGCGATCGCATCATGTTCCCGATCCGCGACAAGCGTGGCCGGGTCATCGGTTTCGGTGGCCGGGTGCTCGGTGATGGCACCCCCAAGTACCTGAACTCGCCCGAGACCCCCATCTTCCATAAAGGGCGGGAGCTGTTCGGTCTCTACGAGGTGAAGCAGGCACACAAGGATCCACGTAGGATCCTGGTGGTGGAAGGCTACATGGATGTAGTAGCACTCGGTCAGTACGACATCGACTATGCGGTGGCGGCGCTGGGCACTGCAACGACCAGCGACCATATCCACACTCTGTTTCGCACCACCGCCGAGGTGGTCTGCTGCTACGACGGTGACAACGCTGGTCGTGAAGCCGCGTGGCGGGCGTTGGATAATGCCCTCCCTCATCTGCAGGATGGCCGCGAGCTGAAGTTCGTGTTTCTGCCCGATGGAGAGGATCCCGACTCGTTGGTACGCCAGATCGGCAAGGAGGGCTTCGAAGCCCTGCTCGATGAAGCCCAGCCATTCGCTGACTTCATGTTCGAGCGTCTCGGCCGGGATGCGGCGCTCTCCGGTGAGGCAGGCAAGTTCGAAGTGGCCAACAAGGCCGCCGAGCTTATTCGTCGCGTACCGGAAGGGTTTACCCGCGAAGGGCTGATCACCCGCCTCTCCAGCATGATGCGCTGGGGTGAGAACAAGCAGCGCATCGCCGAGCTCTTTGCCCGCAACAGTCAGCCCAAGGCCGAGGTAAACAAACCCAAGGCAGCCAAGCTGACGCCACTGCGGCGTGCGCTGGCACTGATGGTGCAATATCCGGCAGTAACGGCTGAGCTTCCCCCGATGCCGGAATTGGCCGGACTGCGCGTACAGGGCATCAAGTTCCTGCTGCAACTTCACCAGCAAATCCTGGCACAGCCCGGTATCACAACCGGTATCCTGCTGGAACACTGGCGCGGCACCAAAGAGGGGGAAATTCTCGCCCAGTTGGCGATGCACGACCTGTTCGAGGAGATCAAACTCGATCAGGATCCGGATATTCTGGGAGAATTGCAGGACACCTTTGTCGGCTTCATCAACCAGTTTCTGAAACAGCGGATCGAAGAATTGCAGGCCAAAGTGGCTCAGGAAGGACTAAGCTCCGAAGAAACCCAAGAGCTGATGATGCTGATAAGAGAGGTGCAAATTGAGAAAAGAAATGAGAGTGGGGCTTGATATTTGAGTGATTAGTCCCAATATGGATAGCGTTGCCCGAATCGACGGGATGAAAAGCAAAATTTTTATAACCGCCTGGCCCCGACAATACTGCGGGCAGGGGTTTCTCATGACCGACGCCGCAACCAGACATAGCATGTCTGGCGGTTTTCTATTAGAATTGGCTATTTGCGCAGCAGCGCACTGTACGCGCAACCTAGCAACACCAACCGGATGAGTTCTATGGAGCAAACCCCGCAGTCTCAGCTTAAACTCCTCGTTGCCAAAGGTAAAGAACAGGGCTACCTGACCTATGCCGAGGTGAACGATCACCTCCCGCAAGACATTGTCGATTCAGACCAGATCGAAGACATCATTCAGATGATCAACGATATGGGCATTCAAGTGGTTGAAAACGCTCCGGATGCCGATGACCTTATCATGGCTGAAGGTGGTACCGCCGATGAGGACGCTGCCGAAGCAGCGGCCCAGGCTCTGGCATCTGTTGAATCTGAGATTGGTCGCACGACCGATCCCGTCCGCATGTACATGCGGGAAATGGGTACCGTCGAACTGCTGACCCGCGAAGGCGAAATCGACATCGCCAAGCGGATCGAAGACGGTATCAACCAGGTACAAAGCTCCGTAGCCGAGTACCCTGAAGCAATTACTTACCTGCTCGAACAGTACGACAAGTACGAAGCCGAGCAGCTGCGTCTCTCTGACATCATCTCTGGCTTTATTGACCCGAACGAAACCGAAGACATGGCGCCTACCGCCACGCATATCGGTTCCGAGCTCGGCGAAGACGATCTGGCTGACGAAGATGAAGAGGACGAAGAAGACGAAGACGAAGATGGCGACAGCTCTGACGATGACGGTGACGGTGGTCCGGATCCGGAAGTCGCTCGCGAGAAGTTTGGCGAACTGCGTGCCCAGTATGAAGTGACCCGCCTCTCCATTCAGAAGAATGGTCGCGCGCACGACGATACCCAGGCCGCCATCGCCCAGCTGGCCGATGTCTTCCGTCAATTCCGCCTGATGCCCAAGCAGTTCGATCGCCTGGTCAACAACATGCGCGAAATGATGGAGCGCGTCCGCGTGCAGGAACGCATCATCATGAAGCTCTGCGTTGAGCAGGCCAAGATGCCGAAGAAAACCTTCGTCGCGGCCTTCACCAACAACGAGTGTGAAACTGCCTGGTTCGAATACCAGAAGCAGGCTGGCAAAGCCTGGTCTCCACGTCTGGTTGAAATGGACGAGGATATTCAGCGCGCCATCGGCAAGCTGCAGCAGATTGAAGAAGAGACCGGTCTGTCGATTGCCCAGATCAAGGATATCAACCGTCGCATGAGCATCGGTGAGGCCAAGGCCCGCCGTGCGAAGAAAGAGATGGTTGAGGCCAACTTGCGTCTGGTTATCTCTATCGCCAAGAAGTACACCAACCGTGGCCTACAGTTCCTGGATCTGATCCAGGAGGGCAACATCGGTCTGATGAAGGCGGTAGACAAGTTTGAATACCGTCGTGGCTACAAGTTCTCGACCTATGCAACTTGGTGGATCCGTCAGGCCATTACCCGCTCCATCGCGGATCAGGCCCGTACCATCCGTATCCCGGTACACATGATCGAGACCATCAACAAGCTCAACCGAATCTCCCGTCAGATGCTGCAGGAGATGGGGCGTGAACCGAACCCGGAAGAGCTGGCCATGCGCATGGGCATGCCGGAAGACAAGATCCGCAAGGTACTGAAAATCGCCAAAGAGCCTATCTCCATGGAGACGCCCATCGGTGATGATGAAGATTCCCACTTGGGCGACTTTATCGAAGATACCACCCTGGCTCTGCCAGCGGATGCGGCGACCAGCGAAAGCCTGCGCAACGCCACCCGCGAAGTGCTGGCTGGCCTGACCGCCCGCGAAGCCAAGGTACTGCGGATGCGTTTCGGTATCGACATGAACACTGACCACACCCTAGAGGAAGTGGGCAAGCAGTTCGATGTTACCCGTGAGCGTATTCGTCAGATCGAAGCCAAGGCACTGCGCAAACTGCGCCATCCGAGCCGCTCTGAAGTGCTGCGCAGCTTCCTGGACGAATAATCCGGGTCGTGCAAACCTGCTTGCCAAAGCCCGATATGCAGCAATGCTGATCCGTTAAGGATCCATTGATCGATCCTTCCGCAGTAGGACAATCCGGAACCAGTCACTGGTTCCGGATTTTTTTGTCAATTGCAAACGACCTGAACGACGTTATGGAGACATCTGGCGACATGCTGGCTCGGTTGGCAATTTTTGCCGACCATATTCCCGACGAATGGATTACTGCCGCTGCGGCCTTGTCTGAAAAGGCCACGATTCACCGGCGTCGCTCGCCGCCTCAACATCTGTATAGACGGGTTGGCCAATGACCTCCAACTCGCTGGCAGTGCCCTGTCTCAAGCCCGTCAGCGACTCGGCAAAAAGCCGCTCGAGTGGTTGTTCAAACATGCCACGGAGACTGGCGGAGTTGCGAGGTTGTATTGGGGAAATGTTCATAAAATACGCCCCAGGCCATCGAGACCCAGGACGGTGAAGATATCAAAGACCCGTTTTCCTGTAGATCACAATGTGGCTCCGCTTAAGTGAACAACATTGCGCCGTAGCGGGGTCTGAATCAGCTGGCCATTTGCGTGCGTCAGTTACTCCTGTTCGCGAGCAATGGCGCGCCAGCCGATATCCTTGCGGTAGAAGACGCCATCCCACTTGATGCGGCCAGCGAGCTGATAGGCACGTTGCTGGGCTTGTGCCACTGTGTGACCGAGGGCGGTGGCGCACAACACGCGGCCACCAGCGGTCAGGCTGGTATCACCCTCCAGACGGGTACCGGCATGGAACACCTTCTCACCGGCCACTTCATCCACCGGCAAGCCGCTGATGGGGTGGTTGGTGCTGTAATCGCCAGGATACCCACCCGCCGCCAACACCACGCCGATGGCGGCGCGGGGATCATAGATGGCCTCTTTCTGATCCAGCTTGCCTGCGCAAGCCGCCAGACAGAGCTCTACCAGATCGGACTGCATCCGCAGCATGATGGGCTGGGTCTCGGGATCGCCGAAACGACAGTTGAACTCGATCACTTTGGGATTGCCTGCACCGTCGATCATCAGACCGGCGTAGAGGAAACCTGTGTAGACGTTACCCTCGGCCGCCATGCCGCGCACGGTCGGCATGATCACCTGCTCCATCACGCGTCGATGCACCTCGGCGGTCACTACCGGCGCCGGGGAGTAAGCCCCCATGCCGCCGGTGTTGAGGCCGGTATCACCGTCGCCAACCCGCTTGTGATCCTGACTGGTGGCCATCGGCAGCACGTGTTCGCCATCGACCATGACGATAAAGCTCGCCTCTTCCCCCTCCAGAAACTCCTCAATCACCACCCGGGAGCCCGCTTCGCCAAAGGCATTGCCGGAGAGCATGTCGCGCACCGCCTCTTCCGCCTCCTGCAAGGTCATGGCGACAATCACCCCCTTGCCCGCCGCCAGACCATCGGCCTTGATGACGATGGGGGCGCCCTTCTCGCGCAGGTAGGCGAGTGCAGGCTCCACTTCGGTGAAGTTCTGGTACTCGGCGGTCGGGATGGCGTGACGGGCCAGGAAATCCTTGGTGAAAGCCTTGGAGCCCTCCAGCTGGGCAGCGGCAGCGGTCGGGCCGAAGATAGGCTGACCGGCGCCGCGGAAGGCATCCACCACCCCTTTCACCAGCGGCGCTTCCGGCCCGACGATGGTGAGGCCGACCTGCTTCTCTTTGGCAAAGGCCAGCAGCCCTTCGATATCGGTCGCGTCGATGGCAACGTTCTCGACACCCGGCTCAAGCTGGGTGCCCGCATTGCCCGGCGCCACAAAAACGTGGCGTACCAGCGGGGAGTGTTTGGCCTTCCAGGCCAGAGCGTGTTCGCGGCCACCATTGCCAATGATCAGTACTTTCATCGTATCGCTCGCTTCTATTTGTGGTCACCGGACGGCCACCCGGGCCGTCAGTCAGTGGAAATAGCCAGTTGAAAAGAGACAACAAAAGGGCCGCCATCGGCAGCCCCTGACCCATCAATGACGGAAATGGCGCATGTTGGTAAAGACCATGCACATACCGTGCTCGTCGGCGGCATCGATCACCTCCTGATCGCGCATCGAGCCACCCGGCTGGATCACGCAGGAGATACCGGCCTGAGCGGCAGCATCGATACCGTCGCGGAACGGGAAGAAGGCATCGGAGGCCATCACGGAGCCCGCCACGGTCAGCCCTTCGTCCGCCGCCTTGATACCGGCGATTTTGGCCGAATAAACACGGCTCATCTGGCCTGCGCCGACGCCGATGGTCTGGCCATCTTTGGCGTAGACGATGGCGTTGGATTTGACGAACTTGGCCACTTTCCAGCAGAACAGCAGATCCTGCAGCTCGGCCTCGGTCGGCTGACGCTTGCTGACCACGGTCAGGTCGCCCAGCGTCACCATGCCGAGATCCCGCTCCTGCACCAGCAGGCCGCCGTTGACGCGCTTGAGGTCAACCCCTTGCGCCGGAGCCGTCCACTGCCCGCATTCGAGCAGACGCACGTTCTGCTTGGCGGCGACTGCGTCACGGGCCTCCTGGCTGACGGTCGGGGCGATGATCACCTCAACAAACTGTCGGGCCACAATGGCAGCGGCAGTGACGCCATCAAGCGGCCGGTTGAAGGCGATGATGCCGCCGAAAGCAGAAGTGGGGTCGGTCTGGTAAGCGCGATCGTAGGCACTCAGCAGGTCGTTACCGATGGCCACGCCGCAGGGGTTGGCATGCTTGACGATGACGCAGGCTGGTTCGCTGAACTCCTTCACACACTCCAGCGCCGCATCGGTATCGGCGATGTTGTTGTAGGAGAGCGCCTTGCCCTGCAACTGGGTTGCACTGGAGACAGAACCCGGCGCAGCATGCTCTTCGGCGTAGAAGGCGGCTGCCTGATGGCTGTTTTCACCGTAACGCATGTCCTGCTTCTTGATGAACTGGCTGTTGAAGGTGCGCGGGAAGCGGGACTCCTCGTCACCCTCCTTGTTGTCGCCATAAGAGGGGACCATGGTACCGAAGTAGTTGGCGATCATGCCGTCGTAGGCGGCTGTGTGCTCGAAGGCGGCAATGGCCAGATCGAAACGGGTCGCCAGTTTCAAGCTGTTGCCGTTGGCATCCATCTCGCGAATAACCCGATCATAGTCGGCAGCTTTGACGACAATAGCGACATCTTTATGGTTTTTAGCGGCAGAACGCACCATGGTCGGGCCGCCGATGTCGATGTTCTCGACCGCATCTGCCAGGGTGCAGCCCGCTTTGGCTACGGTGGCAGCAAAGGGATAGAGGTTGACGACAACCATGTCGATGGGGGCGATAGCGTGCTGGGCCATGATGGCGTCATCCTGATCCCGACGGCCGAGGATGCCGCCATGAACCTTGGGATGCAGGGTCTTGACCCGGCCATCCATCATTTCAGGGAAACCCGTGTAGTCGGAGACCTCGGTCACCGGCAGACCCACCTCGCCAAGCAGCTTGGCGGTACCGCCTGTGGAGAGCAGGGCAACACCACGCTCGTTGAGTGCCTTGGCAAATTCCAGAATGCCAGTTTTGTCAGACACACTCAGCAGTGCACGGCGAATGGGTCGAGCTTGTTCCATCACACTATCGTCCTCAACATAACGGGGACCGTTCCATGGGAGGCGAGGCTCAACACAGAGAGTCCCCAAATAAATGGAAGTGGGGGATTTCGCAAACCACTCTCGCCCCGACATCCGGCAAAAGCGTTTTAGGAAATGCCCGCTTGGTGCGGCACTCTCTTATGGGCGCGTATTCTACACAAAAAATGTGCCGGGTGGTGGATTTTTTAAATAGCAAACTCCTTGTGTGGCGCGGCGTTAAACGTTTGCCACCCAACCTCAGCCAAACGTTTGCCATTTAAGGGTTTTATAGCTAAAGAGCTGTGAAACCAACTTTTGTCTGCCCCTTTTATGCCCTTGGCTGGCAATCCATGGGCAAAGGGGTGATAGTGGATTCCGGTTTTTGTTGCGGCATACATTCAAGGGGAGAGAGAGCATGTATCGGATCGGTGAACTGGCCAAGGCGTGCGGGGTCAAGGCAGATACCCTGCGTTTTTACGAGAAGAACGGGCTTATCTCACCGGGGATCCGCAACGAATCCGGCTACCGCCTCTACAGCGAACAGGACAAGCGGCGGCTGGAGTTCATCATTCGCGCCAAGTCGGTGGGATTCTCGCTGGCCGATATCGGCGAGCTGCTCGACCTCGATACCAACAAGGCCAAAGTCACCTGTCAGGAGGTGAAAGCGGTGGCCGACACCAAACTGGCCCAGGTGGAGCAGAAGATCATCGAACTGACCCGCTTTCGCGACAACCTGCGCGAGCTCTCCAATATCTGCTGCGGAGGGCCGCGCTCGGCCGAGCACTGCGCCATCCTCGAGACGCTGGAATCTGGCGCCCCGGCCCATCCCGAGCATCACAGCCACGACCAGCATGACACTGTTCACGGCTGACATGGTATGTCTGACCGAGCGTGCCTGGCTCAGTGTGACTGACTCGGCACGTCCGACGCATTGCTCCGGCGGCGATTTGGTGACAAAATCGCCGCGTTTTTAACCGGTGCCAGTGCATCCGGTTGCCGGGCGCTAACCTGAACAAGCGCCCGCAGCGAAAACCGCCATCCAGACACAAGCATCAACACACCAAAAGAGAAGAAGAGGAGCCATCATGGCCAAGATCCGGGTCGTTCAACCCGCCCTCCCCCGTGAGGAAAATGCGCAAGGGGGCAGCTATGCCCATCAGCGCGGCGAGATAAAGGATAACCATCTGCATGCCCTGCTCTCCGATCCCCTGTTTCGCAGCCGGGTCGAGCGCAACAAGAAGGGCAAGGGGAGTTACCAGCGCAAGGCCAAATTTGGCAAGCGGTGGGAGCCCGGCCAACAGCAGATGATCCGCGTCTGCTGCTGAGCGGGTTTCTACCGACCATAAACAATCAGGGCGCCATTGGCTGGCGCCCTGATTGTTATCTCGAAACACGGTTCGCCAAAACTGGCTCACGACCTGTCGCGAGAAGCTGTCAGCAAGGTGAAGAGCCGCGCATGAACCTTGATCACGGCTTCGCAGCAAGATCGTGAACCCGTTTTCACTCATCCATAAACAGTTCGAGCAGCACGTTGAGATAGCGGTGGCCGAGGGAGGTAAGCTGCCAGCTCTCCCCCAAGTCCTCGATCAGCTCCTTGCTCTGGGCAATGGTCAGCACTGTCTCCACCCGCTCCAGCGGCAAGCCGGTATAGGCCTCGAACTGTGCCTTGGGGGCAGGTTCAAACAGGCGGAAGCGGTTCATAAAGTATTCGAGCGGCAGATCGTCTGCCGTCACCTGCCACTGCTCGTCCAGATAGGAGCGGCTCTTGTCCAGATACCCTTTCGGATGCTTCACCTTGGCGGTGCGCAGGATCTGTTGATTAGCGAGATCGGTCACCTTGCCGTGGGCGCCACAGCCGATCCCCAGATAGTCACCAAAGCGCCAGTAGTTGAGGTTGTGATGGCACTGATAGCCCTCTTTGGCGTAAGCCGAGATTTCGTACTGACGATAACCGCTGGCGGTGAGCATGGCGTGGCCCTGCTCGTAGATGTCCCACAGGGTGTCATCTTCCGGCAGCTTGGGCGGCTTGGAGGCAAACGCCGTGTTCGGCTCTATGGTGAGCTGATACCAAGAGAGGTGCGGCGGTGCGCAGTCGATAGCCTGCTGCAGGTCATAAAGGGCATCATCCAGACTCTGATCCGGCAGACCGTGCATCAAATCCAGATTGAAGGTGGGCAACTTGATGGCATGGGCCAGTGCGGCGGCCTTGCGCGCCTCTTCCGGGCCGTGAATGCGACCGAGGCGGGTCAGCTTCTCCTGCTGGAAGCTCTGCACGCCGATGGAGATGCGGTTGATACCGGCGCGCTGGAAACCGGCGAACTTGTCTGCCTCCACCGTGCCCGGATTGGCCTCCATGGTGATCTCGCAATCTGCGGCGAGCGGAATACGGGCCCGCACCCCGTCCAGCAAGGCTTGCATTGCCTCCACCGTCAACAGGCTAGGGGTGCCGCCACCGATAAAGATCGAGGAGAGCGGCCGCCCCTGTGCCCACTTCAGATCCTGATCCAGATCCTCCAGCAGAGCGGCGACATATTCGAGGTGAGGCAACTCCCCCTTCTGGGCATGGGAGTTGAAGTCACAGTAAGGGCACTTCTGGACGCACCAGGGCACATGAATATAGAGAGAGAGCGGCGGCAGTTGCAGCATGGGGCTTCCAATAAAACGGGGGCTCAAGGCCCCCATTGTAGATGACTATGTGTAATTGACCGTGTGTGGCGAAGTGACTCAGTGCGCCGCAGCCAGCGCCGCTTTGAGCTTGGCCAGCGCCTGACCACGATGGCTCAGCTGGTTTTTCAGTTCGGCGGGCATCTGGGCGGCGGTGCAGTCGTGATCCGGCACGAAGAAGACG
Source organism: Aeromonas sp. (assembly GCF_050633025.1). Classification (GTDB taxonomy): domain Bacteria; phylum Pseudomonadota; class Gammaproteobacteria; order Enterobacterales; family Aeromonadaceae; genus Aeromonas. The sequence goes on from NZ_JBODRQ010000041.1 coordinate 22,676, forward strand.
GGGTCATAGCCAAAACCGTGCTGACCGCGCGGCTCGTCGATGATCATCCCTTCCCAGCTTGCCTGACAGATGATGGGGGTGGGATCGTCGGCGTGGCGCATATAGACCAGCACACACCAGAAGCGGGCGCTCTTCAGGTACTCGGGGGCACCTTGCAGCTCACCGAGCAGCTTCTCGATGTTGGCCTTGTCGCCGGCACCCACACCGGCAAAGCGGGCGGAGTAGACGCCGGGGCGCCCTTGCAGCAGATCGACTTCCAGTCCGGAGTCATCGGCCACGGCGGGCAGACCGGTAATGCGGGCGGCGTGGCGGGCCTTGATGATGGCATTCTCGACGAAGGTGGTGCCGGTCTCATCAGCATCGGAGACCGCAAACTCGCTCTGTGGGATCACCTGGATCTTCATATCGGCCAGCATGGCGGCCAATTCCTTCACCTTTTTCTGGTTACCTGTTGCCAGGACAAGCTTGTTCATCGAGCACCTCCGCAAAAATAATCTGCGCATTCTATGCGGCGCAAGCGTTTAGTAAAAGCGTCAATTACACCCGCTGTGATGGGGTTACGGGGGATTTGCCGCCATCGAATCACCCACTTTTTAATACATGTTTCCATAATGGAATAACCAAAGTGATTAAATACCATTTCTATTCATTACTGGGAGTCAGTAGACTCGCGCCCCAATTCATTAGCCTGGCTGACTAAAGAGGTGACAGATGCCATTGATACTTTTGCTCGTACTACTGGTGCTGTTCAGTCCGCTGGCTATCGACATCTACCTGCCCGCCATCCCGCAGATGGCTGAGCAGCTGGGCGCCGAAGTAACTCTGATGCAGGGCACCATCACCTGGTTCCTGTTCAGCATGGGGCTGGGGCAACTGCTTGTTGGCCCGCTGGCCGATCGCTACGGTCGCAAGCCCATCGCCCTTTGCGGCGTGCTGCTCTATGGCCTGAGCGCGCTGGGGGCGGGTTTTGCCGCCAGCCTCGGCGAATTGATGCTGGCGCGAGTGCTGCAGGGCTTTGGCGCCTGCGCTACTTCGGTCGCCGCCTTCTCGGTGGTGCGTGACAGCTACGGCCCGAAAAAGAGCGGCCAGATGATCTCCTATCTCAATGGCGCCATCTGCTTTATTCCTGCGCTGGCGCCCCTGCTCGGTGGCTGGCTCACCGCCAAGGCGGGCTGGTCTGCCAACTTCTGGTTTATGGCCGGTTATGCGCTCATCGTCGGCAGCTGGCTGCTGTGGCGGATGCCGGAGACCCGCCCGGAGAAGACCCGCAGTGAAGGGGCCCTCATCAGCTGGTCTCGCTACAGCCCGGTGCTGCGCTCCCCCAGCTTCCTGTTCAATGCGTCCCTGTGCATGCTGACGATGGCGGTGATCCTCGCCTACGTCACCGCCGCACCGGTACAGCTGATGGTGAAATTGGGACTCGATATGAGCGGCTTTAGCTACTGGTTTACCGCCAACGCCGCGCTCAACATTCTGGCCTGCTTTGTGGCACCGCGCTTTATTGCCAAGGTAGGGCCAAGACGCACCCTGCGCATCGGCCTGCTGGTGTTGATGCTCTCGGCCATCACTTTGACTTTGGCCATGCATATCGAGCATCCGCTGGCGATGATGGGGCCAGTATTCCTCTCTGCCATCGGCTTTGCCATGATTCTGGGCTCGGCCGCCGGGATGGCGCTGGCACCATTCGGCCATTGCGCCGGTACCGCCGCCGCCCTGCTCGGCCTGTTCCAGATGAGTGGATCCGGCGCTCTGGTTGGCTTGACCGGTACCCTGATGCATGACCCGCTCAGCCAGCTGGCACTGCATATGTGGCTGCTGCTGCCGCCCCTGGTGATGCTGATGACCCGGCGCGGTCGCCGCTTGTGTTTGCAATAAATCCTGTGCTCTGATGGGCACACTCAGGGGGCCATCGGCCCCCTTCTCGTTTGTATCGCCTTTACAGCGTATGGCCATCCGGCAGATTGCCTGCGATGGCAACCCCACTCACTCGATGTCAGCGGAGAACTCCCGATGAGCCACACTCTCAACGCAGCCCTGGTGGGCTATGGCTTTGCAGGCAAGACCTTCCACGCCCCCTTCCTCTCCTCCACACCGGGCTTGTCCCTGAGTTGGGTGGTGAGCCGCGATGCCGCCAAGGTGCAGACCGATCTGCCCGACTGCCGGGTCGGTTCACTGGAACAGGTGCTGAGCGATGAGACCGTCGCTCTGGTAGTGATCGCCACCCCCAACGATACCCACGCTCCCCTCGCCCGTCAGGCGCTGCTGGCAGGCAAGCACGTCGTCATCGACAAGCCCTTTGCACTGGATCTGACCGAGGCACAAGCGCTGGTCGAACTGGCCGAAAAGCAGCAGCGACTGCTCAGCATCTTCCACAACCGCCGTTGGGACGGGGATTTTCTCACCGTGCGCCGTTTGATTGCCGAAGGGACGCTGGGGCAGATCGCCCAGTTCGAATCCCACTTCGATCGCTATCGCCCCGAAGTGCGCCAGCGCTGGCGCGAAGCGGGTGGCCCGGGTTCCGGACTCTGGTTCGATCTCGGCCCCCACGTGCTGGATCAGGCATTGCAGCTGTTCGGCCAGCCGGACTGGCTGCAGGCCGATCTGGCCGAGCAGCGTCCCGGCGCACTGGCGGACGACTACTTCCATGTGGTGCTGGGTTACGGTGCTCTGCGGGTTATTCTGCATGGCAGCTGTCTGGTCTCGGCCACCATGCCGCGTTTCATCGTCCACGGCAACCAAGGCTCGTTCGTGAAATTCGGTATGGATGTGCAGGAAGATCAGCTCAAGCAGGGCTTGCGGCCGCCGGCTGCGGATTGGGGCATGGATAGTGAACCCGGTCAGCTCAGCCGCATTGTCGATGGTCAGTTGCAGCAGCAGAGCGTGGTGGGTGAGGCGGGGGATTATGGCGCCTACTATCGCGGTGTCTGCGCCGCCATCAAGGGGGAGGGAAGCAACCCGGTGCCAGCAAGTGAAGCGCTGGCGGTGATGGCGCTGCTGGATCTGGCCCGTCAGAGTCATCTTGAGGGAAAACGGCTGTCCTGTCAGAAACTGTCTGACCAAGGCGCGGGCATCGACCTCTTTCACCCAGCGTAAACCTTGTTAATGTGCCAAGATACCATATAAACATGGTCATTTATCGTGCACAGTGCCGAATTTTGCAACATCTTGTATTAACACCACTCGTTACAGTGGAGCTTTTTATCAACGGCACGAAAAAATGTCATTGTGATATCCGTTTTCATCGGTAACTAATGGGGCTATATTGCGCCCGCCTACTGCCTCCCGGCTTCTTGTTTCCATACCGGGCAACGGTGGGCGCTGTGATGGTTGCACCAACCATCTCTCCATCTTTTTTTGAGGGAATGCACATGAACAAAGTACTGGTAGCCGGTATCCTGGGTCTGATGTTGACCGCTTGCGGTCAGAAAGAAGAAAAAGCTGCCGCTCCTGCTGCTGCTCCGGCCGCCGAAGTGGCTGCCACTGTAGAAAAAGCCGCTAGCGAAGCCACCTCTACCGTAGAGAAGGCTACCTCCGCAGCGACTGCAACCGTAGAAAAAGCTGCTACCGAAGCCGCTACCAAGGTTGAAGCTGCAGTGAGCGATGCCAAGGCCAACTAAGCCTGCACCTCATTTGAAGACGGGTCCGAAGGCAACTTCGGGCCCGTTTTTTATGGCGAAAGTAGCCACTATGGCGACTTGCCAGCCAGTGAGCAACCCTGTAGTACCGAGCTAAACAAGCCCCCTCTTTGAAAAAGAGGGGGCTTCTTCAGCAATCTGAAGCCAATCATGATGAGCGGCTTTTTTGGCGGTTATTTCCCCTTACGACCCGCTTTTACGCTCTACCACCCCGTACAATTAGTCGCCAAGTGGTTGATATACCTATAGACTGCCCTTTCCTCTTCCCCTATAATCCACGCCGCTAAACGCACAATTTGGCCCCTTAGCTCAGTTGGTCAGAGCAGTCGACTCATAATCGATTGGTCGTGGGTTCAAGTCCCCCAGGGGCCACCAATTCCAGAGGGTTAGCGAGATAGTACTCGCTAACCCTCTTTTCAATAGGATACCTATAGGATATCTCAGCCTGTAGAGTAACCACTCTAAAAGCACTCCCCAGACCCTCAAAAAATTTTTTCTCCACCAAGAAGAAAAATTATCAGCCTCTTCGAAATGTTCTCCTTTGAGAACCATTGCTAAAATTTTTTCTCCTCCCCAGATTTCCCTTTTCTATCTCTATATGTTGAAAAAAGCGGGGTTACACCAAGGCAAGATCATGAGTGTTTTTTGTTCAAATCGTTC
>NZ_JBODRQ010000042.1:0-26317 GCF_050633025.1 Aeromonas sp.
CCGTGCGCGATGGCGTCAAGCTGATGCTGGAGAAGGGGGTCTCCTGCCTGCCGGTACTGGAGAATGGCGCTCTGGTCGGCATCATCAGTTGGAAAGATTTTCTGAAAGTGGCGCTGGAGAGTGACGCGCTGGATTGAGTCCAACGCTCATCGCCATCAGCTGGCAGAGAACCAACATGCAGAGAGGGGAGCCTTGGCTCCCCTCTCTGCATGTTGGCTTTACCGATAATGCTGGTTTGCGCGCTGTCGGCATCATCACGGCTCGGGCTGCCCTGCGACAAGGCAGGAGGGGCCGCTGCCGGAGAGGTGCGGCTGCAAATGGGTGCGGATCTCATGCAGGGTTCGTTGGTACTGTTGGGCATGTTGAGCCTGAAAGGCGGGGCTGTGCTTGAGGCGCCGCTCCAGGGTATCGACCAGCAGCGCCACCCTGGGAGCGGCCATACCCGCAGGCCAGCAGTGTTGCAGCAGCTCCAGCAGTTGCCAGGCATCGCCCGGCAGGGCGGGGAACTCCTCCAGCAGCTGCAAGCCCGCTTGCAGGGCTGTTTGATACTGGTTGGCCTGCATCGCCTTGTGGCGTAGCTGGCGCAGTTCGCTCAGTCTCTGCTCTCTCGCCGTCAGGCGCTGGCCCAGCTCGGTCACCAGATGGTGGAACAGCTGGCGAGTGAGCGGGTGGGGCGCCACCCTGACGCGGTATTGGGTCAGCTGGGTCAGGTAACGCTGGGCGTGGTGGGGCAGGCCGCAGAACTGGCTGACCGCAAAGCCGAGCAGCAGGGTGAGGTGGTTATTGCTCCCCTCATCCGGCTGGTGGTGGGCAATCAGGATCAGCGCATCGTCGAAGCGGTAATCCAGCCCCAGCATCAACGCCTGCAGCAGCTCATGTTCGTGGGGTTGCAGGTGGACGGTGCGCTTGAGGTGCTCCCACTCCTGTTGCAGGGAGCGGATCCGGTTGCTGGAGGGGGCGTGCCACAGCACCGCCAGACTGGCATTGAGCATGAAGCTGTCGATGGCGAGCCGGACGCGCAGCTCGCTGAAGTGGCACAGGGTCAGGCTGTTGGCCTGCTCCAGCACCTTCTCCTCATCTTGCAGGATCAGCCCGAGCAACATCGCCAGCTGATGCCAGCGTGGCTGATGGGGGCGGATCCGCAGCAGCTCTCCCATGGTCTCCCAGGCCGCCAACCAGTGATGCTGATGCAGCTGGCTGGCGAGTTGCAGCTCCAGCCGGGTGGCCATCGAGACGCTGGCCTGATGGCGCTGCAAGTCGGTCTGGGCGCTTTGCAATTTGCCGAGCCCCAGCATGGCGTAGAAGAGCCCGGCCCTTGGCCAGCTCGCCTGATATTCGTTGGCACAGAGGGCATAGTGCTGGGCGGCGGTGATCCGCTCGGCTGATTGCAGCAGCAGATAGCCCTTGAGCCGATCCAGCCAGGGGGTCAGCGAACGATTCTCCCGTTGAAACAGCAGGTCTTCACAGAGGGCGGTAGCCAGTTGCCACTCCCGCAGCAGAATGGGGGCGGCCAGCGTGCGGGTCAGGTTGCTTAACTCCACCAGCTGGCCGAGCACCGCGGTGAGCTGCTGGGTCATGAAGGGAAGAGCCAGATAGAGGGAGAAGTAGAGATCCGAGGGGAGAAACTCCTGCTCGCTCTGATCGGCATCGAGCAGCAGCAATACGCAACCGGGTTGCAGCAGGCCGAGATAGTGCGCTTCGTGCAGCAGCCGGGCTCCGTCAAGATCCTGCTGCTTGTCCTGCTGACAGATGATGGCGTCGAAGGCGTGCTGTTGCAGCAGGGCCAGCAGGCCGCTGCGCTCGTGGTTTGGATGGCTGTGGTAGTGGATCCGGTCGGCGGGCACCCCCTGTTCGGTCAGTTCCCGGGTGATGGCGCTACGGAGCAGGGGATCCTCTTCGAGCAGCAGTATCGTCATGCAGGTACTTCCTGTGAGCAAACCATTAGGTTGATTATGGTAGACCCAAGAGGAACATAGGCACAGCACTCGCTGAGTGAAAAGCTGACAGTAGCCAGCAGGGTGCTGGAGGCGCACTATGAGCTGTTATTTCAATCGGTTATGCCATCTCTCAGGGCGGCAACCTGTTATTGCCGAGGGCGGGCCTTTGCCCCGAAGAGGCAGTCGCTCTGACGGATCAGCCGTGAGCCCTTGCCCTGTTCCCCCAGCCAGCTTAATTCCAGTTTGCCGAGGCGGCCCAGATGGCGCAGTTCGAACTCGTAGCGCTGGCAGAGGTTGTCCTGGGGCAGGCTCGCCATCCCCGCTGGCAGTCGGTATTGATAGCGCAGGAGTGGCCCATCCTCCAGTTTGCTGGCCACCGGCACCAGCCCCTCTGGTGTGGGCTGCGGCGCCCCGAGTGCGCGGCGCAAACTGAGCGGTGCATCGATCGCCTTTTGATAGTGCAGGCCGTTCATCGCCGCCAGCTCCTCTTCCAGCCGTTGCAACTCCCCTTCCAGTCCATTGAGCGCGGCCCCCAGCTGCTGGTGGGTCGTTGACGAGGCGCAGCCACCCAACAACAGGGTGGCAAGCAGCAGGGCGGCTCTGATGGGGGGCACGGCATCTCCTTGGCTATGACGATGAAGCGTGAAGGTCAGGTCGGTTGGCCTGACTATAGCAGGGGATTGCTGGGGGGCGTCCCCTGCAGCAGTTGCGCCAGACGGGCCAGCCCTTCGCCGACCCGGGCGTCGGTGGCGGGTTGGCTCAGGCTCAGGCGCACCCCCTGCGGAGCGGCAAACTGACCGGCGGCGAAGTGTTCCCCGCTCGCCACGCCGACGTCAAGGGCATCGGCGGCAGCGGCAAACTGCTGGCTGCGCCAGGGCTCAGGCAGCGGCAGCCAGGCGTGCATGCTGCCCGGCTGCCAGCGAGCGGCAGGCAGCAGGTGGCGCAGCAGTTCGCCACGGCGTTTGAGGATCTCCCGCTGCTGCTCGACCAGCGGCATGATCTGGCGCTGACTGACCATTTTGCAGGCAAGCTCGATCAGCAGCGGGCTCACCATCCAGCTCGACAGCCGCATGGTCTGGGCGAAGGCGCTGCGCAGGGCAGGGGGCGTCAGCACGAAGCCCACCCGCAGACCGCCGCAGGCGATCTTGGCCAGACTGCCCAGATAGATGACCCGCTCCGGCGCCAGATTGACCAGAGGGATCACCGGTTGCTGGGGCAACAGGCCGTTGACGTCATCCTCGATGATCAGCAGATCGTGGTGACGGGCGATGGCGACGATGGCCTCCCGCCGCGCCAGACTCATGATGGCGGTGGTGGGGTTTTGCAGGGTCGGCGTGAGGTAGAGCAGCTTGGCACGGCGGGTGCGGCAGGCGGCGTCCAGCGCCTCGGGCAGCAGCCCTTCCTCATCCATCGCCAGCCCCACCACCTGATTCTTCAGCTGGCGAGCGTTACCCAGCATACCGGGGTAGCTCAGCCCCTCGCACAGGATGGTCTCCCCCACGCAGCCGGTCGCCAGCAGCGCCAGCATGATGCCGTGCTGGGCGCCGTGGCTGAACAGCAGGCGATCCTCACTGCAGGCCACTCCTTGCTCCGCCAGCCAGTTGACGAACTGCTGGCGCTGATCCGGTCGTCCCGCCTCCTTGTCGTAGCCGAGCAGGGCGTTGAGATCCCCGTCCGCCACTTCTCCCAGCATGGGGCGAATGATGGCCGCCCGATCCAGCTGTACCGGCAGGTTTTGCCACAGCTCGATGCGGTGCCCCTCCTCCTGGCGGATCACCCACTCATTGGCGGGATCCGTGTTCGCTCCCTTGACCCAGGTGCCGTGCCCCACCCGGGCGGCCAGCAGGCCGCGCCGCTCCGCCTCGCTGTAGGCGCGGGTGACGGTGCCGACGGTGACACCCAGACGATCCGCCAGGGATCTGTGGGTAGGCAATCGGGTCTGCGCTGGCAGCTCGCCATTCGTGATCCCCTGTTCGATCGCTTTGACCAGCTTGAGGTAGAGGGGGCCATCGAAGACCGCAAGGTCGGGTGTCCAGATTGTCATGGTGACAATAAATCCATTGATCCAAATTTGTTGTCAATATAGCGTGAATTTCAACCTGATAACAATCAAATAGCACACATTGTATCGATACAATGTGGCGGATAAGGAGTCACAATATGACGATGGAGTGGTATGTCACCCTGTTCGGTTTTGCCGTACTCACCTGCGGTACGCCTGGGCCCAACAACCTGATGCTGACGGCCTCCGGTGCCAACTTCGGGGTGCGCCGCACCCTGCCACATCTGCTCGGGGTGGGGCTGGGGCAGCCGGTGTTGCAACTGGTGCTGGCGCTGGGGCTCTATCCGCTGTTCGAGCGCTGGCCCTTGCTGCGGCTCGGTTTGCAGATCTTCGGCAGCCTCTATCTGCTCTGGCTGGCCTGGCGCATCGCGGTGGCTGGCGCGCCGGGAGATCCGGCCCGACGCGCCCGTCCGCTAACCATGCTGGAGGGGCTGGGCTTTCAGTTCCTCAACCCCAAGGCGTGGATGATGGGGATCTCCGCCATCAGTCTGTTCAGCCTGCCCGGCGCCGGTTACTGGCCGAGTCAGCTGGCGGTGATGGTCATGTTTGTGCTGGTGGCCCTGCCGGTCTGCTTTGTCTGGGTACTGTTCGGCCATCAGCTGAGCAACTGGATCAGCTCGGATCGGGGCTGGCGGCGACTCAACGGATCCCTTGGCCTGCTGACGGCGCTCTGTGTGGTGATGCTCTGGTATTGAGCCGTGTTGCGCGGATGGGCGAGGGGCCGAGAAAGCGCCATTTCTGACTTGTCGCCAAGGGGTTGGCTCTGCATATTGGAAGGCTTTCCCCATAACGGGGGCGTTGTATCGACAAGAGGTTGAGATGGATCTGAACTGGTTACTGCCCCTGGCGGGGTTTGCTCTGGTTACCTGCGGCACGCCGGGGCCCAACAATATGTTGCTCACCAGCGCCGGGGCGGCGCAGGGGTTTCGCCGCACGATTCCCCTGCTGGTGGGGGTGGTGGGGGGGATCAATCTGATGATCCTCGCTACTGCGCTGGGGCTTGGCGTGATGTTCGAGAAGGTGCCGCTGCTGCACGACGGCCTCAAGATTATCGGCTCGGCGTATCTGCTCTGGCTGGCGTGGAAGGTGGCGACCGCCAGTGGCCCGGCCGAGGGTAACCGGCCGCTCATCCCCGCCCATCAGGGGGCCATGTTGCAACTGCTCAACCCCAAGGCGTGGATGATGGCGCTCTCCGCCATCAGCGGTTTCACCCTGGCGGGGGAGGCTTACTGGCCCTCCGCGCTCTGGGTGCTGGTGATCTTCTTTATTACCGGCCTCTACACCGGGGCGTTCTGGGTGCTTTTTGGTGCCCAGGTGCGGCAAATCATTCGCACCGCCCGGGGCTGGCGGCGTTTCAATCGAACCATGGGGCTGGCGACGGCCGCCTGTGTCGGGATGATCTGGATTTAGCCCGAGGTTGACCCGGGCCTTTACCGGCTGTCTTGTTGGCCCTGCGGGGCCTTTTATCTCGTCCGCGTGGCCTTGCCTGCAAGGTGGCGTGGTTTTGTCCTCCCTTGGGATGAAAGGAGTTCCTATGAAATGTATCGGTCTGCTGGGCGGCATGAGCTGGGAGTCCACCATCAGTTACTATCAGGCGCTCAACCGCGGGGTGCGCGCACAGCTCGGCGGTTTGCACTCGGCGCGGGTGCTGCTCAATAGCGTCGACTTTGCCGGTATCGAGCGGCTGCAGCATGCCGGTGACTGGCCCGCTACCGCCCGCCTGCTGGCGGCGGAGGCGCGCAAGTTGCAGGATGGCGGCGCCGATTTCTTGCTGATCGGCACCAACACCATGCACAAGGTTGCGCCCGAGATTGAGGCCGCCATCGACATCCCGCTACTCCATATCGCCGATGCCACCGCTCATCAGCTGCAAGCGGACGGGATCCAAAGAGTCGGCCTGCTCGGCACCCGCTTCACCATGGAGCAGGATTTCTACAAGGAGCGGTTGCAGGATAAGTTCGGGCTGGAAGTGCTGGTGCCTGATGCGGCGCAGCGGGAGCGGGTGCATCGCATCATCTATGACGAGCTTTGCCTGGGCGACATTCGCGACGCGTCGCGGGCCGAGTATCTGGCCATCATCAGGGCGCTGGCCGACGCAGGAGCCCAGGTGGTGATCCTCGGCTGCACCGAGATAGCCTTGCTGGTGGGGGAGGCCGAGGCCGCGGTGCCGCTCTATGACACCACCGCGATCCACGCCGAGGCTGCAGTGAGCTTGGCGCTGTCTTGATGGCAAGCTGGTGGGGCTGATCGTGGAGGATGTCCGGGTTGCGGTGCCGCTCTAGGACGCAGCAATCGCCATCCACGCCGAGGCGGCAGTCACTCTGGCGTTGTCTTGACGACTTGGGGCTCTGCTGGCAAGCGGATAAGCCAGAAATTGTCCGACCGCCGGCTCGGCAGGGCTTGACCTTGCCGCAGGGTTGCTGCTTAGCAGGGTTGCTGCTTAGACTGAAGGTCCGCTTTGGCCAACGAGGAACGACTCATGCTGCGTCGCGATTTTCTCAAGTTTTCCACCGCCGTCGGTATCGCCAGCGCCCTGCCCTGGTGGGGGCGGGCGGTTGTCGCCGAGCGCCCAGCCTTGCCTATTCCTGCGCTGCTGGAGGCGGACGCCAGCGGCGTGTTTCAGCTCAGGGCCCAGCCGGGCCAGATGCAGTGGCGACGCCAGCCGACCCATAGCTGGGGCTACAACGGCAACCTGCTCGGCCCCACTCTGCGTGCCCGCCAGGGGCAGGCGGTGCGGATCCGGGTCGCCAACCAGCTGGCGGAGACCACTACGGTGCACTGGCACGGGCTGGAGGTGCCCGGCACCGCCGATGGCGGCCCGCAGGCCAGCATCCCTGCCGGCAAAGAGTGGCAGGCGGCGTTTCGCATCGAGCAGCCGGCGGCCACCTGCTGGTATCACCCCCACACCCATGGACAGACCGGCCATCAGGTGGCCATGGGGCTGGCCGGGCTCTTCATCCTCGACGACGAGGAGAGCCTGCGGCTGCCGCTGCCCCAGCGCTGGGGCGTGGACGACATCCCGCTGGTGCTGCAGGACAAGCGGCTCGATGGGCGGGATCAGGTGGACTACCAGCTGGATGTGATGAGCGCGGCGGTCGGCTGGTTCGGCGATCTGATGTTGACCAACGGCGCCGCCTATCCGACCCACGACGCTCCCCGCGGCTGGCTGCGGTTGCGGCTGCTCAACGGCTGCAATGCCCGCTCCCTCAAGCTGGCGACCAGTGACGACCGTCCCTTGTATGTGATCGGCAGCGATGGCGGCCTGCTGGCGGAGCCGGTGGCGCTGAGCGAGCTGGCGTTGCTGCCGGGGGAGCGCTTCGAGGTGATGGTGGATGCCCGCAATGGCAAGGCGTTCGACCTGCTCACCCTGCCGGTACGCCAGATGGGGATGACCCTAGTGCCGTTCGATGCGGCCCTGCCGCTGCTGCGGATCCGGCCCTTCCTTATCGAGGGCAAGGGGCGCCTGCCGGACAGCCTGACCCGGCTGCCCGCGCTGCCTGCCACTCAAGGCCTGCCGAGCCGCACCCTGACCCTGTCGATGGATCCCGAGCTGGACCGGCAGGGGATGCAGGCGCTGATGAGCCGCTACGGCCATGGTGCCATGGCGGGCATGAGCATGGCCCATGGCGATACGGGCACCATGGCCGGGATGAAGATGGACGGGCAGGGCGACGGGATGGCCGGGATGTCGATGGCGGGGATGGATCATGGCGACATGGCCACGGCGGTGGGTGAGATGCAGCACGACACCATGGCCGGGATGCAGGAGGACAAGGGCAGTGTCAGGCCGCTGGATCTGCACGGCGGCAACCGCATCAACGGTCAGGCCTTCGCCATGAATGACCCGAAGTTTGCGGTCAAGCGCGGCCGCACCGAGCGCTGGATCATCTCGGGGGAGGGGGACATGATGCTGCACCCCTTCCATATTCACGGCACCCGCTTCCGGATCCTGAGCGAAAACGGTCAGCCGGTGGCCCCTCATCGCGTCGGCTGGAAGGATATCGTCAAGGTGGAGGGTGGGCGCAGCGAAGTGCTAGTGCGCTTTGATCACACGGCGCCGAAGGAGCGTGCCTACATGGCTCACTGCCATCTGCTGGAGCATGAAGACACCGGCATGATGCTCTCGTTCACGGTGGAAGAGTGAAATAATGGCCCGTTCGGGGCCATTATTTTTTACTGGTCAGATCTCACTATCTGGCTGCGCCGCATACCCCTCGGCATAAAAGCGTGTAAAATTGCGCCCTGAATTTTCCCCGGCCAACGCGGGTTGGCTGCGGTTTCCTAGCATGCAAGGCTGACATTGTGACTGAAGTAGATAGATTCGCGGATATTCGCCCCTACCGCGATGAAGAAGTGCCGGCAGCCATCGAACGGCTGATCCAGGATGATGAATTTATCGGCGCCATCGCCAAGTATCGTTTCGGTTCCCTGATGAGCTGGCTGGGTTGGGCCATCCGCCCGATGATCCGCCTGTTCCTGCGCCGCAAGTGGTCAAAAGTGACCACAGTGCATCAGGTGCAGGTCGGGGTGACCAACTACATGGCCCGGATGATCGCCACCTCTACCAGGGGGGTGACCTTCTCCGGGATCGAGCATCTGAAGAAAGAGCAGGGTTACCTGTTTGTCTCCAACCACAGGGACATCGCCATGGATCCGGCGTTTGTCAATTGGGGTCTCTACACCCACGGTTTTGACACGGTCCGTATCGCCATCGGCGACAACCTGCTGCGCAAACCCTGCGCCACCGAGCTGATGAAGCTCAACAAGAGCTTTATCGTCAAGCGATCCGCCAAGGGGCCACGGGAGATGATGAAGGTGCTGGGTGAGCTGTCGGCCTATATCGGCCACTCGGTCCACGAAGGTCACTCCATCTGGATCGCTCAGAAAGAGGGGCGTGCCAAAGATGGGGATGACAAGACGGATCCCGCCATCCTCAAGATGTTCTACGTCGACGGCAAGAAGCAGAAGATCGACTTCGTCGACTACATGCGCAGCCTCAATATCGTGCCGGTCAGCATCAGCTACGAGCTGGACCCCACCGACAAGGCGAAGGCGCGCGAGCTCTACGAGAAGTCGGTCAACGGCTGCTACGAGAAGGGCGAGTTCGAGGATATCGAGAGCATAGTGGCCGGTATTGTCGGCATGAAGGGGCGGGTGCACGTCTCCTTCGGTGCCCCCATCACCGAGGGCTTCAACGATCCGGATGAGTTGGCCGCGCTGATCGACAAGGCGATCTGGAGCAGTTATCGCCTCTTCCCTAGCAACTATCTGGCGGCCGATGTGGCTGGCAAGGCTAATACCATCGAGCAGGCAGCCTTCCTGACCCGTCAGTCAGAGGTGCCACAAGAGCACAAGGCGATCTGGCGTGCCATGTACGCCAAACCGGTGGAGAATGCCCAAAAGGGGTGACTGATACTGGTTGTAACGCAGTTTGAGGAAAAAAACGGGCGCTGATGCGCCCGTTTTTGCGTCTGGTCAAAGCCGGTGGAAAAAGGGTGGTGAATAATATGGTTTCAGCTGGTACGATCACTGTAAAAATGGGATTATGCCTCTTGGCAAGGTGCTGACGAGTATGTAACAGTGCCCATATAGCTGAATATGAGCAAAAGCTCTAAACCGGTTTGCGCGGATGGCTGCCGGCATTATTGAAGGACCTGTCACAGGTCCTTTTTCATTGGTTGGCAAAGATGCCGCCCAGATATACCTAACAGGAAACAGACGCCATGATCACCGGTAGCCTGAACACCCTGCAGCGGACGCCGCTGCCCGCCCCGCTGGCCCGCATCATGGCCGAGGTGGTGAAGAGCGTGGCTCACTGGGGTGACGCTCCGCTCGGCAAGACCGAGATCGATGGCCTCAAGCTGTTCTGTCTGGTGAGCGAGGATTTGACCGAGCCAGCCGCGGATCGCCGTGGCGAATTCCATCAGCAGTATCTCGATATCCAGTTGCTGCTGCGCGGTGAAGAGTGGATTGGTGTGGGCCCCCACGACTACGTGAGCGACGGCGCCGACCATCCCCATCCCGACCTCTGGTTTGTCGATGACGAGCAGACCAGCTATCTGGCGCTGCAACCGGGCGATTTCGCCATCTTCTGGCCGGGCGAGCTGCACCGCCCGCTCTGTACCTTCAACCAGCCCACCAAGGTGAAGAAGCTGGTGGTCAAGGTACACCAGGCGCTGCTGGCCAACTGCTGAGCGTTATTTGTGATGACCAGCTTCTCGTGAGAATAGCCCCGGACGAAACAAGTTCCGGGTTGTCACGCAGGGATACGAGTGTTCCGGACCTTCTGCTCGGCACTCCAGAATTGAAAAATTGGGCGCACTTTCCTGCGACCATAAGCCCCCGGCAGGGGAATCCCATCCTTTTTTGGATGACACGACACTGTCGGCATAAAGCCGAAGCACAGGAAGATGTAGAAAATGAGCAAGTTGGTATTAATCCTTAACTGCGGTAGCTCTTCCCTGAAATTTGCCGTAATGGACGCCGAAACAGGTGAGGACATGCTGTCCGGCCTGGCCGAATGCTTCAATCTGGATGATGCTCGTATCAAATGGAAACTCCACGGGGTCAAGGGCGAAGCCACACTGGGCGCAGGTGCCGCTCACCAGGAGGCCCTTGACCATATCGTGGGTCACATCTTGCCGCAGGATCCGTCTCTGGCCGGGCAACTGGTGGCCATCGGCCATCGCATCGTACACGGTGGCGAGCAGTTTTCCCGTTCTGTTCGCATCGATGACAGCGTGATCGCCGGTATCGAAGCCGCTATCCCGTTCGCCCCGTTGCACAACCCGGCCCACCTGATCGGTATTCGCGCAGCGCTCAAGGTGTTCCCGCAGCTGTCCGAGAAGAACGTGGCCGTCTTCGACACCGCCTTCCACCAGACCCTGCCGCAGGAGGCCTACCTCTACGCGCTGCCTTACAAGCTTTACAGCGAGCACGGTATCCGTCGTTACGGTGCCCATGGCACCTCCCACCGCTTCATTGCGGAAGAGGCAGCCAAAGAGCTGGGCAAGCCGCTGAACGAACTGAACATCATCAACTGCCACCTGGGCAACGGTGCCTCTGTCTGTGCCATCAAGAACGGCGAATCTGTTGACACCTCAATGGGTCTGACTCCGCTGGAAGGTCTGGCGATGGGGACCCGCTCCGGTGATATCGATCCGGCTGTGGTCTTCTTCATGCATGACCAGCTCGGTTACCGCGTGGAGCAGATCAACCACACCCTGACCCGTGAATCCGGTTTGCTGGGAATGACCGAAGCGAGCAGCGACTGCCGCTATGCCACCTCCAACTACGCCACAGACGCTGGTGCCAAGCGTGCGCTGGATGTCTTCACTTACCGCGTGGCCAAGTATGTCGGAGCCTATGCCGCTGCGATGGACGGTCGCCTGGACGCCTTGGTCTTCACCGGTGGTATCGGTGAGAACGCCGCCATGGTGCGCGAGATGGTGCTGGCGCGTCTGGCCCTGTTCGGTTTCAAAGTGGACAAAGAGGCGAACAACGCTGCCGTGCTGGGAGGTGAAGGCCGCATCACTACCGCTGACAGCCGTTGCGCCTTGGTGATCCCGACCAACGAAGAGCTGGTTATCGCCCGCGATGCCCTGAGTCTGGTCAGCTAAGTTCACCTTGCTTTGCCACAACGCCCGGCCTGTGCCGGGCGTTGTCGTTTCTGATACTGGCCGACCAGGTGTTAGGGTAAGGGAGCAACTCTGACCGCCACCGCCTGGAAGCCGAGCTGGTTGGCTGAATACTGGTGAGCATCCTGACGATTGCCCTGTTGCTCGGCAAGTCACCGCTGTTCCTGTGCTGAACGGTCCGGGTGCCCTGATCAGTGCTGCTGATGTTCAGGGGCCCGATCCTCCGGTTTGGGGTCATATGCCCCCCCTTGCGATGATTTGCCGCCGGGAAGTTACTGCTTTCGCAGTGATCATGGCCCGGGCCGATTACACAGAGCTCAAGGATAATATTTTCGACCATATTTTTACCACTATTAAGCAATTTCATCTGCGATTGCATCAATCATCCACAGACTACGAGATGCGAGCTTGGTAACGGGGATAGACAGGGGGGGCGGACGGGTCTTGAGTGCTGAAAAATCCGCATATTAATCATCAATCTATCGCCACTTGTCAGTTGAAATTTGCCGTGCAGAGGAGAAGAATGGCGGCCTTCTCTTCGCGCCCCTGATCCCCTCTTGATCAGCTGCCAGCCCAGAGACGTCACTTCAAGTCATCATCATGGGAAAGTTATGAAGCTCCTTCGCAATAGTGTGGCAACACTCTGCTACAGCCTGCTGCTGACCGCTGCGCCGGTTTTCGCTGTTGAATATGCTCTGCCTGCGGCCAACAGCCGTCTGGTAGGGGAAAATCTGGAATATGTGGTTCCGGCCGAAGAGAACGGCCAGCCGCTTGAGGCCATTGCGGCCAAATTCCAGCTGGGGCTCACCAACATGACCGAAGCCAACCCCGATGCGGATCCCCTGCTGGTACAGACCGGCGAGAAGCTGGTGATCCCCCGGCAGCTGATCCTGCCGGATGCGCCGCGGGAAGGAATGGTGCTCAACGTCGCCGAGATGCGTCTCTACTACTACCCCAAGGGTAAAAAAGTGGTGGAAGTGCTGCCCATCGGCATCGGCCAGCTCGGCACCGACACCCCGGAGAACTGGGTGACCAGTGTGCAGCGCAAGAAAGCGGGCCCGACCTGGACCCCGACCGCCAAGATGCATGCTGAATATGCCGCCCGTGGTGAGAGCCTGCCTGCGGTATGGCCGGCCGGCCCGGACAACCCCATGGGTCTGTTTGCTCTCTACATCGGCAAGATGTACGCCATTCACGGCACCAACGCCAACTTCGGCATCGGCCTGCGGGTGAGCCACGGTTGCGTGCGTCTGCGCAACGACGACATCGCCTACCTGTTCAAGCAGGTACCGGTCGGTACTCGTGTCCAGTTCGTCAACCAGCCGATCAAGGCCTCTCTCGAACCCAACGGCGTTCGCTATCTGGAAGTACATCAGCCGCTGTCGCGCAGTCAGGCGGAGTTCAACTCCAGCCTGCCAGCGCCACTGCCGATGACCCCGGCGGTGACCCGCTTCATTGCCCACGCCGACAGCGACTCCCAACTGGTGAAGCAGGCGCTGGAGCAACGCAACGGCATGCCGATGGCGATCAACCGCTAAGGGTAAATCCCCGTCATGACAAAGGGCGAACAGCATGCTGTTCGCCCTTTTTGTTTCTGCTGCGTTAACTCAGCTTCGCAGCAGATTTGCTTGCAGTTCGCTGCCGAGCTGATCGAGCAGCTGATAGCGCGCCTTGTAGCTGGCTCGCTTGCGGGAGGGGATCTCCTCCTGCGTCTTGCGGGGCACTTCCAGTGGCAGGCTCATCCAGAGTTCATCCTGCACGCAGCCCTGATGCTCCTGCCACAAGCCGTCGAGATCGAACTTGACCCGATCGGCAGTGCGCTTGCTGCTCTGATAGACGTGGCTTTGGGTGCGGATCCCGAGCAGGCTCTTGCACGCCAATCCCCGGGCCAGCTCGGCGGCCATATAGACCAGCAGGGACATGGGGCGCAGCCCGCCGCACGCCTTGGTAACCAGCTTGATCTCCTCGCTCTGCCCCTTGCCGCCCTGCAGCGAACAGATCTCGAGGGTCGGGTTCGGCGCGGGGCGCAGATTGAGAGCCATGTAATAGAGGGCCGCTTCACCCAGCTTGAGGATCAGGCTCATCTCCCCCTCTTTGCCCATGTGGGTTTGGTAATCCAGTTGCAGGGTGAGGGGGGCCGTCAGCTTGTCGCTTTGCCACTGGGCCAGCAGCAGGCCGCGCCCGCTGTAGATCGCCAGTTGTTGCGCCTTGGGCAGTTGACGTGCCAGCTGCTGGTAGTGGCCGCTGATAAGCCCTGCTCGCAGACGCTTGCGGAGCCCCTTGTGGCGATAGGGGTGGAGCGGCTTTTCCAGAATATCGGGGAAGCGGCTGATCGCCTGCGCCAGCAGCGGTTGCTCCTGCTGCTGGCGATAGAGGGTGCGGGCGCCGGGATTGAGCCAGAGACGCCCCACATACTTGGCCCGTCTGATGAGATGACCCGACTCTTCTGCCGGATAAAGGCGGCGGGCGAGGGAGCGCAGGTGTGACAGATGAGATGACATGGTGCCGACCTCTGGCTGGTGTGATGAGACAGGGCGGGGAGTGTAAGAGCGGGGCGCAGGCTTGTAAAAAATGGATAGTAACAAAATGTGAAAACATAACGCTCAGTAGCGGCTGGCGCTGCGATATGGCTGCCACTGTCACGGCAGGAAATCTGGCACTATCCTCTTGATACGGCAGATGATTTGATGCGAAAAGGTTTTTGTTGTGTTTTGTGTTTGTTAAAAGCAGTTGAGCTGGCGCGAACGGCTGATTAAGCTAGGCCGGTTTTTTAGGGATGAGCCCGTCACCAGAGCGGGCAGAAAATGACACAAAACGGAGTTTTGCATGACAGCTAGCACACCCATGTTAATCACCTTCCTGGTGTATATCCTCGGAATGGTACTGATCGGCTTCGTCGCCTATCGCGCCACCCGCAACTTTGATGACTACATTCTGGGCGGCCGCCGGATGGGGAGCTGGGTCACAGCCCTCTCCGCCGGTGCTTCCGACATGAGCGGCTGGTTGCTGATGGGGCTGCCCGGCGCCATCTTTATCAGCGGCATCTCCGAGAGCTGGATCGCCATCGGCCTGGTGATAGGCGCCTACCTCAACTGGCGCTGGGTAGCGGGTCGCCTGCGGGTACATACCGAGAAGAACCGCAACGCCCTGACCCTGCCGGACTACTTCACCTACCGCTTTGAAGATCACAGCAAGGTGCTGCGCATTCTCTCTGCGCTGGTGATCCTGCTCTTCTTCACCATCTACTGCGCCTCCGGCGTGGTGGCCGGTGCCCGCCTGTTCGAGAGCACCTTCGGCATGGATTACAACACCGCCCTCTGGGTCGGTGCGGCCGCGACTATCACCTATACCTTCTTTGGCGGTTTCCTCGCGGTGAGCTGGACCGACACGGTGCAGGCGACCCTGATGATCTTCGCCCTGATCCTGACCCCGGTCTTCGTCATCATCGCCGTGGGCGGGGTGGACAGCGCCATGATCGAAGTGGCCGCCAAGAGCGCCACCAACCTCGACATGTTCAAGAATCTGGATGTGATCGCCATTGTCTCGCTGATGGCCTGGGGCCTTGGTTACTTCGGTCAGCCCCATATTCTGGCCCGTTTCATGGCGGCGGATTCCCACCACTCCATGGCCAATGCCCGCCGTATCAGCATGACCTGGATGGTGTTCTGCCTCGCAGGCGCGGTGGCCATCGGCTTCTTCGGGCTGGCCTACTTCGCCCGCTTCCCGGAAGTGGCGGCTGGGGTGACCGGCAACCCGGAGCGGGTCTTTATCGAGCTCTCCAAGATCCTGTTCAACCCCTGGATCGCCGGGGTGCTGCTCTCGGCTATTCTGGCGGCGGTAATGAGCACGCTAAGTTGTCAATTACTGGTCTGCTCCAGCGCCATCACAGAGGATCTCTACAAGCCCTTCCTGCGCAAGAACGCCTCCCAGCGTGAGCTGGTGTGGGTGGGTCGCCTGATGGTGCTGCTGATCGCGGTGATTGCCATCGCCGTTGCCATGAATCCGGAAAACCGGGTGCTGGGGCTGGTGAGCTACGCCTGGGCCGGTTTCGGTGCCGCCTTTGGCCCCGTGGTGCTGCTCTCCGTGCTCTGGCCGCGGATGACCCGCAACGGCGCGCTGGCCGGCATGCTGGCCGGTGCTATCACCGTCATCGTCTGGAAGCAGTTCGGCTGGCTGGGGCTGTATGAGATCATCCCGGGCTTCCTGTTCGCGCTGCTGGCCATTGTGGTGGGCAGTCTGCTGGGCGAAGCGCCCTCAAAAGCGATGCTGGAGCGTTTCCGCGATGCCGAGGAGGAGTACAACACTCCGGCCGAGAGCGCGGGAGAGCCGGTCGCGGTGAACTGATCCCCCTTACCGCTTTCTGATTGAGAGCCCCGCCCCCGGACAAGGAGCGCCCTGGTTGGCCATCCTTGCACCGGTTTGGCGGGGCTTTGTGCTATCTGATTCACTCTTGGGCACTTTTTTATGTTCGAGCTGTGCTTACCTTGGGTTCGCTTTCTTTTGTCTTGGCACCGAATATGGGACACTAGGCCGCCTGAAGGAGACCTAGTGCATGCGGCTATTCACCCTGATCCTGATCCTCCTGCTGGGGGGACTGCAATATGACCTTTGGCTGGGGAAGAACGGTCTATCCGATTATCAGAACCTGTCGGAGGCCATCTCGCAGCAACAGCGGGACAACCAGACTCTCAAGGATCGTAACGACCTCATTTACCGCGAGATAGATGATCTCACCTCTGGCCTCGAGGCCATCGAGGAGTTGTCGCGCAACGATCTGGGTTACATCAAGCAGGGGGAGACCTTCTACCGGATCATCCCCAAAGAGAAAGACAAAGAGACAGCGCCGGACGATGAGCCCTACGATGACTGATGCCAGCCGGGTATCCGGCCTGACGGCGATCGTCCCTGCCGCCGGTATCGGCAGCCGAATGGGGGCTGATTGCCCCAAGCAGTACCTGCAACTGGCGGGTAAAACCATTCTCGAACATACCCTGGAGCGGCTGCTCTCCCACCCGGCCATCGCCCAGGTGATCGTGGCGCTGGCGCCCCATGACCGCTGGTTCGAGGCCCTGCCCGTGGCGGCCGACCCGCGCATTGTGCGGGTAGAGGGAGGCGCCGAGCGCGCCTTTTCCGTCCTCAATGGTCTCCATGTGGCACAAGGGGAGTGGGTGCTGGTGCACGATGCGGCCCGCCCCTGCCTGACTCACGGCGATCTCGATGCGCTGATTGCTGCGGCCATGAACTGCGGCGGCGCCATTCTCGGCAGTCGGGTGCGCGATACCATGAAACGCTCCGATGGGGAGGGCAATATCATCGCCACCGTCGAGCGCGAGCAGCTCTGGCATGCCCTGACGCCGCAGATGTTCCCGACCCGTACCCTGAAACGGGCGCTGGAAGAGGGACTGTTGCTGGGCGCCACCATCACCGACGAGGCCTCCGCCATGGAGCGGGCCGGATTCACGGTACGGATGGTGGAGGGGCGCGCCGACAATATCAAAGTGACCCGGCCGGAAGACTTGTCGCTGGCGGGGCTGTTTTTAAGCCAGCAGGCATAAGCCCCTCAGTCAGAACAGACCGTTCAGAGCAGAGTGTCTCGAACAAACAGGCCCGAACAAGGAGTTAGTATGATCCGGATTGGACATGGTGTGGACGTACACAAAATAGATGTGGGAGGTTGCCGCTGATGATGCGCATTGGTCATGGTTTTGATGTACACAAGTTTGGTGGTGTTGGCCCCTGCATGCTGGGTGGCGTGCCGGTTCCCTACGAGCAGGGGCTGGTTGCCCACTCTGACGGCGATGTGGTGCTGCATGCGGTAAGCGATGCCCTGCTGGGGGCTATCGGTGCCGGTGACATCGGTCGCCACTTCCCCGATACCGCTGCCGAGTTCAAGGGGATCGACAGTCGCATTCTGCTGCGTGATGTCTTTGCCCGGGTACAGAAGGCGGGGTATGCCATCGGCAACCTGGATGTGACCATCATCGCCCAAGCCCCCAAAATGGCCCCCCATATCGACGCCATGTGCGCCGTGCTGGCCGCCGATCTGCAATGTGATTTGAACCGGGTGAACGTCAAGGCGACCACCACCGAACAGCTTGGGTTTACGGGGCGCAAGGAAGGGATCGCCACCGAAGCCGTCGTCCTACTGGTGAAACAATAATGCTGGAACAACTTGCCTATCTGCACGGGGCGCCCACTGCCCGCGGTATCCTCAAGGCCGAGGCCGCCGATTTCGTTGTGAATGAAGATCTCGGCTTCGAACCCTGCGGTGAAGGGGAGCATATCTTCGTCCGGGTGCGCAAAACCGGCGAGAACACCCCCTGGGTGGCGGGTCTGCTGGCCGATGCGGCCGGGGTCAACCGCAATGCGGTGACCTGGGCGGGCCTGAAAGATCGCCACGCGGTGACCGAGCAGTGGTTCGGCATTCACCTGCCGGGCAAGGCCGAACCGGACTTGTCGGTTATCGAGAGCGACAGCATCCAGATCCTGCAAGCCAGGCGTCACAACCGCAAATTGCGGGTTGGCTACCTCAAGGGCAACCACTTCACCCTGCGTCTCACTGGTCTGGAACAAGCCGATGGGCTGGAGGCGCGCCTGCAGGCCATCGCCACTCAGGGCGTGCCCAATTACTATGGTGAGCAGCGTTTTGGCCGCGATGGCAACAACCTGGAAGCGGCCAAGGCGATGTTTGCCGGCAAGCGGATCAAGGATCGCAACAAGCGTTCCCTCTACCTCTCTGCCGCCCGCAGCATGCTGTTCAACGCCATTGTCAGCGCCCGTATCGAGCAGGGGCTGGCTCATCAGCTGCTGGCCGGTGATTGCGTGATGCTCAAGGGCAGCCACTCCATCTTCAGCGAAGAGAGCGTGACCCCCGAGCTGGAAGCGCGCCTTGCCTCCGGCGATGTGCAGCTCACCGCCCCCCAGTGGGGCCGTGGCCGCCTGGCCAGTCAGGGCGCCGCTGCCGAGTTCGAACAGGCTGTGTTGGCTCCCTATAGCGATTGGTGTGACGGGCTGGAGAAGGCCGGGCTGGATCAGGATCGCCGCCCCCTGCTGCTCAAGCCGGAGCAGATGAGCTGGCAGCTGGACGGCGAGGCGCTGACCCTCTCCTTCTTTCTGCCGGCGGGCGCGTTTGCCACCAGCGTGGTGCGCGAGTTAATGCAGGCCGAAGAGGCCGATCACGGTTTCAGGAATCAGACCGATGCGAATTCTGGTCAGTAATGATGATGGTGTGCATGCCGAGGGCATTCGTGCCCTCAGCGAGGCGCTGCGCGCCTGCGGCGAGGTCATTGTGGTGGCGCCGGATCGCAACCGCAGCGGCGCGAGTCACTCCCTGACGCTGGAGGTGCCGCTGCGGGTCACCCGCATCAGCGAAACCGGTTATCATGCGGTGAAGGGGACGCCGACCGACTGCGTGCATCTGGCGGTCAACGAGCTGGTGAGCCCTGAACCCGATATGGTGGTGGCCGGTATCAACCACGGCGCCAACCTGGGGGATGATGTCATCTACTCGGGCACGGTCGCTGCGGCCACCGAGGGGCGCCATCTTGGCTACCCCTCCATCGCCATCTCGCTGGTGGGCAAGACCCACTTCGCCACGGCGGCCCACTATGCGGCCCTGCTGGTGAAGGGGATGATGAAACACCCCCTGCCAGCCGATCAGATCCTCAACGTCAACGTGCCGGACGTGCCCCTCGAGCAGATCAAGGGGATCAAGACCACTCGCCTTGGCAATCGCCACCGGGCGGAGTCGGTGATCCGCACCGAGGATCCCCGTGGCCAGCCCATCTACTGGATCGGCCCCCCCGGTAGCCAGCAGGATGCCGGTGAAGGCACCGATTTTGCCGCCATCGAGCAGGGCTATGTCTCGATAACTCCCCTGACCATCGACATGACTGCCTATGACAGTCTCGCCGGTCTGGGGGTCTGGTTAGATCTGCAGGGATGAGGGTGTGATAGTACAGCGCCTGTTAAATCAGCTCATTGCGCAGGATATTCGCGATTTTCGTGTGCTGGCGGCCATCGCGAAAGTGCCGCGCCAGCTATTCGTGGATGAGGCCATGGCGCACAAGGCGTGGGACAATACCGCCCTGCCGATTGGCCACGGCCAGACCATTTCGCAGCCCTATATGGTGGCGCGAATGACCGAGTTGCTGATACAAAATGATCCGGCTCATGTGCTGGAGATTGGCACTGGCTCGGGCTACCAGACGGCGATCCTCGCCCATCTGGTGGAGCATGTGTATACCGTGGAGCGGATCAAGTTGCTGCAGTTCCAGGCCCGGCGCCGATTGCGCCAGCTCGATCTGCACAATGTCTCGGCCAAGCACGGCAACGGCTGGCTGGGGTGGCCTAACAAGGGGCCTTATGACGCCATTTTGGTGACGGCGGCGGCGAGCGAGATCCCGACGGCACTGACCGATCAACTGGCTGAAGGGGGCCGATTGGTGTTGCCCGTGGGTGACAGCCAGCAGACCCTGCAGCTGATCGAACGATCCGGATCCCAGCTGACCAGCCGTATTCTGGAGCCGGTGCGTTTTGTTCCCCTGATTGACGGAGATGTTGAGTGAAGTTGTTTTCCCGTTTGTACGTACTGGTGATGCAGTGGGCTCGCCACAAGCATGCCCCCTGGTATCTCTCCATCACCGCTTTCATCGAGTCGGTGTTCTGGCCGATCCCGGTGGACGTGATGCTGGCGCCGATGGCGCTAGCCAAGCCCCACAAGGCGTGGCAGTACGCCACGCTGGCCACAGTCTTTTCGGTACTGGGTGCCCTGTTTGGTTATGCCCTGGGCTATGCCTTGTGGGATCCTGTGGTGCAACCCCTTATCGTATCTGTGGGATATGAAGACAAGATCGCCATCGCTGAGCAGTGGTTTGAGCAATGGGGCATCTGGGTCATTTTCATTGCCAGCTTCACCCCTATCCCTTACAAGGTGTTTACCGTGACGGCAGGGCTGTTGCAAATGGCTCTGCTGCCCTTCATCATCACCTCCCTCATCGGTCGTGGCATGCGCTTTTTCCTGGTTGCGGGCCTGATGCGCTGGGGTGGCGAGAAGATGGAACGCAAACTGATGCACTATGTAGATGTGCTCGGTTGGCTCTGTATTGGTCTGGCCGTGGTGGCCTATTTCTGGTTTAGTCGTTAAGGATCCATTATGCGTTCGCGTATTTGGCAAGGAAGCAGTGTCGTGGTGTTGTCATGGCTGCTGCTTGCCTGCTCCTCCAGTAAAAATGCAGCTCCGGTAGATGGTGTTGATGAGGGGCAGTTTGTCTCGACCATTCCGGCTCGCCAAAGCGGTGCCCAGGTCAGCGCCCCCGTTCAGGGCGGTAGCTATGTGGTGAAGCGGGGCGATACCCTCTACTCCATCGCCTTCAACTCCGGTAACGATGTGCCGTCGCTGGCCAGCCTCAACAATATCAGCCCGCCTTATAACATCTATCCGGGGCAGCGTTTGCGACTCGATGGCTCCAGCGCCAGCGTTGGCAGCAGCCGCAGCACGGGCACCTATGAAGTGCGCCGCGGCGATACCCTGAGTAGCATCGGCCGCCAGTTTGGCATGACGCCGCAGGCGCTGGCCCAGAGCAACAACCTGAGCGCCCCCTATGCGCTGCAACCGGGTCAGGTGCTCAACGTCCAGACAGTGGGTGGTGGTTCGACCCAGATGGCGGGTGAGACTCGTGCGTCAACCATGACGCCGGTGGCGGTGAGCCGTCCAAGCAGCGGCCCGCGTCCGTTGGCCGCGCCGAGTGGATCAGGTCAGACCACGCCGTTCATCTCTCAAAAATCCGTTGCTCCGGCAGCACCGAAGGAATACGCTCAGGTCAAAGAACAAAAAACAAACAACTCCCAGTCGAGACTTGCTTGGCACTGGCCCGCAAAAGGCCGGATTGTCGAGGGTTTCTCTGTTGCAGAACAGGGTAACAAGGGGATCGACATAGCCGGCCAGAAGGGGCAACCCGTCTACGCCGCCAGCAGCGGTAAAGTGGTATACGCTGGCAGTGCTTTAAGGGGGTACGGCAAGCTGATTATCCTCAAGCATGATGATGACTATCTCTCCGCTTACGCACACAACGACGAGTTGCGGGTGAAGGAGGGGGACAGCGTCAAGGGGGGCTCGGTCATTGCCAACATGGGTAGCACGGACGCGCCGGATGTGCGATTGCATTTCGAGATCCGGTATAGAGGCAAGTCGATCAATCCGATGAGCTATTTGCCAAAGCGTTAACCCCAGAGAGACCGTCTTACTCTGGTAACGTCAGGGAGACACACCATGAGCCAAGAACAACTGGTAATGCAGGATGCAGAGTTAGAGTTTGACGCTGAACCCGAATCTCACGAGGTAGACGAGTTGCAGGAGGTTTCCGCCGAGGTGGAAGAGAGTTCCTCCGATGAGTTGCTGGCACCGGAACTGAACAAGGTGATGGATGCCACGCAACTCTATCTGGGGGAGATAGGTTTCTCCCCGCTGCTCACTGCCGAAGAGGAAGTCTATTACGCCCGTCGTGCCTTGCGGGGTGACAAAGCCGCCCGCAAGCGCATGATCGAGTCCAACCTGCGACTGGTGGTGAAAATCGCCCGTCGTTACAACAACCGCGGCCTGGTGCTGCTGGATCTTATCGAAGAGGGCAACCTCGGTCTTATCCGTGCGGTCGAGAAGTTCGACCCCGAGCGCGGCTTCCGTTTCTCTACCTATGCCACCTGGTGGATCCGCCAGACCATAGAGCGGGCCATCATGAACCAGACCCGCACCATCCGTCTGCCCATTCATGTGGTCAAGGAGTTAAACGTTTACCTGCGCACCGCGCGCGAACTCTCTCACCGTCTCGATCATGAACCGACCGCCGAGGATATCGCCTTCGCGCTGGATCGTTCGGTGGACGATGTGAACCGCATGCTCAAGCTCAACGAGAAGATCACTTCGGTGGACA
Source organism: Aeromonas sp. (assembly GCF_050633025.1). Taxonomy (GTDB): domain Bacteria; phylum Pseudomonadota; class Gammaproteobacteria; order Enterobacterales; family Aeromonadaceae; genus Aeromonas. The sequence continues at coordinate 22,565 of NZ_JBODRQ010000042.1, forward strand.
CCCCCATCGGCGGCGATCGCGACAAGGCGCTGCTGGATGTGCTCTCCGACGAGCGCGGCATGGGGCCTGAGTTGGAGTCTCAGGAAGATGATATGCGTAGCAGCATCGTGCACTGGCTGGAGGAGCTCAACCCCAAGCAGCGGGAAGTGCTGGCCCGTCGTTTCGGTCTGCTGGGTTACGAGCCTGCCACCCTGGAAGATGTGGGAGCCGAAATTGGCCTGACCCGCGAGCGGGTGCGCCAGATCCAGGTGGAGGGGCTGCGCCGTCTGCGGGAGATCCTGCTGAGCCAGGGGCTCTCCATCGAGGCGCTATTTCGTACCAATTAAGCATCCGCACCAATTAAGTCCGCACCAACGAAATGCGGCATCAGCCAGATAGCACGAGGGGAGCAACAGCTCCCCTCGTTTTTTATTGCCTGTCGTCTGGCGATGGCTTCGTGGTTATACCAGCTCAGCCAGCATGGTATCGGCGTAGGGCACCAGCGATTCGCCATTTTTCACCTTGGCAAGATAGTCCGGGTTGGCGATAAGCGGACGACCGATGGCCACCAGATCGAAGCGGTTGGCCTCGATGGCTGCGGCGGCGCGCTCGGCGTCGTAGTTGCCCACCCCGACCAGATTGCCCTTGTAGTGGGCGCGCAGATAGTCGGAGGCGCGGCCACCCAGATAATCGAAGGTGAGGTTGTCATCAAAGATGCCGAGGTGGATATAGGCCAGTGGGCGATCGTTGAGCTTGCCCAGCAGGTAGTCGAACACGGCGCGATCTTCCGGGCTGCCCGCCAGATGGACATAGGCACCCGGAGAGAGACGAATACCAACCCGATCACCGCCGATGCGGGCGCTGATGGCATCGACCACTTCCAGCGCGAAGCGGCTCATCTTTTCCGGGCTGCCACCGTAGTTGTCGCTGCGCAGGTTGGTGGAGTGGTGCAGGAACTGGTCGATCAGGTAGCCGTTGGCACCGTGGATCTCCACCCCGTCAAAGCCCGCCTCGATGGCGTTGGCAGCGGCCTGGGCGTAATCCAGCACCAGCTGGCCGATGTCGGCTTCGGTCAGGGCGCGCGGCACCTGATAGGTCAGCTCGCGCATGCGGGGCACTGTGCCTTCGTGCGCGACGGCAGAGGGGGCCAGCACTTCAGCCTGATGGAAGAAGGGGTGGGAGAGGCGACCGACGTGCCACAGCTGGGCGAAAATTTTGCCTCCCTTGGCGTGCACGGCGCTGGTCACTCTCTTCCAGCCATCGATCTGCGCCTGGGTGAAGAGGCCAGGGGTATTGGGGTAGCCCTGCGCATCGGGGCGGATGATGACGGCCTCGGAAACAATCAGGCCGATGTCGGCGCGGCGGCCGTAATAGGCAGCCATCTGCTCGGTCGGCACCAGACCTGGGCCTGCCATGCAGCGGGTGAGCGGGGCCATCATGAAACGGTTGGCCAGGGTCAGAGTGTCATTGAGTCGATACGGCTGAAACAGGGTATTCATGATAGGTTGTCCTGAACGGGTTATTTTTGAACGTGCATTCAAGACGTTTTTTACGTCGAGCGCAAGCTTTTTTGAATGCGCATTCAAGAAGGTTGGCCCGAGCGGGCGGCTGGGGTAAACTTGCCGCCCTTTCCAGCCACTCTTTATCGGCGGGCCCTGTTGCCCCTTGCCGGTGAACCTTTTCCCACGGGAGGAACCATGCGCATAGCCGAGTTTGATCGGGACGAGGTACTGCGAAATGCCATGGAAGCGTTTCGCGCCAAGGGATATGCCAAGACCACCATGCAGGAGCTGGTGGCCGCCACCGGCCTGCACCCGGGCAGCATTTACGGCGCCTTTGGCAACAAGCGCGGTCTGCTGCTGGCAGCGGTGGATCATTATGTCGAGGGCAAACGCACCCTGCGCCGCTCCCTGCTCGACAACCCGAGCCCGCTGGCGGGCCTTGCTGCCTATCTCGACCGGATTGTGGGGGAGGCGCTCTGCGGCTCCTGTCTGGTGACTCGCACCATGATGGAGCTGAGCGAGCAGGATGAGGAGCTGACCCAGCGGGTCAAGGGGATCTATGGCGAGCTGGAGCAGGATCTGGCCGAGTTGCTGACACAGGCGCAGGCCAAGGGCGAGCTGGCCCCGGATAGCAATATCCACACCCTCACCGCCCTGCTGCTGATCAACCTGCAAGGGTTGGTCACCTTCGCCCAGTGCCGCCCCGATCGCCCCCTGCTCGACGACGTAGTCGCCCAGCTGATGCGGGCCCTGCGGGCGTAATTCAGGTTTCCCCTTCTCCGCTTTTGTTGTGTAAATTGAGGGGGGAAGGGGTCAATCAGATTGGTGTAATGAGAGCAGGATAAAATCCAGCACGAGCATGAGCGGGCCCATGATGTGCCCGCTCTGTTCCCGCCATTTTCAGAAAGGAGTCTGGATCATGGATGCCCCTTCCCGTTTTGCTCGTCGCCTCGGCCTGCGTTACCCGCTGATCCAGGCTCCCATGGCAGGTGTGCAGGATCACCGATTGGCCATCGCCGCTTGTCAGGCAGGCCTGCTGGGCTCCTTGCCGGCGGCCATGCTCGGCAGCGAGCAGTTATCCGCCCAGCTGCAGGCGATGCGAGCTGCGACCGATGCTCCCTTCAACGTCAACTTCTTCTGCCATCGGCAGGAGGAGCCAGATCCTGATCAGCAGATGCGCTGGCAACAGGCGCTCTCTCCCTACTATGCCGAGTTTGACATCAGCATGGCGGCAGCAACGGCTGCCGCAGCCAGGGCTCCAACCAGGGCCCCGTTCAACGCGCAACATGCCGAGCTGCTGACCGGGTTCAGGCCGGCGGTGGTCAGCTTCCACTTTGGTTTGCCTGCCCCCGATCTGCTTGCCAGTGTGAAGGCGAGCGGCGCCTATGTGCTGGCAAGCGCCACCACGGTGGCCGAGGCGCAGTGGCTTGCTCACCAAGGCGCCGATGCGGTGATTGCGCAGGGGCTGGAAGCGGGCGGTCATCGCGGCCATTTCCTCTCTGATGATCTCGCGCTGCAGCAGAGCACCTTTACCTTGCTGCCACAGATCCTCGCCGCGATCGACCTGCCGGTGATCGCCGCCGGTGGCATCGTCGATGGCAAGGGGATTGCCAACGCGCTGGCGCTGGGGGCGAGCGCCGTGCAGATGGGCACCGCCTTTCTCCGCTGCCATGAGGCGATGACCTCGCCGCTGCATCGTGCGGCGCTTCACTCATCTCGAGGCGAGCATACGGCGCTGACCAATCTGTTCAGCGGCCGCCCCGCTCGCGGCATCAGCAACCGGTTGATGCGGGAGCTGGGCCCGCTCTCGGATCTAGCGCCTTGCTTCCCTTATGCCAGTGGCGCCCTGGCTCTGTTGCGTGCTACGGCGGAGTCCCGGGGGGATAGCGGGTTCTCTCCGCTCTGGGCTGGGCAGGATCTCTCCGGTTGTCGTGAGCTGCCCCTCCGCGAGCTGGCGGCGGAGTGGATAAAGGAAGCCGGGCTGGTGTGATTGCCTCTATACAAGAGGTTAAGAGAGCAAGCAGGAGAGATGCATGGTTGGCGAATTGCGTGCTCAGCCACCAGATAAGCGCTTTGTTATGGCCGCGAACAATCCGGATTTCACGCCATTCTGTGGATAAGTCTGTGTAAAGCTTGTTGGTTGATATGAATAACCAATAAAGTGCAGTTTTTTGCGATTTTATTGCCTTTCAGCCCTTGCCAATGTGATCAATCTCTCTATAATGCGCCTCCATCGACAGGGCAAGCGGCAACGCAAACCACCTCGTCGATA
>NZ_JBODRQ010000043.1:0-26128 GCF_050633025.1 Aeromonas sp.
GATGGCGCATCATGATATCCAATAACGGGAGGGCTTAGTTGGCTTGGCTCTGCTGTTGCTGCAACTGATCCAGTGCCTGTTGCTCCTGCTGGCTGAGACCCAGTTGTTCGCAGGCCTGCTCAAAGCTGATTCCCGGATGGCGCATCATGATATCCAATAACGGGAGGGCTTAGTTGGCTTGGCTCTGCTGTTGCTGCAACTGATCCAGCGCCTGTTGCTCCTGCTGGCTGAGACCCAGTTGTTCACAGGCCTGCTCAAAGCTGATCCCCAGATGGCACATCATGATATCGATGGCGGGCAGATAATTCTTCATAGCTTCTTCCATGGTGATCCTCCAGACCCGTCACTTATGCCCTGAACCACTCGGGGCGGCAATTAGACTTTAGGCTTAGTCTGTCCATTTGATCAGCACCCCTGCCACTGGGGGAGGGAATTTGTTACCCTACACCATGATAAAAACGGTTGCCGTATGACTGCGAGCAACAGGTGAGGAGCAGGGCATGTTATTGAGTTTCTTGATCATCGCTTCAGGTTGGTGGCATATCCGTGCTGCCTATGGTTCAGACAGCCGCCAGTTCTATATCAGCAAGCCACTGACCATGTTGCTTATCATCGCGTTGGCGTTCGGCTACCAGAGTTATGACCACGACGGTTCCCACGCCTGGATCCTGCTCGGCCTTTGTCTCTCGCTGGCGGGCGATGTGTTGCTGATGCTGCCAAGTGATCGCTTCATTCAGGGGTTGGCGGCATTTCTTGTCGCGCATCTCTGCTATATCGTCGGTTTTGCCCAGGGGCCGTTGTTGCTCAATCTGGTGGATGGTTTGCTGCTGTTGCTGATCGCCGGCATGGTCTTTGGCCTGCTGTGGGGCAAGCTGGGGGAGATGCGGATCCCGGTCTTCTGCTACATGCTGGTGATCATCGGCATGGCCTGGGTGGCCGCCGGTGCCTGGCACGCCTCTCTCACTGCCGGTTCGGCCGCCGCTTTGGTGGGGGCACTGATGTTCCTCTTCTCCGACAGCATGCTGGCGCTCGATCGCTTCCGCCGCCCCTTTCCCCACGCTCGAGCCTGGGTGATGAGCAGCTACTTTGCGGCGCAATTCCTGATTGCGGGGTCGCTGGCGGGATAACACCATGCGGTTGAGTGCAGGTAACAGATAACGAAAAACGGGCCTTGGCCCGTTTTTCGTTTTATGCCCGGCGGTTTTTCACGCCTCTAGCGGTTCGGCATCCGCTGCCCGCGGGGCGGGGGATTTGAGCAACAGCATCAGGCCGCTAGCGATCAGCAAGAAGATCCCCATGATGTAGAACACCTGGTTGTAGGCCATGATGGCCGCTTCCCGGTTGATGGTATTGGCCAGCATGGCCCGTGCTTGCTGCTGGGCAATCTCGGGGCCTGAGCCCTGCGCCATCATGCTCTGGGCCAGCTGCAGCAGATAGTTTTGCCCCTCGATACTGCTGGCGGCCAGAGTGCTGCCAATTTGCAGCACATGGGTGCGGGTATCGTTGTCGAGCAGGGTCGCTATGATGGCGATACCGAACGCACCACCGAGGTTGCGCAGCACGTTGAGCAGGGTCGAGGAGGAGGGGATCTCGTCGTGGCTCAGGCTGGCGGTGGCGACCAGGGAGAGCGGCACCATGATGAAGGGCTGCCCCAGCGCCCGCACGATAAGCGACTGGATCAGCTGCGGCCCGGCGTAGTCGGCACTCATGTTGACGTTCATAAAGCAGCTGACGGCGAAGATCAGGAAGCCGAAGCTCACCAGATAGCGCGGGTCTATCTTGTGGGTCAGCTTGGGCACCAGTGGCAGCACCAGCAGTTGCGGCAGCCCCATCCACATCAGTACCTCGCCGATCTCCAGCGCGTTGTAGTTGTGGATCTGGGTCATGTAGAGCGGCAGCACATAGATAGAGCCCATCAAGGCCATCCCGAGGATCAGGTAGGCAAAACAGGCGAGGGCAAAGCGCGGGTTGTACAGCAGCCGCAGATTGACCAGCGGGTGACGGCGGATCAGCTGGCTGATGACGAAAAAGACCAGCGAGACGACCGAGATGATGGTCAGGCGCACGATGAAGGTCGAGCCGAACCAGTCCTCCCTGTTGCCCTCTTCCAGCACCACCTCCAGCAAGCCGAGGCCAAGCGCCATGGTGACGATGCCGATAAGGTCGACCCGCTTGATCACGGCCCAGTCCACCGGTTTTTTATCCAGCCCGTGGGCCAGCATGGCCATCACCAGCAGTCCTGGCGGCACGTTGAGATAGAAGATGTAGTGCCACGACATCTGCTCGGTGAGCCAGCCGCCGAGGGTCGGGCCTATAGCGGGAGCGAAGGTGGCGCAGAGGCCAAACAGCGCCATGCCAGTGGCCCGTTTCTGCAGCGGCAACAGGGTGACGATGAGGGAGAAGGCCATCGGGATCAGCGCCCCGCCGGTGAAGCCCTGCAGCGCCCGGAAGACGATCATGCTGGTGAGGTTCCAGCTGAACGAGCAGAGCACGGAGGCGGCGATAAAGGCGCCGGTGGTCCAGAGCAGGTAGCGGCGCACACTCAGCCCCTGGCTCAACCAGCCACTCAGGGGGATGGCGATCATCTCCGCCACCAGATAGGAGGTGGATATCCAGGAGCTCTCGCTCAGGGTGGCCGACAGGGCTCCCTGAATATCCTTCAGGGAGGCATTGGTGATCTGGATATCGAGGATGGCCATAAAGGCGCCGATAAGGCCCCCCATGACCGCGATCCAGTTGCGACGTGGAATGGGTTCCATCAGTTGGCAGCAACCACGGGATCAGGAGTGCGGGTATCCACGATCACTTCGGTAGAGAGACCCGGCAGCAGCTTGCCTGCCAGCAGGCCCGGCTCGGGGATGCGGATCTTGACCGGCACCCGCTGCACGATTTTGGTGAAGTTGCCGGTGGCATTCTCCGGCGGCAGCAGGGCGAATTTGGCGCCGGTGGCCGGAGCCAGGCTGTCGATGATCCCCTCGACTGGTTGATCCGGGTAGGCATCGAGTACCACTTCGACCTTCTGGCCCGGCTGCATATGGGCGAGCTGGGTCTCCTTGAAGTTGGCCTCGACCCACACCTGTTGCAGCGGCACCAAGCTGGCGACCTGCATGCCGGACTGGACGTAGATCCCTTCCCGCAGGCTGCGCTTGCCGATGATGCCATCGGCCGGTGCCCGCAGTTCGGTGTAGCCGAGCTCCAGCTTGGCCTGCTCCAGTTGTGCTTCGCTTAATGCCAGCTTGGCCAGATTCTGTTTGCGCTCGGCATCCAGTACCAGCAGTCGCTCACGGGCCGCCTGCAGGGCGGCTTTGGCCTCCCGGGCTTGCGCCTGATTGACCAGCAGGCCGGCACGCACCTCGTCCAGACTGTCTTGCGAGCTGTAGTGGCGCTGGTTGAGCTGACTGATCCGGTTGACCTGCTGGCTGGCGCGCAGCTGCTCGGCGTTGGCGGAGGCGACCTTGGCCTCGGCCTGCTGGATCAGGCTCAGTTGTTGGGTGCGCGTGGCGGCCAGATTTTCGGCCGTCGCCTGATTGAGGTGCAGGTCTGCTTCGGCCTGTGCGACCCTGGTTTTGTATTCGCGATCATCGAGACGGGCGATCAGCTGGCCAGCTTTGACCGGCTGGTTGTCGGTGACCAGCACTTCGCGGATATAGCCGGGCAGCTTGGAGCTGATCCCGGTCACTTCACTTTGCAGATAGGCGTTGTCGGTGCTTTCAAAATAGCGGCCGTGAAGATACCAGTAACCGGCGAACAGCAGACCGAGCAGAGCCAATATCATGGCTGCCAGCAGGGGAATTTTTTTGTGTTGACTCATTTTTGTGATTCCTGAACTTAAGGGGTGCAGGCTAACACTGGTCAACTGTTTCGATTAGTATTGGTTCACGAGATATACAGTTTCACTGGTGCAACAATGGATCTCAATGCCGCATTAATTCTGGTGCGTATCGTCGATAAGGGTTCGTTTACGGGGGCCGCCCGTGAGCTGGGGATGACCAAGGCGATGGTCAGTCGCCGCATCGCAGAGCTGGAGCTGCGGCTCGGAGTGCGTCTGCTCTATCGCTCCACCCGTCAGCTCACGCTGACCGAGGAGGGGGAGAAGTACTACCTGCACTGCAGCAAGGCGGTGGAGGCATTGACCGAAGCCGAGCTGATGCTGAGCGTTAGCCAGCAGGAGGTGACTGGCACCCTCAAACTGGCGGTGCCTATCGAGACTGGGCAACTGGTGGTCGGGCGCTTGGTCGCCAAGTTTTTGCAGGCCTATCCCGCCCTGCAGGTGGAGCTGGAGCTGACCAACCGGGTGGTAGATCCCATCAGCGAAGGGCTGGATGCGGTGGTGCGGATTGGCGACATGAGCGACTCCAATCTGGCTGCACGGCGACTCTGGAGCACCGGACGGCTGCTCTGTGCCAGCCCGGACTATCTGGCCCGTAGTCCGGTCATCGCTCGGCCGGAGAATCTGGCCAACCACGAGCGGGTGACGGTGAGCAGCGGGTTTCTCGCCTCTCGCTGGTGCTTCGAACGGGATGGAGAGGAGGTGCTGGTTGACCCCCCATCCCGTTTTCGGGTCAATAATATTACCTGTGCCCGGGAGGCGGCGAAGGCGGGGCTGGGGTTGGCCTCGTTACCCGCTATGCTCTGTCAGGATGAGCTGGCCAGCGGCGAGCTGGTGATCCTGCTGCCAGAGTGGCAGCAACCCAGGGTACCGATTTATTTGCTTTTTCCAGAGCGGCAATTGATGCCGCGCAAGTTGCGGGCATTCATCGATTTCATGATTGAGAACGGCGCCGAGTTTGGCATCGGCAAGTTGTTGTAAGGGGGAGCTATGGATAACTGGATCAATCTCTATCGCGCCTCACACACCCTGGAGGCGCACGCGTTGAAAGGGGCGCTGGAGGCGGAAGGGGTGCTGGTGCACCTCAATGGCGAGGGGCTGTCAGGCGCCCTTGGCGAACTGCCGGTCGACCTGTTGCAGGTGACCCTGATGGTGCGGGCCGAGGATCGCAGCAAGGCAGGACGGGTCATCGAGCGTTACCAGCAGCGTCAGGGTAACGGCTGGCTGTGCGGCCAGTGCGGGGAAGAGAACGGCGCCAACTTCGACGTCTGCTGGCGCTGTCATCACGATCCTCACGACAGCTGATCTCTCTTCCGCTAGCGCGGCGGGAACTCGATATCTTCCCCTGCGCTGGCATCGTGATAGGTCGCCAGATCCAGCTCGTTTTCGCTGCGGGCGATCAGCACTGACACCAGAATATCCCCCGATACATTGACCGTGGTGCGCGCCATGTCGAGGATCCGGTCAATGCCTGCAATCAGTGCCACCCCTTCCAGCGGCAAGCCCACCGCAGTCAGGGTCAGGGTCAGCAGCATCAGCCCGGTGCCCGGGGTGCCTGCGGTGCCGATACTGGCCAGGGTGGCGATGCTGATGATGGTCAGGTAATCGACCATGTGCAGATCCACCCCGAATGCCTGAGCCACGAACAGCGCAGTCACTCCCTGATAGAGGGCGGTGCCATCCATGTTGATGGTGGCGCCGATGGGCAGCACCTTGGCGGTGATGGCGGGAGAGACGCCCAGTCGCTTCTCGGCGCAGGCCAGACTGATGGGCAGGGTGGAGTTGCTGGAACTGCTGGTAAACGCAACCGCCTGTGCATCAACGATGCTCTTGAAGTAGTGCAGCGGATTGAGCCGTGCCAGCAGGAGCAGCAGGGTGCTGTAGACCCCGAGCACGTGCAGCAGACAGCCGAGGTAGACGGCGCCGATCACCTTGAGCAGCGGCAGCAGCAGGTCGAGACCGTACTTGCCGGTCATCCAGGCCATCAGGGCGCAGACACCGTAAGGGGCGAGCGCCATCACCATCTGGGTCAGTTTGAACATCCCCTCGGCCAGCGAGGTGAAGAAGAGAATGGCGGGACGGCCACGGCGACCGCTGGCGTTGAGGGCGACCGCCAGCGCCACCGCAAAGACGATCACTTGCAGGATCTTGCCATCCACCATCGCCTGTACCGGGTTGCTCGGCACCAGATGGCTCAGCACGCTGGCCAGGGTGGGTGGTTCCGACATGCCGATCCGCTCATAGGGGCCCATGTCGGCGCCCATACCGGGTTCCAGCAGCCAGCCCATCATCAGGCCGATGCAGATAGCGATGGCGGTGGAGCAGAGGTAGAGGCAGCTTGCCTTGATACCGATACGATCGAGTGCCTGGCCCTTGAGCAGCGAGGTGAGGCCGGCGATGACCGAGCAGAAAATGAGGGGCACCATCAGCATCTGGATGGTGTTGACGAACAGGACGCCAAGGGGCTTGAGCAGCAGGGCTTGCTGTTCAAAACCGACGCCCAGACCCACCCCGGTCAGCATGCCGATCAGGGTCTTGAGCCAGAGTGGTCGCCGGGTCCAGATCTGCCAGGGCTTGAGAGCCTCTCCATGGAACAGCATGACGCCAATATCCTTATACATTGTCTGCGATGGCCAAAAAGGGGCGCCAGTGTAGCGATCCCTGATGCGGGTTGCCACATTATCGACAAAGCGGTAGCGGTGACCACTCCCCTGCCCAGTTAATGCACACTTTATTGGCCTATATCAAGATCCCTCCGGGCGGGGAGATATTTAATTGGCATTAAATATGTTCATTATTGAGGTGAGAGATGTCGCAATCGGTTCATGGTCACGAAGTGATGGAGATGATGCTGGCGCAAGGGGGGCAATTTACCCGTGCCAGCCTGAAACAGGCGATGGCCGAGCGGTTCGGTGCCGAAGCCCGTTTTCATACCTGCAGCGCCAGCGAGATGGATGCGGAAGCGCTGATCGACTTTCTGGCTGCTCGCGGCAAATTCATCGACTCGGCCGAGGGCTTCCAGACCCGCGCCGACAAGATCTGCAACCACGGTTAATCCCGCTGCGAGCGCATCATGGCGCTCGCTCAATTCTTCGCCCTTTGCTATATTTCGCCCCCTCTCTTTTCCCTATTCAGGGCGTTGTATGGATACTTTTTCTGCCGCAGTCATGCTGTTTCTGATCATGGACCCGCTGGGCAACCTGCCGGTCTTCCTCTCTATCCTGCGTCATATCGATCCCAAGCGACGTCGCAAGGTGATGGTGCGCGAGCTGCTCTTCTCGCTGGCCATCATGATGCTGTTCCTGTTCGTCGGTCAGCAGATCCTCGGCTTCCTCAACCTGCGGCAGGAGGCGGTCAGCATTGCGGGGGGTATCATCCTGTTCCTGATCGCCATCAAGATGATCTTCCCGAGTGAAGGAGGTGTGACCGGGCTGGCGGCGGGCGAGGAGCCCTTCCTGGTACCGATGGCGATCCCGATGATTGCCGGCCCGTCGATCCTCGCATCGTTGATGCTGCTTGCCAATCAGGAACCTGCCCGGATGGTGGACTGGTCGCTGGCACTCTTTCTGGCCTGGGCTGCCAGCGCGGTGATCCTGATGTTCTACGAGGTATTCAACAAGCTGCTGGGTGAGCGGGGACTCACTGCGGTGGAACGGCTGATGGGCATGCTGCTGGTGATGATCTCGGTGCAGATGCTGCTTGATGGCGTACATCACTATCTGGCGGTGACCGGTCAGGGCTGACCGGTTTGCATGCCGAAATAAATGAAACGGGGCTACGCAGAGCCCCGTTCTTTTTGCTGCCGAGAGGACGTGTCATCACCCGTGAGTGGTCGCTGCGGGTTCCAGTTTGCTCATGATGAGGGAGAGCAGCAATTCCCGCAGCCAGCGGTGGCCCGGATCCTCGCTGTGACGCTGATGCCAGATGAGCAGGTGGGAGATGCTGTCCAGTCCGATGGGCAGCGGCAGCTGCAACAGCGGATAGACCTGGGTAGCGTGGCGGGCGTAGAGCCTGGAGAGGGTCACTATCATGTCGGAGTGCATCCCCATCCGCAGCGCCGCCTCGAAGGAGGGCACGGTTGCCTCGATACGCCGGTAGAGATCCTGCTCCGCCAGCTTGTGATCCAGCATCCAGCGGTCTCGCCCCTCGCAATATGTCTGCACATGGGGATAGCTGAGGTAGTGCTCCAGCTTCCAGTTGGGCTCTCGCAGCGCGGGGTGGTGCTGCTGCACCAGACAGGTGAGATCATCGACCGCCAGCACTCGCTGACAGATGCTGTCGGGCAGGGTATCGAGCCGATAATCGGAGCTGATGCAGTTCTCCCGCACCGCGAAGGCGATGTCCACCTGTCCCTGACTCATCTCGGTCAGACTGTTTTCGGTCCACTCCTCGTAACGCAAGCGGATCCTTGGTGCCTGCCGCTTTAGCTCGCTCAGGTAGAGCGGGGCAAACAGGGTGAAGGCGCTGTCCATGCTGGCGATGACGAACTCTCGCTCCGAGCTGGCGGGGTCGAACTCGGGCGGCTGGATCAGGTTATCCAGCGACAGCAGGATGGGCTGTAACTGTTGTTGCAGCGCAAGGGCGCGGCCGGTGGGTTCCAGCCCGTAGGCAGAGCGGATAAAGAGGGGATCGCTGAAGGTATCGCGCAGACGGCCGAGGGCTTTACTGACCGCGGACTGGCTCAGATGAAGGCGGCGTGCCGCCTTGCTGCCGTTGCGCTCCTCCAGCAGCACCTGCAGGATAATCAGCAAATTGAGGTCGATGCGACCCAGTTGTTCCAGCAGCATGATATGAATCCTCTTCAATTCTAAGATGAATTTATACCATTTGTTTTCATATCTTGGCGATCTTATCCTCAAATGGTCTCAGGTTCGCATGAACCACTGGTACAGGATGTAGCGGTTGAGGGGACATGTAGCACAATCAATATGGCGACCTTTGGGTCGCCCTATTTTTTGGCTATGATTTATTTGCTCACTTGCACCTGCCTTGATTTTGCCCAACAATCCCTGCGCTCTATTTTGATACAAGTAACAGATATCTCTTTGTGAGGGAGTATCCCTATGGGGCTCGGTGGAATTCATATCTGGCATATGTTGATCCTCTTGCTGGTGGTCGTGCTGGTCTTCGGCAGCAAGCGTCTTGCCGGTGCAGGTGAGGATCTGGGGACAGCCATCAAAGATTTTCGCAAGGCGATGCGTGACGATGCAAATCATCCGAAATAAGCAGTAGGAGTAGAAAATGTCTGTAGACGAGAAAGTTGAACTGAATGAAACCTGTGACAGCTGCGGCTGTTTTGCCGAGATCGGCACCATCATCGGCGAAGGCGACGATGTGATGGATCTGGTGATTGAAGCCGCGGCCGAGGCTGATGCCCGCGCCAAGCTGGCTGCCTATGAAGCACTGGCCAAGCAGGTCACTGCCGAAGCTCAAGTGAGCAGCGAACTGACTCAGGGCGCCAATGGCGTGATCCTGAAAGCCCGCCTGCAATTCAGCTGTACCGCCGAAAAACTGATTTTCGAAATGCGGGCCCGCTCTATCTGAGTGGTTTGATAACGCGGCAGGTTTGCCTGCCGTGTTGACCCTTCTGCTGTGGGTCGGCGTTCTATAGTTACTCTATCCCACAGACGTTTTTGCCCGGCGCGAGTCGGCCAACGGAAGGCGTAAACATCATGACCCAGCGATGGATCTCTGCCCCCAATCCCACCCTCTATCGTGATCCGTGCTGCCAACAGGTAGCAGACGTGACCTCAGCACAGGGGCAGCCATCGTGATGCGACGCTGGATTTGGGCTCTGCTGGCCCTCTGCTGTTTTCCCCTGCTCGCGGCTGAACTCAAGCCACAGCGTCTGCCCCAACCCGGGGATCTCGAAAGCATTCTGCAAAAGCGCGAACTCAGGGCTCTGGTGGTCTATGAGCGCGGCTTCTATTTTCTCGATCGCGGCGCCCAGTACGGCATTCTGGTCAATCAGCTGCAAGGGTTCGAACGCTGGCTGAACAAGACCTATCTCGCCAAAGAGAAGGTCAAACTCAAGGTGGTCTACATCCCGGTGCGTCAGGACAAGCTGCTGGACTATCTGACCGAGGGGCGCGGCGATCTGGTGGCGGCAACCATGACGGTGACCCCGACCCGGCGTGAACAGGTGGCCTTCTCTCGGCCGCTCATCTCTTCCATAGAGGAGTGGGTGGTGAGCCAGCAGAGCCTGCCCGCCTTCAGCCGTATTACCCAGCTCTCCGGCAGGCGGGTCTGGGTGCGCGCCAGCTCCAGCTACTACGAGAGTCTGCGCCAGCTCAACTGGCTGTTTCGCGAGCTGGGGCTGCCCCCCGTCTATATCGAAACGGTGCCCGAATACCTGCAGGATGGCGATCTGCTGGAGATGGTGGCCGCTGGCATTATTCCCCTGACGGTGACCGACAGCTACAAGGGGCGGATCTGGCTGGGTGGCATGATCTCCGGCCTCAAGGCTCACAAGCTGATCCCCCTGCGCAGCAACGGCACCAGCGCCTGGGCGCTACGCAAGAACAGTCCAGAGCTGCTCAAGGCGGTCAATGGCTATCTGGCGAGCGTCAGCCGCAACAGCCTCTACAGCGACATGACCCTGCGCCGGTTGCTGGTTCACAGCGATCAGATGAGCAATATCCTGGCACCGGACCCCATGGGTCGCCTCGCGACCATTCGCAAGGTGCTGGAGAAGTACGCCAATCAATACGATCTCGACTGGCTGATGCTGGCGGCACTCGGCTACAAGGAGTCCGGCCTCAATCCCAAGGTGCGTTCGCACAAGGGGGCCGTGGGCCTCATGCAACTGCTGCCCAGTACGGGGCGGGAGGTCGGCATCAACGGCGCCAGGCTGACCACCCTTGAAGGCAATGTGGAGGCCGCCTGCCGCTACATGCGGTTGATCCTCGATACCTACTTCAATGATCCCAAGCTGGATCGGCTCAACCGCCACCTGTTTGCCCTCGCCGCCTACAACGCCGGGCCGAACCGGGTGCAGGCGCTGCGAGGCAAGGCGGAGAAATTGGGGCTTGATCCCAATGTCTGGTTCGGCAACGTGGATCAGTTAGTGGCCAACGAAGTCGGACAGGGGCCGATCAACTATGTCGGTACCATCTACAAGTACTACGTAGCCTATCGTTTCAGCCTGCCCCAGATCGAGGGCAAGGCTGCCGCTATCGAAGCGGCTCAGCCCTGAGCCGGTTGAGCGGCAGGGTCGCCTGCACGGTTGGCAATTGCCAGCCACCGTCCCTGTGTTGCAAAAACCAGTGGGCGGGGCCGGTGGCCGGGATGAGATCTGGCTGGCTGAGCTGGCCCAGATAGCGCAACATCGGGGTATCATGCAGTTCCATCAGCAACTCCTTTTGAATATGTGAAGAGGCTCGCCAGCGTTATGACACCCGGCCATGACAGCAGGATGACACCATGATCCCCGGATCCTTTGCTCTGATCGATGATCCCCGGTTGGCGCTCAAGGTGCGCTGCCACTGGATCCGCCATGCCCGTGAGCGGATCCAGGCGCAGTACTACAGTTGGGAAGAGGACAGCAGCGGCAAGCTGCTGCTGAGCGAGCTGCTCCACGCTGCCCGGCGTGGCGTCAAGGTGCAGCTGCTGGTGGATGATCTCTATGCCGGTGACAACCGCTTTCTGGAGATGGTGGCTCACTACCCGGGGATCGAGGTGCGGCTGTTCAACCCCTTCTGGCTGCGGGGCTGGCGCCCGCTGGCACTGTTGCTGGAGGGGCTGCTCAGCTTTCGCCGCATCAACCACCGGATGCACAACAAACTGCTGCTGGTGGATGGCAAGTTGGCGCTGATCGGCGGGCGCAACATCGGCGATCGCTACTTCGGTATGGATCCGCAAGCCCCCTTCGTGGATCTCGATCTCGCCTGTCAGGGGGGGCTGTGCCAGCAGATGGCGCAGGGGTTCGAGCAGTTCTGGCACAGCCGCTGGAGTCACCCCATCCGCCATCTGCTGCGCCGCGAGCTGCTGCCCGCCGAAATAGAGGTGGTCAACGACTTCCTGTTCACCATGACGGATCCGGCGGTAGCGACGGTCTACGATCTGCCCGCAGCGCTGTTTGACGAGAGCGATGTACCGCTGCTGTGGCATGAAGGGCGGGCCGAGGTGTGGTTCGACCGTCCCGGCAAGGGGCTAATCTCCCGTCCCACCACCGCCCGTCAGCTCTGGCGCCAGCTGGCTGACAATCCCGGCTCACTGGGGTTGGTGACCCCTTACCTCATTCTGACCCGCGGGTTCCGGCACCGCCTGGCACGGCTGCGCCAGCAGGGGGTCGCCATCGACATTCTCACCAACTCGCTGGCCAGCACCGATGTGCCACTGGTCTATGGTGCCTATCAGCGTTATCTCGGCTGGTTGTTGCGGCGCGGGATCCGGGTCGCCGAGTTTGACCATGGCCACGGCAGCCTGCACGCCAAGCTGATCCTGCTGGGAGAGGAGCGGGCGCTTTTTGGCAGCCTCAACCTCGATCCCCGCTCGCTGTTTCTCAATACCGAGCTGATGCTGCATCTGCACTGTCCGCCGATCTGCGAGGCGCTGCGAATGTGGCTGGCTCGCTGGCAGGAGCAGGCCGGTGGATTGCCGCGCAAACCCGAAGGATGGTCAAGGCGGCTGATAGCCCGCCTGAGCGACTGGTTGCCACTGCGGCGTTGGCTGTGAGGCGGCCATTTTTTGTGCGAGATCTCGCAAAGCCTTGTAAGCCATTGCTGATGCCCTTTGCGGGTGAATAACCATGCATGAATTTATCTTGCTGTTTTATAACCATTTAGTGGTGATGATAAGGCTGTTTTTTGTACTCTAATGTGAATGGAATGAGCATAAAGACGTTTTTTATTTTGTTTTTATGCGTAATATTTCAGTTGCAAGGACAAACACGGCGGCTTGTCTGCCGTGTGGACGAAGGTTGTAACGGGTAGCTGGTCGATTGCATTGCTGCAATTGGCGCGCACTTAAGATGGGTCGCGAACTATCGGAAAGTGAAACAGAGACCTGGCGTGGCCGGACTCCAATATGGAACATGCTATTTGCGAGGGGGTGACATGGACATGTCACCCCACTTTTTTGGCCGCTCGCCACCGTTTACCTTTTCCATGACTGTTGCTCATCGCAAGAGCCGCAGAGGGCAAGGCAATAAAAAGAGGGCCGCAATAGCGGCCCTCGGTCTCATCTGCCTGGTGGATTAACCGGCCTTGACGCTGCGGCGACGCTGCAGCCAGACGATCACCCCGAACAGCAGGAAGCCCGGGATCCACATCCACTCCTTGGTCCAGCGCTCGGTCGGCGCCTTGACGGTGAGGATCTCCTGATCGAACTCCAGCCCCATGGTGGCGGCCGGGCTGCCAAAGGCGACGTTATCGATCAGCGTCTTGCCATCCTGCTCATAGAGGCTGAGCCCCAGATTGGCCAGCCGCTCTTCGCCATTTGCCCCATCCGGTACGGCGACCAGCAGGGTGAACTTGCGTGGCTTGCCCACCGCATCTTCACCGAGGATCCGCAGCCGCAGGGTACTCTCCTCCTCCACTTCACCCATGGTTTGGGCCAGCTGGGCAGGCGGGGTCTCGCGATAGGGGTCGTGCACCATGTCCATCCAGAAACCCGGGCGGAACAGGGTAAAGGCGACCAGCAACAGCAGCACGCTCTCGTACCAGCGGCTCTTCACCAGGAACCAGCCCTGAGTGGCGGCGGCGAAGATCAGCATGGCGATGGTCGCCACGATGAAGATCAGCACGCCGTGGGCGAAGTCCACGTCGATCAGCAGCAGATCGGTGTTGAAGATAAACAGGAACGGCAGCGCCGCGGTACGCAGGCTGTAGTAGAAGGCGGTGATCCCGGTCTTGATGGGATCGCCCTTGGAGACAGCCGCTGCCGCGAAGGAGGCCAGCCCCACCGGCGGCGTCACATCCGCCATGATGCCGAAGTAGAAGACGAACAGGTGCACCGCGATCAGCGGCACGATCAGCCCGTTTTGCTGCCCCAGCGTTACCACCACTGGCGCCAGCAGGCTGGAGACGACGATGTAGTTGGCAGTGGTGGGCAGCCCCATGCCGAGGATCAGGCTCAGCAGGGCGGTGAGCAGCAGCATCAGCAGCAGGTTACCCATGGAGAGGAACTCCACCAGATCAGCCAGCACCAGACCGACCCCGGTCTGGGAGACCGCACCCACGATAATCCCCGCGGTGGCGGTGGCAATGCCGATACCGATCATGTTGCGGGCACCGGCGACCAGCCCTTCCCGCAGATCCACCACGCCGTCAGCGACGGTGCCGTAGTCGTGCTTGCCGTCCTTGCGCAGCCAGTTGAGCAGCGGGCGCTGGGTCAGCAGGATGATCACCAGCATCACGGTACCCCAGAAGGCCGACAGCCCCGGCGAGAGGCGCTCCACCATCAGGCACCATACCAGTACTACCACCGGCAGCAGGAAGTGCAGGCCGGAGAGCAGCACGGCGCGGGTGTCGGGCAACTCGGTGAGCGGCTTGTCGGGATCTTCGGCGGGCAGCGGTTCATTGCTGGCGGCGATCTTCAACAGGGCCACATAGGTGGCAGCCAGCAGTACCGAGATCCCCGGCAGAGCGTAGTCACCCAGTGCAGGTTTGAGCCAGCCGAGGCCATAGTAGACCGCCAGTGACAGGCCGCTGATGAGGGCCGCACCAAAGGCAAAGCCGGTCAGGCGACGCAGCCAGGGTTTGGGTTGATGGTTGCCGATGGGCTGCATGCCCAGTTTCAGCGCCTCCAGATGGACGATGTAGAGCAGCGCTATGTAGGAGATGGTGGCAGGCAGGAAGGCGTGCTTGATGATCTCCACATAGGGGATGCCCACGTATTCGACCATCAGGAAAGCCGCAGCCCCCATCACCGGCGGCATGATCTGGCCGTTGACCGAGGAGGCCACTTCCACCGCCCCCGCTTTCTCTGAACTGAAGCCCACCTTCTTCATCATCGGGATGGTGAAGGTGCCGGTGGTCACCACGTTGGCAATCGACGAGCCGGAAATCAGGCCGGTCAGGCCGGAGGCGACCACTGCCGCCTTGGCCGGGCCGCCGCGCAGGTGACCGAGCAGGCTGAAGGCGAGCTGGATAAAGTAGTGACCGGCACCGGCACGCTCCAGCAAGGCGCCAAACAGCACGAACAGGAACACGAAGCTGGTGGAGACGCCAAGGGCGATGCCGAACACCCCTTCGGTGGTGATCCACTGGTGGTTGGCCAGTGCGGTAAAGCTTACTCCGCGGTGTGCCAGCAGTCCCGGCATCCAGGGGCCCGCCAGACTGTAGATCAGAAAGACGATGGCGATGACCGCCAGTGCCGGCCCCAGGGCGCGGCGTGCTGCTTCCAGCAGCAGCGGGATGCCGATACAGGCGGTCACCAGATCAGTGGTCGTCAGGGTACCCGGCCGCAGGGCCAGCGCCTCGTACATGACGAACAGGTAGGAGGCAGCACCCGCCGCAATCAGGCCAAGGGCGATATCGCCAAAGGGCACCCGATCCCGGGGCGAGGAGCGAAATGCCGGAAATACCAGGAAGGCCAACAACAGGGCAAAGGTGAGGTGAATGGAGCGGGTTTCGGTGTCATTGAGTACGCCAAACCCCACCATGAAGGGGAGTGGCGAGGCGATCCAGAGCTGGAACAGGGACCAGGCCAGCGCCAACGCGGTGATGAGCCAGCCCATGATGCCCAGCGGCAGGCGAGCGCCCACATCCTGGGCGATCAGTTCCTCGGTAGAGAGTTGTTTATCTTGCATAGGGTTAACTTGTGCCAACGATTACAACAAGAGCGACACCCGCCCCCGCAATCAGGCGGCAGACGGGTGTCGAAGAGAGTGACAAAGGCCCCGTGGCCTTCAATCAGAGCCAGCCGCGCTCTTTGTAGTAGCGGGCAGCCCCTTCATGCAGCGGTGCAGAGAGACCCACCTTGATCATGTCGGCCTCTTTCAGGTCGGCAAAGGCAGGGTGCAGGCGCTTGAAGCGATCCAGGTTGTCGAACACCGACTTGACCAGCTGATAGACCACTTCCGGATCGGTTTTGGCGCTGGTGGAGAGCACCGCTTTGCCACCGATGGAGGGGGTCGGCTTGTCGCTGCCCTTGTAGATGCCGCCCGGGATCTCGGCTTTGCTGTAGTAGCTCTTCTCGGCCAGCAGCTTGTCGATGTCGGCGCCGGTCACAGGGACCAGTACTGCATCTGTGGTGGTGGAGGCTTCCTGAATGGCGCCGTTCGGGTGACCAACGAAGTAGCTCATGGCGTCGATATTGTTGTCACCGAGAGCGGAGGCCTGTTCGGCCGGTTTCAGCTCGGAGACCAGACCGAAGTCACCCTTCTTCCAGCCTTTGACCGCCATGATCTCTTCCATGGTGTCACGCTGGCCGGAGCCCGGGTTGCCGATGTTGACGCGCTTGCCTTTCAGGTCGTCAAAGCTGGCGATCTTGGCATCGCGGCGAGCCAGGATGGTGAACACCTCGCTCTGCAGGGAGAAGACGGCGCGCATATCGTCCATGGCCCCTTCGGCCTGGAACGGCGGCAGCCCCTTCATCGCCTTGAACTGGTGGTCGGATTGCATGATGCCGAAGTTGAATTCACCGCTGCGGATGCCGTTGACGTTGGCAACACCGCCGCCACTGGCCGGGGCGTTGCACTTGATCTGGTGATCGGCGGCGCCGCGATTGAGGAAGCGGCAGATGGACTGGCCAGCGACATAGTAGACGCCGGTCTGACCGCCGGTGCCTATGGTCACGAAGCGCTCCTGCGCTTGTACCGGACCACCGAATGAGACACCGACCAGAGCCGCCGACAGGGCGCATGCTAAAGTTAATCCTTTCATTTTTTCTCCCTTTTCTTTGATTTTGTTTATCCGATCCCCGGATAAATTGATGGCAATCCCGTTCTGCGCCGGGCTTGCCGATAGGGCCTCGTACGAGGAAAGGTCGGGCTGTTACCCCCTCCCAAAAAAAGTCACCCTCATCCTGCGGTGAGATCACCGGCGTCCTGCCAGCAGAAGATAATTTGGCCCCGGAGGGGCCAAATAAAAAGCGATAACGACTTCGATTAAGCACACCACACCAACACAAATCAAACAAAACGGCAAAATGGCAGCGTTAAATATCGAAAAGTTTGATGTCGATCATTAATTTCTTGAGCGTGGATTAATTGTCGGTCAGGGTGGGAGAATTATGGAGGGAGTCTTATGCGGCCCTTGAGTGACAAGGGCCGGAGTCATGAGAGATCAGTTGGCCGGGGTGGCCAGATCCAGGATAAAGGCGTATTCCAGCGCGATATCCTCGTAGGCTTTGAAGCGGCCCGACTTGCCGCCGTGGCCGGCGTCCAGGTCGGTGTTCAGTAACAACTTGTTATCATCCGTCTTCAGCTCGCGCAGCTTGGCGACCCACTTGGCGGGCTCCCAATACTGCACTTGCGAGTCGTGCAGTCCGGTGGTGACCAGCAGGTTGGGATAGGCTTGCGCCTTCACCTGATCGTAGGGGCTGTAGCTCTTCATGTAGTCGTAATAGCGCTTCTGGTTCGGGTTGCCCCACTCGTCATACTCCCCGGTGGTGAGGGGAATCGACTCGTCCAGCATGGTGGTGACCACATCGACGAAGGGCACCTGCGCCACCACGCCGCGATAGAGTTCGGGCGCCTGATTGATGACGGCCCCCATCAGCAGGCCGCCGGCGCTGCCGCCCATGGCGTAGACCTGATCCCTGGCACCGTAGCCTTGCTCAACCAGCGCCTTGGTGACATCGATAAAGTCATTGAAGGTGTTCTGCTTTTTCAGCAACTTGCCATCTTCGTACCAGTGACGGCCCAGCTCTTCGCCACCCCGGATATGGGCGATGGCATAGACGAAGCCTCTGTCCAGCAGGCTCAGGCGCGAGCTGCTGAAGTCGGGATCCATGCTGGCGCCGTAGGATCCGTAGCCATAGACCAGCAACGGATTCTTGGGCGCATCGGCGAGACCTTTCTTGAACTTGTCCTTGCGATAGACCAGCGACACCGGCACCGATACGCCGTCGCGGGCGGTCACCCAGAGCCGCTCGCTGGCGTACTGGTCGGCCTTGAAGCCTGCCACCGGCTGCTGCTTGAGCAGGGTGCGCTTGCCGCTCGCCATATCCAACTCATAGGTGGAGGCGGGGGTGGTCATGGAGGAGTAGCCATAGCGCAGGGCGCTGGTATCCGGCTCCGGGTTGTAGGCGAGCCAGGTGACATAAGCGGGATCGTCGAAGGCGATCTCCTTTTCGTCACCGCTCTGCCAGTTGATCTGGCGCAGTCGGGTCAGCCCCTTGTTGCGCTCTTCCAATACCAGCCAATCCTTGAACAGGGCGTAGCTCTCCAGCAGTACCTCCGGATTGGGGGCAATCACCGCCTTCCAGCGATCGACCGGGCTCTCTTTGGTCTCGTAGAGGCCGAAGTTTTTGCCATCCTTGTTGGATCGGACATAGAAGCGGCCGCGGTAGTGATCCAGGCTGTATTCGTGCTCCACCTGACGGGACAGGAACAGGCGGGGGGCGTGCTCCGGCCGGTTGGCATTGATCAGCCGCGCTTCGCCGGTGGTGGTGCTGGAGAGGGCGATGACGATGAAATCTTCCGAGGTGGTGGCGTAGAGGCTGATGTAGAAGGAGTCATCCTTCTCCTCGTAAATCAGCTTGTCCGTGGCCGGATCTGTACCGAGCGTGTGGCGGTAGACCTGATAGGGAAGCAGGGTTTGCGGGTGCTTGCGCACATAGAAGACGGTCTTGTTGTCGTTGGCCCATACCAGATTGCCAGAGGTATTTTCCAGTTTGTCGGTGGCCCACTGGCCGCTCTCCAGATCGAGGAACTGGATCTGGTACTGACGGCGGGAGAGGAAATCTTCCGCCACCGCCAGCCAGCGGTTGTTGCGGCTCACCTCAAGGGTGCCGAGAGCATAGAACTCGTGCCCCTCGGCCCGCAGGTTGCTGTCGAGCAGCAGGTTTGCCTGCTCCTCTCCCAGCCTGGTGCGGGAGTAGATGGCGTACTCCTTGCCCGGTTCATAACGGGTCTGGTAGCGGTAGCCATTCTTCACATAGGGAACCGACTCATCCTGCTGGGGGATGCGGGCCACCATCTCCTTGTAGAGTTGCTCGCGCAGGGGTTGGGTCGGCTTGAGCATGGCTTCGGTGTAGGCGTTCTCGGCCTCGAGGTATTGCAATACTTCCGGCGCCTGACGCTGGTCATCGCGCAGCCAGTAGTAGTTGTCGATGCGGGTATCCTCGTGTTTTTTCAGGGTGCGGGGATGTTTGGCGGCCACGGGCGGCTGGATTGGATGTACGCTTGTCAGCATGGCGGGCTCTTCATTGGCATAAGTGGGGGGGGAGAACTGTCAGAAAGGCTAGCAGCAGAACTCCTCGGGAAAAGGTAAACATGTCGCATCCTTGGCGCTGGAAAGGGTTGGTAAACCTGAGCATCGGCTCCATGAATTGGTGTTAAATCTGCCCCTTGTTGCCGGTGGTTGCAAGCAATCCCTTGTTATTGCAGGAAATGTAATCAAAAAAAGCCGCTATCTCGCGATAGCGGCCCTCTTTCTGGCCATGAGCGGCAAGAGTCCGCTCAGGTGTGCCTCACATGATATGGGAGTGCCCTCTCATGGCCAGTTTTCGTCAGCCGGGGTAGCTCGACCAGCGGTTGGTCGCGCCCTCGTTGCTGATACTCAGTACCTCATAGGGCTGGCCCGGAATATCCATGCCCGGCGCACTCTGGGGCATGCCCGGAATGGTCAGGCCACGGATCGCCGGTTTTTCCCTGAGCAGCTTCTGCACATCGGCGGCCGGTACATGCCCCTCGATCACATAGCCATTTACGATACCGGTATGGCAGGAAGCCAGTTCCGGCGCGATACCGTATTGCTGCTTCACAGCGCCGAGCTGTTCGGTTTCGATGACGTCCAGCTCGAAGCCATTCTGCTCCATGTGCTCGTTCCAGCTTTGGCAGCAGCCACAATATTTGGATTTGTAGACGGTCATCTTCTCGGCCGCGAGGGCCGAAAAGCTGACGGTACCGGCCAGCATGGCCAGTAACAGGGGTTTGTACATCACTCACCTCAGATTTAAAGAAAAGATGCCCGATACGGGATGCGTTTCAGATCCGGGTGCGTGGGGGACGTTCGAGCTGTTCGCACGGGGCGTCTGGCATAAAGAGAGAGGGGGAGGCGAAGTCGGGACTATCCGGTTCCAGTACGGCGACCGTCAGGCTGTCGCTGCCTACCAGTGTCATCGAGAGGGCGGTGGTAAAGCTGCCGCAGGGCATCGCTTTTTCCAAGGTACGCTCACTCTGGCTGCAGTGGGTGGTCAGGGTACAGAGGTCGGTTGCGGCCCGGCTGCCAAACGACATCAACACCAGCACCAGACTCCACAAGGGGAGCCAGCGACGGGCGTGAGCGAGTTGGCAACGGGTGAAAATCATGGAATGACTCGAAAATAACAAGGGGCATATGGTAACCCTGTGCCCCGGGGGAGGGTCAAGTCCTCTGAGTGGTGCTGGATGGGTTCATGATTGCTGACGGGTGGCGGCCAGCACGATCTCGCGCACGCAGACGTTGGCAGGCTGGTTCCAGGCGTAGAGCACTGCATCGGCGATCACTTCCGGCGCTGCGGGAGCTGATCCCCGAGTTGGCAGGCCACGGTGCTTCCTGATAAGGTCGCTCTTCTGTGCACCTTTACGATGCAGCTCCTTGGGCGCCCCTTTTCTGTTTACCGCGTCTTGCACCGCAAGGCTTTGTTCGGGTGATGTGGTCATGAAACGTATTCTGGTTATTTTTTCCCATCCCGCGCTGCAGAGCTCGCGGGCCAACAAGCAGCTGTTACAGGCGATTGAGGGGCTGGAGGGTGTCACGCTTCACGACCTCTATCAGCACTATCCCGATATGTTTATCGATGTGAAGCGGGAGCAAACGCTGCTCTGTGAGCACGACATCATCGTCTTTCAGCACCCGTTTTACTGGTACTCCTGCCCCGCCATCATGAAAGAGTGGATGGATCTGGTGCTGGAGTATGGCTACGCCTACGGCCCCGAAGCCCACGCCCTCAAGGGCAAGCAGTGGCTGAGCGCCATCACCACCGGCGGGGCGCCGGACTCCTACTGCTGCGAGGGGTACAACAGCCGGCCACTGCTCGACTTTCTGCTGCCCTTTCAACAGGCGGCCAGATTGTGCGGCATGAACTGGCTGCCCCCCTTCGTGCTGCACTCCTTTCACAAGATCAAGGATCCTGCCGCCCTGCGCCGATGTGGGCAGGATTATCGCCAGCTGCTTTGCGCCCTGCGTGACGATCTGCTGACCCCGGAGCAACTGGCCGGGCGCCCTTATCTACGCGACTTGCTGGAGGTGCTCTGATGAAACAGGGGCTGCTTGTTGGCCGAGCTTATGAGCCGGACCAGATGTTCACGCGGAGGGCTGACTGATGGGCCACGGGATCCTGTTCGATGCATTTATCTATCTTTCGGCTGCTGTTATCGCTGTGCCGCTCGCCAAGCGTTGGGGGCTTGGCTCGGTGCTCGGTTACCTGCTGGCAGGGATCATCATAGGCCCCTTCCTGTTGGGGCTGGTGGGCGAGCAGAAGGATGTGATGCACTTCGCCGAGTTTGGCGTGGTGCTGATGCTGTTTCTGGTCGGGCTGGAGTTGCGTCCGGCCCTCTTGTGGCAGCTGAAGGGGCCGATCCTCGGCACCGGCGGCCTGCAGGTGCTGCTCACCACGGCGGCACTGACCGGCGTAGCGCACCTGATCGGTCTGCCGCTGCAACAGGGGCTGGCCATCGGCCTCATTCTGGCGCTCTCCTCTACCGCCATCGTTCTGCAGAGCCTGCAGGAGCGCAAGCTGATGCAGAGCGAGAGCGGTCGCTCCGCCTTTGCAGTGCTGCTGTTTCAGGATATTGCGGTCATTCCGATCCTAGCGCTGTTGCCGCTGCTGGCCATGGCCCCGGTCGCCAGTAATGGCGGCTCCGAACTGGCGGGTTGGCAGCACGGCCTGCTGGTAGTCGCGGCTATCTCCGGTATCGTGCTGGGTGGCCACTACCTAATGCGGCCAGTGTTCCGTGCCATCGCCCAGTCCCACATGCGGGAGATCTTTGTTGCCGCAGCTCTGTTGCTGGTGATCGCTATCGCGGTGCTGATGGAATCGGTGGGGCTTTCGCCCGCACTTGGCTCCTTCCTCGCCGGTGTGGTGCTGGCCGACAGCGAATATCGTCATGAGCTGGAGGCGGACATAGAGCCGTTCAAGGGGCTGCTGCTCGGCCTGTTTTTTATGTCGGTGGGGGCGGGGATCGACTTCGGGCTGTTTGCCGAGCACCCCTTCCTGATACCAACACTGGTGGTTGGCCTGATGGTGCTCAAATGGCTGGTGTTGATGGCGCTTGGCTTCATTATCCGCATCTCGCCGAGCCAGCGCTGGACCTTCGCGCTGGCGCTCGCACAGGGCGGTGAGTTTGCCTTCGTGCTCTTCTCGTTTGCCGCCCAGAACCGGGTGCTGCCCGGTGAGACCATCTCGCTGCTGACGCTGGTGGTAGCACTCTCCATGGCGCTCACCCCGCTGCTGCTGATCCTCAATGATCGGGTGATCCAGCCCTGGTTCGATTACCGTAACCAGAGCGACGCACCGCAGCATGAGCAACCTGAGCTGGTGGAGCATCCGGTGATCATCGCGGGCTTCGGCCGCTTCGGTCAGATTGTGGGGCGTCTACTGCACGGTCACGGCATCGGCACCACCATCCTCGAGCAGGATGCCAGCCAGATAGAGACCCTGCGCAAGTATGGCTATCAGGTCTTCTATGGTGATGCCAGCCGGATCGATCTGCTCCATGCCGCAGGGGCGAACAAGGCGAAGCTGCTGGTGCTCTCCATCAACGATCCGGCTACCTCGCTGGCGGTGATCGAGATGGTGCAGAAGCACTTCCCGCACCTGAAGATCCTGGCGCGAGCGCTGGATCGACCCCATGCCCACGAGATCCTGCGCCACGGGGTCGAGAGCGTGCACCGGGAAACCCTGGGCTCGGCGGTCGATCTGGGGGTGGAAGCCCTGACCCAGCTCGGTTTTCGGGCCAACCAGGCCTGGCGGGCGGGGCAGACCTTCAAGCAGCACGATAACTGGCTGTTGCGCGAGCAGGTCAACTATCTGGACGACGAACACACTTATATCAACAAGAGCCTGCAATACCGGGAGATCCTCTCCGATCTGTTGCAAGACGACGAGGAGGGGCAGGAGCGTATCCATGCCCACAACTGGAATAGCGGGCTACCCGACGACGACAAGGAAGCAAAATGATTGCCTATTACCCCATGTTCAAACACCTGCATATGACGCTGGCGCTGGTCAGTCTGCTGCTCTTTATCTATCGCTGGAGTCTGGCGCTGGCCGGCAGCGATCGGTTGCAGCAGAAGTGGCTGAAGATCCTGCCGCATATCAACGACACTTTCCTGCTGCTGTTTGGTGTGTTGCTGGCGGTGGCCTTGCAGTTGAGCCCCGGCCAACAACCCTGGCTGATGGCCAAGCTGATTGCACTGGTGCTCTATATCGGTCTGGGTGTCATGGCGCTCAAGCGCCCGGCCCGCGGTCAGAAGCTGGTGGCCGGTGTGGCGGCACTGGCGGTGTTTGGCTACATGATCGGTGCGGCCATCACCAAGTCAGCCTGGTCGTGGCTGATGTGAGCAAAGGGGGAGAGTTATGCTCTCCTCTGAAATCATATTCTGTGATGAATTGATTAATCGGCATTTTATGCTGGAAATAAATCGCAAAATAGAACTTTCATTTGAGGTTTTTTGGCTAATTTTAGCCTCTGCTGGCTCCTTTTTTGAATGTATTGTCTTTATAAATCAATCATTTAGTGTGTTTTGTATGAAAATGGCGACAGTTGTCGCAGCAAAACTTGCGACATAGACTGTCGCAAGTCACGACTAGCATACAGTCAACGCTAAACCAGTGAAGGCAAGCACCATGAGCAAGAAGCTGTTACGACAACTGACCTTGGCGCGTTGCATCCCGCACCGCCCTTACAAGCTGACCGCCAGCCAACTCCAGGTAAAACTGGAAGAGGAAGGCATCCACGTCAGTCTGCGTACCGTGCAACGGGACCTGGAGGAGATGTCCGGCATGGGATTGTTCGACCTCACCTCGGACGAGCGCAGCAAACCCCATGGCTGGTGCTTCGAGCGCCACGGCCTCAACGACTTTGCCAATATCATGCCGCTCTCGCTGGCGGTGGCCCTGAAAACCTGGAGTGATCAGGCGAGCCAACTGTTGCCGGCGAGTGTACTGACCGAATTGAACCCGCTGGTCGACAAGGCGAGCCAGGTGATCCGCGACAGCCAGAGTGAACTGGCCGAACGTTGGCTGGAGAGTGTCCACCAGTCACCGCGTCCGTTTGCCGGCAACCCGGAGATCCGCCGCAGCACTCTGATCCGCGATGCGCTCTGGCGTGGCCGCAAGTTCAGTGCCGAGATCCAGCGCGTAATCAAAGAGCGCACTGTGTGGCTCTGCTACGACCGTATCAACCCGCTCGGTATTCTCAATCAGCCGGACGGTCCGATCCTGCTCTGCACCCTGTCCGAGCTGGATCCCAAGGTCTACGGCATCCCGTTTGACCATATCAAGAACGTGGAGCTGACCAACTTCAGCGCCACCCAGCCGAAGGATTTCAATATCCAGAAGCTGATCCGCGATCAGGGCTATCAGGATGTGAGCGGCCCGATCCGCTTCGTCGGCCGGATCGATGCCAACAGCCAGTCGCTGGTGGATAACCAGATCCCCGGCAACAATCCGCGCATGACCCGCTATGACAAGCGCAGCGTGGTGGTGGAGACAGAAGTGCAGGACACTCCGGAGTTTCGCAGCTGGTTGAACAACATCGGCGGTGAACTCGAGGTGCTGGCACCGGAATCGCTGCGCAAGGCCTATCTTGATCCGGGCAACAGCTTGAGTTGATTAAAAATGGCATTATTGAAGAGTCGAGCCTGGTCTCGGCTCTTTTTTTGCGTTTTATTAAGCATAGTTATTCAACTTATTTTTAAGTCTTAACGACAGGATTGAACCGTGTTTATGCCCCGCTTTGGGGGGCGAAACCCGTGTAAGAGATCTGCCATAGCGACTGTAAGAGGCTGGCGCTTTGAGCCGTACGCGAAGCCATGCCAAAATGATAGAGCTTTTCCGGTAAATTAAATAACCTATTGATATAAAACGAATAGTTTTTAAGTTTCTTTTTGTTGGTGGGAGTGGCATCGGATTTTTATCATCGGATGGCCCTTGTTCGGGGGGCACATTTCCTTAGTATGGGTTTCACAAGGACGGAGCTGGTTCGGCAGGATGCAGGGCAGCGCATAAAGATGGAATAGTCCGCAGGATGTGGACAAGAGACACCTCGGGATGAGCTCGATAATCAGGATGATTATCGTCACGGATGAATTAAAGGAACACCGCGGGATGCGGCAGGACACTCTCGGGATGAGAGCAGAACGAACGGAACCTCGTTCTTCAGGATGAACAGGACCTTGCCGGATGCGAGAGGAATACTTCAGGATGAAGTGAGATAACCCGGATGGTTATCCGTCAGGAAGACGCAAGGAACCCCACAGGATGTGGGAATGGACACCTCCAGGATGGAGACAGGGAAGCAGTTCAGGATGAATTGCCAGGCTGGGAATGCCGCAGGACACGCCAACGGATTGGAAAGGGGATATTCCAAAGGATTAGGATAAAGTCAGGGATTGCAGGGAGCATTGCAGTTCTACGGACAGAACGACACGACTCTAGGGGACGGCTACCGCCGTCCCCTTTTCTTTTATGATTTTTCCGAGAGATTGCCGTGCTGGGCGGCGTTGACGATCTCTTGCAGGCGTTGCCGAATGTCAACCATGCCAAACACGCCAAATATCAGCACGGTGACAAACTCGACTTTTGTGACTGCGAAGTAGCGTTTGCAAGCCGCCTTGATCATGCTGGCCTGCAGCCAGTGTAGTAGCGCGACGATCACGCCGCAGACCGGCAGAAAGCCGTTGAGTTTGCCGGGTAGCGGAGCAATCAGGCTCACCAGTACGCCAAACCAGAAGAACAGCACCAGCCCCATCGCCAGCAGATTAAAGACTCGCTTCATTGTTTACCTCCCTTAGATAGAGTTGGTAGCAGACCTGATTTGATCGACCTGCTTGTCCTTGAGCCATTGTCCAAATTGACGGGGAGGGGCCACTGCGCCCATCCCTCCCTTTAAACAGCCGTGTCATTCTTGGTGTCCCGCAGATAGAGCTGGTAGCAGACCTGATTTGATCGACCTGCTTGTCCTTGAGCCATTGTCCAAATTGA
>NZ_JBODRQ010000044.1:0-26125 GCF_050633025.1 Aeromonas sp.
CCATACAAATCCAAAACTCTCTTCATCCATATAAGCTCTCTTTTCACCACAGTCTTGCACTTAATAGATAATGGATAAAAATGTAATACTTCAGGTCCAGCGATATGAACATGACGAAGCTTATCCATCCACCCTAATTCCTCCACCCGTTTAACCTCATGTTCAATTAAAGGCGGGAGGTCAGTGACTTTACAAAAAATACTTTTAAATTGCTCCATCATCACTTTTGATGCCGGAACCCACCACTCACTACTATGCTTCACCACCATCCCTTTAACCCTGTCATAGTTTCCTATACTATCGACAGCATTCTCCAGTTTTTTAACTGTAAGTTCATCATCTTTCAACTCTTTATCATCTGAAGCATGACGATACAGGTTCAGGAAAAATGGGGGGATTTTAGCAGGATCCAGGGCACCATCACTATCAGAGCCATCAATCAGCGTGAAGCCTTTATCCTTCCACTCTTTGCTACTAACTACTGCCTCTGCTCGTGGATCGTCGCTAAACAGCTCAAGGTGGACCATGTGCTTGCTCGACATTCCCCCTTCGGTAGAAGTTGGCGCTTCGTACATTCCTAGATAGCCAATAGTCTCGCCAGCACGAATTGGTACTGGTGTTGGCAATTCATGCAGCTTACCCAAGTGAGTAGGCTCTTGGCGCTTAATCTCAATATTCTCTTCTTCTACACATAACCAAACAGGGCGACCAAGAGGCTGTACGACACAACGAGCCATTCGCCGCGCTCTACCGCGAACTTCCTGCCACTCGCACCTATGTGCATCAAAGCTGATCAGACTTCCGGCTGGTACACTAAAAACACTGTCACCAGCTACATAATGTCCTGTTTTCCCTTTTTGAGCTTTGGGGTCGGCACGACCAACCATATCTTCTTTCACACGAGCTTCTATTTTGTCATATACCCACATAGGTCTAACAATGTTGCCAACTTTCTCTATCGCGCTTGGGTCTTGTGCCATCCAAAGGCTATCCATTCCTTTTGTGGCTAAAACCTCTTTGCTACTAGCACCATTACTCAGTACCTTTATACGAGCAAATTCGAATTCCCCTTGACCTGTTACATAACCACGTTGTGCAGTAACACCTTCGACAAGTTCGAATTCCTCTCCCGCTTTCAAGGTTAGTGCGGGAGGTTGGTAATCATGATTCGGTACACTATGGCGCACCCGCCATCCCTTTTTTAACCGATAGCGGTTGTTTTTTGGCCATTTATCCCAAGGACATAAATGCATATATAGTGTGTAATAGGCAAACCCATTATCTTCTGCACTCCCCCCCTTTTCAGAACCGTTCTCCTTCTGCGTAGAACCTTTATTTTCCTCAGCTGATTTTGGTTGTTTGAAATGATGGCGAACCAAGCAAAAAGAATTGGAATAGCGATATTCCTGCCCCTTAAAATTGCTGACAAGATAGTCAGGCATCATTCGGAAAGCTACAACCTCACCATCAGCCATACAGCGAACAGGATGTATATCTTTGACCCAAGGAGCTTTTTTACTACTAATATGGATGCCACCATGCCAAGTGTTAAGACCCAATAGATAGTTAGCCTCACTTCCTAAAAGAGACGCTAATGACTTGGCATCTTTGAACTCCTTTCCATCCGATTGAGTAATAGGTAAACAAGGGGATGCGGGAAGAATGATATCTCTGACTTTACTACTAGCAATGTCTTTATTAATCCACCACTCTTGAGGGTTGACAATTTTTCCAGAGGAATCTTTTATCTGATAATGAATATGCATTGCATATTGATTTTCCTTTTGTGGTCCTCTGCCGCCCATTCTTCCAATCTGGGTAACCCCAGCTTTAACTGACTCCCCCTCTCTGACATTTTGCGATTGCAGGTGGAGAATCTCATGACTAAAACCTTTATTGTCCAGTATTTTTACTGTGCCAAATAAACCACCTGAATATGAAATCGTACCATCAACGGGTGAAAAGGCTGCGGGATGTTGCATATTAACCCCCGTCTGCCCACCTATATAATTGAAATCAACACCTTTATGTGGCCCTGATGCTCTTTTTTCACCAAAAGGGGCTGTGATATGTGGCTTTTTTCCATCGCGAGGAGGAAGTATCAAATTCATGGCAATATCAAAAGACATATTTACCTCCGCCTACATCGAATGGTCAGTTATTTTTACAAGATACCAACACTTGTCCTTTTCGGAAAAAGACAAGGATACTTGATAACCGGCATCATTCCCATTGATATCAATCACTAAATTATTCTTGTCGATTTTCACCTCTCTTTCCCCATCATTCCCTTTACTACTTACAATAGGAAAATCTGACAATTTAAAAAAGCGAGACTCTTTTACCTCTTTAACATCATCATCCAAATCTTGATAAAAAACAATATTAACAGGCTTCATTGTATATCTAGTTTGAACTTCAACATCATTAATGAAGATTCGAGAAAATTTATCGAAGTCGCCAGCGGGACAAGACTCCGCAGCGCATCGGAACGAGATGAAAATAAATATAAGCAGCTTAAATATTTGTGGGATTTTCATGAAAACTCCAGACTTAAAAATTTAAATAATAAATTTTAAAAGACATTTTAACCCTATCGCCCTGAAAAACTGACTTTTGCTAGGTTTTTCTCTTCTTTCAAGAGCGCCTCCATAGCCTTCTCGGTGGCAATCGCCTTGACCAGTTCAACCAGTTCCGGGGCTTTGACCACCCCCACCCCTTTGGGAGTAACAGGTGCTTGGCCTGCCCAGCCAGAGCCAGAACCCGGGCTACCGCCGGCATTGAGATTCATGCTCGGCCCCACCAGTTTGATGCCGCTTGGGTCTACTTTTACAAAGCTGCTGCCGCCCTTGAGGGTGATCTCGCTGCCCGCCTCCAGCACCAGCTTGTCGCCGACGTGGATATGCACCTCTTCGCCCGCTTCCACCAGCAGGGATTGGCCCAACTTTTGGTGCATCGAGCCATCGACTGTCAGTGAATAATCCGCCTTGATCTGGTCGCGTTTCTCACCGTCAACTGTCAGATGGTCATTACCAAGGCTGGTGCCGCCATCTTTGTAAGCAACCTGTCTAATCCGGGTCACCCGCTCGTTGTCGATATTACGGTGTTCGTCGTGCTTGATGTGCCATGCCGCATCGTGCTGAATAAGTACGTTCAGGTCTTTCTGACCATGAATGTAAATCTCTTCCTGTCCCGCCTGGTCTTCGAAACGCAGCTCGTTAAAGCCCTCGCCCTGATGGGTTTCGGTGCGCAGCACGGTGCGAGTCTTGTTGGCTGGCAGCTCATACGGCGGCCGGTTGGTGGCGTGGTAGGTGCGACCGGTCACGATAGGCTGGTCGGGGTCCCCTTCCAGAAAGCTCACGATGACCTCGTGGCCGATGCGTGGGATGGCCATCATGCCATATTGGCCGCCGGCCCAGCCTTGCGATACTCGTACCCAGCAGGAGCTCTGGTCGTTGGAGCTGCCATATCTGTCCCACGGAAATTGCAGTTTGACCCGGCCATGCTGGTCGCAGTAAATCTCCTCCCCCTCGGGGCCAACCACCATGGCGATTTGCGGGCCATCCACCATCGGCTTATGGGGGGCTTCGGGGCTGCCGATGCGGGCCCGCCAGGTGGTGCTCGCTTTCACCACCCCAAATTCGTTGTGATAGACGGTCGGGCCGCTGCCGCCCTCCTCTTCCAGCGCCTGCGGTTGCTCACCGGTATGGCGAATATGGACGATTTGCCAGTCGGTGTTGAGGCTGCCGTTGGGGTGTTCAGTCAATGAAAAGTGCTGGCCCGGCAGTAAAGCAGCGCTGTTTGATTTGCCACTGCCCGCCACCGCATCGTTACGCAACGCATCGAGCCGGTGCTGGGCAAAGGCCTTGCCGCTGCCGTCCTGCTTGTAGCGGCCCGGATAGTCGAAGTGCGGGTAGGTGTCGCGCTGATGCTCGAGCTCTGCTCCCACCTTCTTGTGGGAGAGGCCGTAAGCCGGGGTCTTGAAGCTGTAGTCTTTCAGCTCCACATCCGAGGGGCGTACCGCTTCACGGTAGTGGAACTGGCGGACATAGGCGCCCTGCTCAAGGCTGCGGTTGCCGAGGTTGAAGAAGAGCGCGGGACCAGCGGTTAACGCTGCGGCATCATCGGCAAAGACAATGCGGTGTTTGCCTTGTTCAAATTCGTGGAAGTAGAACAAGCCCTCTTCGGCGGCGAGGCGGTTAACGAAATCGAGGTCTGTTTCGCGGTACTGGACGCAGTATTCCCGCTGGGCATGCTCGTTTTTCAGGGCAAAAGCGTAATCGGTGATGCCATGCTCTTGCAGCAAGATGCTGAGGATTTCATCCGGTTTCTGGGCCTGAAAAATGCGTGAGTTCTGGCGCAAGCCCAGTCGCCACAGGGCAGGTTTGACGTTGAGGCTGTAGCGGGTGCGGCGAAAGCCGCTGTCCCCTTGGGCAAACTCGCTCACTACCCCACAGACCCGGCGTTGCAGCTCGCCGTTGTACCACACCAGCAGCTCGCACGGCTGGTCCAGCACATCGCCAAAGTCGATGTCCGGTTGCTGGCTGGCTACCTCCAAGTGGAGGTTAAAGGGGCGGTTCAAGCCCTCATCCAGCTTGAAGCTCGCGACCGCAAAGGTGCTCTCAGCCAGTGCGCCAACCTTGACGGTGAATTGTAATCCTGTGCTCTGTGCCATGACCTTGCTCCTTATCCTGCCTGTCCACTGCCCGAACCAATCACCACGCCACCACAATCCACCGCTGTGCCGGTGACAGCGATAGGCTTGCCGTTCACCAACACAGAGCCAACACCACCGGCAATGGCCCGTGGGTGCGGCGGGTTGTTGGGCTTGTCGTGAGGTTCCAGCGGATCGCCCTGACGAGCCACAGGCTTACCATCGAGGAACACGTCGGGACTGGCAGCTATCACCGGGGTCGGTGGGAAGCCATCGTGGTCGGTGCCAAT
The DNA here is from genome assembly GCF_050633025.1 of Aeromonas sp. Taxonomy (GTDB): domain Bacteria; phylum Pseudomonadota; class Gammaproteobacteria; order Enterobacterales; family Aeromonadaceae; genus Aeromonas. The sequence goes on from NZ_JBODRQ010000044.1 coordinate 4,945, forward strand.
GTCACCGAGCAGTGCGATAGTCGGGCACATAGTGATTCTCCATATGAGCGGGGATAACGGGTCTGCGCCCTATCCCCACGCCCCTCACGCAACATCAACAGGCTGCAGCGGCAAGCACGGGGCAAAAACAGGCTGCGTCGTGGCAGCACAGAGCGTGCCACTCCCAAAACTCAATGTTTTTTAAATAAAATCAGTGCATTATGCACCAACAGCCGATACAGCAAGTGATTGTGCTGCAAGGTATTGCGCAAAAATGGCAACCTGACTACAAAAGGTTGCCTTTCTGGTTGATCTCACTTTGTTATGCGCAAGATATTGCGCATAACAACACTATCAACTACCAAGATCGCCCTGCTGCAGCTGATAAAGGCGGATGTTGAGCGCTTTCAGATCGCTCTCCAGCCCCTTCAATTCGGCGGCGGTGATGGGCTCCTGCGAAGCCTTCTTCGCCTCCAGCTCGCTCAGACGCAGACTGAACGGCGTTTCCTGCATCAGGTTTTTCTGCACCTCATAAAGCTGGGATTTGAGATAGGAGATGGTCACCGTCTTGCGTTGACGCTCCAGCTCCAGCAGCTGGTCGATCAGCGCATCGACACCGGCACGTGCATCAAGGTAGGTAGGAATGGTGTTGTTATTGCTCCCCTGCTCCACCAGCGCGTTTTGCCACTGCTTGTCCAGCGCCTTGACCGCCAGCGAGTCGGGATAGAGCATCTGCAGTGAATGACGCAGCCCCTCGCTGTAGCGGTACCAGTAGAGTGGTGAGGTCTGCTCCAGCCGATCCAGCTGGGCCTGATAACGCGACACCAGCTCGCTCTCCATCCCCTGCAGGGTCTGCTCCCCCAACACGATGCGCGCCTGGCGAATGTCGTCATAACTCAGGGCCTGCGGCAACGCTGCAGCGGGTTGTTGCAACCGTTGCGCCGCGATGACCTTCTCCTGCTGCTGATGTTGCCAGCCAAGCCATCCCATCATGGGCAAGGCGCAGGTGAGCAGGCCACAGCCAAACCAGAACCAGGCCGGCCGCTGTTTGCGGTGCTGCTCAATCTTGAGCACGGTCGGCTTCATCTGCCCCTTCTCACGCCCCACCAAGATGCTGCCCTGAGGCAGGTGCGGGGTTGCCCCGGCAGAGGCGCCGTGGTCGCTCTCCATGTCGGATTTGAAGAAGACCATCGGCGGGATCTGCAGCTCATCCTTGAGGCCCGGCTCATCGGAGACGATAACAATCTCGGTCTCGTCAAAGAGGTGGGTATAGCCCTCGATAAAGTGGATCAGGTTCTCAACCCGGGGAATGCGGCTCAGACCCGCGTTGTGCAGCTTTTCGCTGATAAGCTGCAGCGCCCGCTCGCAGCGGTAGATCAACCGCTTGTCCTCGTGGCTGATCTGGTACTGGCGGATCACGTCGCTGATGCGGGCAATAAACCAGTCGAGCATCTCGATGCGGGCCCGCTCCTGATGTACCGGTGGCCAGAAACTCTCCCACTGGGTGACGATGAGGTTGGCGAGAAACTCGCACCCTTCGGTAAAGCCGCTAAGCCCCTGAATGCGGGAGCGCGCCAGAGTGAAGTAGATGGCGGTTTGCAGATCCACTCCGTGCTTTTCAAAGATTTGACTGGCGAGCTGATGGATCCTGACCCAATCCACCTCGGGGCGGGAGGCGTGGCTAAGCTTGTTAATCTCGGCGCGCAGCGCCTCGTACTCCGGCAACATTCTGGGGTCACGCCCCACTTTCAATGCCTGCTGGCCTTGTTGATTCAGTGACATATCGGATTCCAAAATGCGGGGGGCATGGCGCCCCCCAACATGATCAATAGAGGGATTCAGGCAAGCTGAACTGGCTGAACAGGCCACCGGTGAAGGGGTTCTGGGCGCTGTCGGTATAGACCCGATAGGTCATGGCCCCCTGATCCACCGGGAAGCGCACATCAAAGGTTGCCTCGTTGACCTGAGTCAGCTCCCCCTTGTCCATCAGGCGGAACATGGCCCAGGGACCGACAAAGCCCTCGCTGCGCGGTGAACGTTCGCGGGCGGCCGGTACCAGGGTGATCTTGCTCTCGGCCCCGTCGCGCATGGTGTTTGGCCACACCAGCGGGATCTTGTTGCGACGGCCGTGGGCATACTCCAGCAACTGGCCATCCAGGTTGAGCACACTACGCCGCTTGTTGGCTGTGAGTTCGATGGGCTCGAGGGCAAATTGCACCTCCAGATTGCCCTGCTGGCTGAAGAAGATCTGGCGGATCCGCGCAGCGCGATCCAGCTGTTTGATAAGCTCAGCCTGAATGGGTGAGCTCAGTTCTCCCTCCATCAAGCCCCCCTCCACCATGGGTTTCAGGTTGACCTGATAGAAGCTGTCCAGAGTGCCACCGGGGGCAAAGAAGCGCTCCATCTCGGAGAGCGGCACATCCTTGGCAGAACCCGGGTTGAACGGATAGCGATCTGCCAGTTGGCTGTTGAACGGTGCCAGTACCTTCGCCTGCCACTCCTGATTGAGGGATGACATCGCCAGATCAATCACCAGTTGCGAACTCTGATCCGCCAGTTGACCCACCCAGCGATTGAGCGGCTCGGGCAGACCACGAGCATATTGCTGCAATGCAAAGACCGGATCGGCGTACTTGTTGGTCAAACGCAGTTGCACCGCCTTGAGGGCTGACTGCCCCGGCTCGGTGGCATTGACGATTAGCTCCATATAGTGCTGCAACTCAACCAGTTTCTGATTCACCTCAGAAAGCAGTGGCCCCTGCTCGCCACGGCCAGTCAATACGCCGTTGGTGGCCATAAATGGGCGGCCAATCCGGGCTGTGATCGCCTGGGCCGGATCCCCTTCCACATCGGAGATCTTGCGAATGCGGGTATTGTCATCCAGCGAGGCCAGTACCCGCTGAAACGGCTGATCGTTGCCAGTGATGGCAGAGAGCACATCGAGCGCCTGCTCGGGGCTGGCAAGGGTCTGCACATCCAGATTGGTCAGCAATTTTTGCCACTGATTGACATAATCGGTGACATAACGGTCGTTGACCTGACGGGTGATCTCCTTGCGATCTGCCTCGCTCAGCTGACTCAGCTTGCGCTGGCCCAGCACCCAGGCATCCATGGCGGTGAGATCGATCAGCGCCTTGTCCTGCTTGAGGAAGAAGTCACTGAACCCGGGCCAGGTCAGCAAACTCGGCACCTGACCAGCGCTCTCGTTGCGCAGGGCAAACACGGTGTCGAAGGTGGGGCCCACCTCGTCACGGACATTGAGATCCGGCGGCAACACATCACCCGCCTTCACCACCAGATTCTGATAGACCCGCTGATACATGGGCAATTTGCCCAGTTCACGCTGGGCGCCATACACCGGCTCCTTGAATGGCACAAATACCGTGATGGCGGCCTGATCCCGAGCGGCGCGAGCAGCGTGCCAGTCGGTGTGATCGAGGGCATAGTCAAGATGTCCCATCAACTGCTCCTGCACCGCCCCCTGCCCCGGGAACGCTTTCTGCCAGCGGCTGGCCATGTACTGCTCCACCAGCTCCTTGTTGCGACCGGAGGCATCATCAAGCATCCGCATCACCCGCAGGATGGAGAGTTTCTCCTCACTGCCAGCCGGTGCCCGGTTGAGATCCTCCAGCAGCCCCTGCATCTGGGCAGGCATGAAGCGCAAGTTCAGCAGTTGCAGGTAGGAACCTTCCACATAAGGGCCTATTTCGCTCCCCTGATAGAGGCCGAGATCGGCCACCAGCGGCATGCGCTCGCGGTAGTTGCCAAAAGAGAAGGTCGCCTCGCGAATAAGATTGAGTCGTGGCAACTGGCTGACACCGAAGGCATGTTCATCAGCGACCTCGTTGGTCTCGGTGAACGCTTGCGCCTTGGTCAGTACATTGCGCCCCGCCTCCTCGTTGACCCGGTAGAAGTAGTGCCAGCCACCGATCAAGGCCGCCGAGAAGAGCGACAGGCAACTCAGGCCAATGGCCATCCGGCGACGACGATAGAGGGTATGCAGCCGGTTTTCTCCGGCCAGATGGGCCTCGGGGAAGATGATCGAAGAGAACAACTTGCGCACAAAATAGGTGTTGGACTCCCCGCGCAGGGCGGAGTGAATAGGCTCGGGCAAGCTGTAACGCCGGGAAGCGGCCTGAGCAAAAGCATCGAACGGGACACCTTGCTGATAGACGGAGCTGATATAGACGCCGCGCACCAGCAGTGGTTTGCTCTCTTCAATGGTCAGGGTTTCATCGAGCAGGCTGGTCACATAATCCTTGAGACCCGCCAATTGACGGACAAACGAGAAGAGGGCGTTGCGCTGGGCGGCATCAAGCCGGGCCAGCATCATCTCCGGCAGATTGCGGTTGAGATTGTCGACCCACTGATCCCAGAACAACGCCAGATCCTGCTGCCAGCATTTGCCCTGACTGTTACCGGGGTTGAAGGTCACCCCCAACACGGCGTCACGGGCCTCTTTATCCAGCTGTGCATAGACCACATCAAAGCCACGCAGCATGTCGAGCTTGGTAAAGGTGACATAGAGCGGCAACCGGGTATTCATGGTGGCCGACACCTCCTGCAACCGGGCACGCATCAGCTGGGCATACGCCTTGCGTTCGGCTACGCTGGCCGCGGACAGCCATGCCAGATCCACGGTCAGCACCAGGCCATTGAGCGGCTGCCGACGACGGTGCTCATTGAGCCAGTTCAGTAGATGCAGCCAGAGCCGCTCATGCTTGCGCGCTTGCGGATCCAGCTCGGGCTCGACTTGTGACAACAGTGCACCGGCCGGATCCAGCATCACGGCTTGCTCCCCCAGCCAGCAATCGACCAGCTGGCCTTGCGCCACGTCCCGCAGTTCGGTATCGAGTCTGGGATTGAGCTTGTTGGCAGGGTTGGCGCGGTGGATCAGGCTGCTCTTGCCGCTGCCGGGCAGACCCAGCACCAGATACCAGGGCATGGCGTAGAGCGCCCCCTTGCCAAGGTGTTCATTCAAGGCTTGCAACCAACGCTCGAGGAACAGCGCCTGTTTGTCGATAAGCCCTTTGACCGGATCCTGTTCCAGCAGCACCTCATGCTGGCGCTCGGCCTTGAGCTGCTTCATCTTGCGCCATACCCGCCAGGAGAGTACCCCCAGCAGCAACCAGAGCCAGAGCAGGGTAAACACCACCCGCCCCCACAAGGGTTCGAATGGCTTGGCATCACGGATCTCGATGCGAGGCCCCAGCCACCACACCAGGATCAGGGCGACAACCCACAGCACCACACCGAGCAGGGGCCAGGAGGGTTTCAGTTTCGGCAGCTGTTGCCGCAGAAAGGTAAAGATGGTTTTGAACATAAAATGTGATCCAACTCCGACTCAATGACTCATTTCGGCACTTATTTCGGCAAATGGGTGGCATAGGGGGCCAGGCGGCTGACCAACCCGGGCTCCCACTGCGACAACCCGAGGCGATCTGCCTCTTGCCACAAGTGTTGATATTGCTGGCGCGCAAGCGCCTCCATGCCTTCCTGCTCCAACAACTCCGCCTGCACCAGCAAGGCATGGAAACGGGCTCTTGGCTCTTTCATCTGTGCCATCCGCTCATCAAGCAGGGCGAGCGCGGCGGCAATCCCCTGCTCCCCATGACGCAAGGCGACCTCCTCGGCCAGCTCGGCCTGTCCGCTGCCGCCCCCACTGCTCTTGGCAGGCTGCAACCAGCGGCTGCACTCGGGGGAGAGAAACGGGGAACCATCGCTGAAGGTGAGATCCCGCAGCGCTGGCAGGCGCTGCAAAAACGCATCCAGCTCCGCCATGATCGCCTGCGCCACCGCGCCATATCCCAGCTTCTGGGCCACCTCGGCCGAGAGCCTGTGCCCCTCGAACCAGTAAGGGGCCAGCGTCAGGCTCTGCTCGATGCGCTGCCAAAGCGCTAAATCTGGCGTGCCCATGGCGGCGCGATACTCATCCACCATGTCTGCCGACATGGAGGCCAGCTGGGTTTTATTCCCCTGTGCCGTTATCGGCGGGGTGGTGATGCCGGCCCAGATGGCGTGACGACGCAGCCGATAACCGATCGCCGCCTCCGGCTGGCGCTCAATCAGCAGCTCCGCCACCTTGAGCTGGGTCTGTCGCCAGGCCCGATCGTTGGAGCTATCAATCTCGACCCCGGAGCCCTTGTTGCTGCCACTGAGCACCATAGTGCCCGCTATACCACTCGCACTGGCGGTGGCTGCAGCAGTGCTGCTTGCAGGTTGACCTCCGGCATCTGCCTGGGCCTGGGCAACCTGTTGTCGCTGGGCCCGCTTCAACCCCATCACCAGAGGATCCAGCAGTTCTCCCTTGTCAGGGCACTGGGCCAGCCAGACGGTCTCTAGCTGTTCTGCCTGCGCCAGCAACTGCGCCAGTTCCGCCGCCGAGGCGCTTTCGCTCACCCTCGGCAGGGCCCCCTCGAAGCGCTTGATGATCTGCACCATCAATCGCTGCTTCTGGGTCGCATTCCCGGGCCAGGCCAACAGCCAGTAAGCCTTGATCCAGGCTTCCAGCAAACTGAACGCCGCCCCCATCGGGGTCGCCTTGGCGGGGTGCTGCAGGCAGCGCAAAAGCTGTGCCAGCACCCGCATATCCTTGGTACGGCTCTCAAGCAACCCCAGACAGGCTTCGGCTACCGCATTGAGATCAACCTGGCTGTGGGCAAGGGAGCCCAACTTGACCAGCTCGGTCTCTACATAGTCCCAGCGAGGCTCATCGGCCAGCACGGCCCCTTTGATCTGTGCATCCGGCAAGCTGGTGAGCAGACGGCTACACCAGGGGTGTTGATAGCTCATATATCCCCCTACCAGCGACACTGTTGGCGCACCGGTATCAGCGCCTCTTTCAGGCCGCTGAGATCGACCCGCAGCAAGGCGCCGTTGGCCGCCTGAACCTGCAATTCACGATGACCGATCCAGCGCTTGAGCTCCTCTATGGCGGGCAGACCGCGGCCATATTCGAGCAGCCATCCCTGATCCCGGATAAACCAGCTCTGACTGCTGCGAGTTGCTTGTCCATCCAGCGTGACCTCGACTCTCTCCCCGCGCCACGGCGCATCCAGCCGCAAGCGAATATGGGTGATGCTGTTGACACAACCTATCGCCAGGGTGGCACCGCGCAGGGCCGGACGGGTCAATACCGCCGTGCCGCTCTCCTCATCTTGTCGCAACAGGAAGGGTGAGCTATCCGGCACTCGGGCCAACTCCTGGTCCGCTATCGCAAGCCAGGCCGGAGACTTGGTGCTCTCCTTGCTACCTGATGGCGTCGCCTCATTACCAAGATCGTCATAGCAGGCGAGCCGGATCAGAGGGGATGGCTCGCGACGACACGCTTGCCACGCCGCCATATCGAGGGGAGGCACCGCATTGCCGGTCGCCAGCAGCAGGGGCAACAAACCCATGATGCTCATCAGTTCACCTCCAGTTTCTGGCACTTGTGATCCAGGGTGCGCTTGGGAATATTGAGGCTCTCGGCCACCAGCATGCGATTGCCCTGAAAGTAGCGCAGGCGCGCTTCAATCACCGACGCCTCGTACTGCTGCATGGCCCGGCGCAGATCGCGGATATGGTTGTAATCATCCAGCGCATCGGGCAGCTCGGCACAGACCCGATCCCGCAGCTCCGGCGGCAAGGCGCCAAGCCCCACCTCTTCACCATGACGGGTATGGGCACAGGCCACCTCCAGCAGATTGCGCAGTTCGCGCACGTTACCGGGGAAATCGTAACTTTGCAGTTGCTTGAGGAACTTGCGCTGCAAACCAGCCAGTCCCTTGTCATCCTGCGCGGCAAACTGGGCCATGAAGTGCTGGCAGAGCAGGGGCACATCCTCGATATGCTCGCGCAAGGGGGCGATCAGCAGCAGACACTGGCAGAGACGGTGGTAGAGGTCAGCACGGAACCGCCCCTCCTCCACATGGCGGGTCAGCGGCTGATGAGTGGCCGCGATGAGGCGAAAATCGGAGTGATACTCCTGCTCTGCCCCAAGCGGCCGATAGCTGCGGGTCTCCAGCACCCGTAGCAGCTTGGCCTGCATGGCGGCGGGCATGTCGCCCACTTCGTCGAGAAACAGGGTGCCACCATTGGCTTGCGCCACCAGTCCGGTCTTGTTGGAGAGGGCGCCGGAGAAGGCCCCCTTCTGATAACCGAACAGCTCGCTCTCAATGAGATTCTCGGGAATGGCGGCGCAGTTGATGGCGACGAACGGCTTGGCGGCACGCTCGGAGCACTGATGAACCAAGCGGGCGACCACCTCCTTGCCACTGCCGGTCTCTCCCTGAATAAGCACGGTCAGCTTGTGCTGGCCCGCCTGGGCGATCTGCCCGCGCAAGCCGCGGATCACCGCCGACTGGCCAACCAGCTGATCCCCCAGCAACTTCTCGTGCTGGCGCTGGCGCTCCCCCTCGCCCTTGATCTGACGCAGGGAGTCGCGCAGCACGTTCTGATCCCGACGGCTACGCCCCAGCTCGCGGATCAGAGTGAGCTGGTTGCAAAAGACCTGCGCCAGACTGGCCAGCTCGGGGCGAGCCGCCCACTCCTGCAACACATCGCCACTGTCCATCATCGCCAGCACGGCAAACGGCTTGCCGTTGCCATCATTGAGCGGAAAGGCGTGCAGGCCGCACTGCTGGCCAAGGTTGGCCAGCAGTGCGCGAAAACCGGCGTGCTCAATGCGGGCACCGCCATGGAGGGAATCCCAGGTGCGGGATTGCGCCTTGTGCAGCACATAGGCGAGTGGATGAGAGAAATCATCCACCGCCAGCGCCAGCGCAACCTCCTGCCCCTTGACCCACCCTTTGCACTCCAGCTGGCGGCCGCTCACATCCAGCATGCCAAGCAGCAGTCCTTTGGGCTGGAAGCTGGCATGGAGGGTCGAGCTCCACCAGTGGCAGAGATGTTGTTCATCCCGTTGCGAGGTGAGCGCGAGGGCGAATGCGAGGGCTTGCTCCATGGTCAGCCCTCCACCTCGGCCACAAACTGGTGATCGGCTACCGAGAAGCGCACCCGGTTGATGGGCTCACCGGCCGAAAGGCGCTGCAACAGTTGCAGGGAAACCGGCGGCAACAGGGCGCCATCGATGACGGACTCCAGCATCCGCGCGCCGTTCTCGCTGCGGTTGGCCCGCAGCAGGATCTCCTCGGCCACCTCGCTCTCCAGCACCACCTCGGCACCGAAACGCTCTTTCAGCAGCTTGACCAGCCGGTTGAGTTTGCCACCGACGATCTGCACCAGAGTGTCGTGACCGAGCGGCAGGTAGGGTATCACCTCCATCCGCGCCAACAGAGCCGGTTTGAAGAAGGCGGCAAGCTCCGGATAGAGTGCATCCAGCAGGTCATCAGGCTGCTCGGCATGATCGACGATGGTCTGGAAACCGAGGTTGGAGGTGAGGAAAAAGACCACGTTCTTACAGTCGATGATCCGCCCTTCCCCATCGGCCAGCTCGCCTTTGTCGAACGCCTGATAGAAGAGGTTGAGCACGTCGGGGTGCGCTTTTTCCACCTCATCCAGCAGCACCACCGAGTAGGGTTTCTGCCGAATGGCTTCGGTCAGCACGCCACCCTCGCCAAAGCCGACATAGCCGGGAGGCGAACCGATAAGACGGGAGACGGTGTGCTTCTCCTGATACTCGGACATGTTGATGGTGGTCAGATACTGGCGACCGCCAAACATCAGCTCGGCAATCTGCAATACGGTTTCGGTCTTGCCGACCCCGCTTGGCCCCACCAGCAGGAAGGCGCCCAGCGGACGGCCTGGACGACGCAAATCGGCGCGGGCGGTCAGCAGGTGTTTGTGCAGATGGGCCACCGCCACATCCTGCCCCTTGATGAGCTCGCCAAGATACTCCGGCAGACGGGTCACCACATCGAGCTCCCCTTGGGAGATGCGATTAAGCGGCACTCCGGTCCACTCGGCGATCACCGCTGCGATCTGGGTCTTGTCGACATGGGCAGAGACCAGCACCTCACCCTGTTGCAGCTCGGCCAGCTCGCGCTCGAGACCTGCCAGCTGCTCGGCAGCCGCTTGCGGATCGAGCGGCGCATCGGCGAGATCCAGCGCTTCTCTGGCCAGCATTTCATCCTGCTGATCGGCCAGCAGGGCGGCACGCAGCTCGACAATCCGATGCACCAATCCCTGCTGTTGCTGCCACTGTGCTTCCTGATCACGCAGAGTGTCACGGCAGGTCTGCTGGGCCGCTTTCAGTTCTGTGAGTCGCTCATCGTTGTCACCCAGACCGATCAAGCTCTGACGCTCCAGCTGACGGATCTCCAGCTCACGCTGGCGCAGTTCGTTTTGCAGGTGGCTGACCGCGCGCGGCGGCGTGGTCAGGTTAATGGCTACCCGGGCACAGGCGGTATCGAGTACATCGATCGCCTTGTCCGGCAGTTGACGACCGGAGATGTAACGGGCGGAGAGCTGGGCGGCGGCTTGCAGCGCCTCCTCATCGATCAGCACCCCATGGGCCTTTTCGTAGATGCTGCGCAGACCGCGCAGGATCACGGTGGCTTCATCTGCATTAGGCTCACCCACTTTCACCAGCTGGAAACGACGCGACAGGGCGGCATCTTTTTCCACGTATTTCTTGTACTCACCCCAGGTGGTAGCGGCGATGGTGCGCAGCTCGCCACGGGCCAGCGCAGGTTTGATGAGGTTGGAGACATCCAGCCCCCCCGCCTGATTGCCCGCCCCGATCAGGGTGTGGGCCTCATCGATAAAGAGGATGACAGGTCGCACGGCGTCCTTGACCTCCTGCATCACCCCCTTGAAACGCTTCTCGAACTCCCCCTTGACCGAGGCACCGGCCTGCATGGCGCCAAGATCCAGGGTCATCAGCTCCACATCGCGCAATTTTTCCGGCACCTGGCCTGCGACGATGCGCAGCGCCAACCCTTCGATCAGGGCACTTTTACCGACACCCGCCTCCCCCACCACGATGGGGTTGTTTTTGCGGCGACGGGAGAGGATGTCGATCATCAGATCGATCTCGTGATCCCGGCAGAGTACCGGATCCAAGGTTCCCTGACGGGCCTGTTCGGTGACATTGACAGTAAAGCGGGCCAGCAGGCTGGCATCGGCGGGCAGCGCGGCCTGAGTAGAAGTACCGTTGGCAGAAACGGTCACTTGGGTCTCGGCAGATTCTTTCACCCACTCGTCGAACTGCTGGCGCAGCAGCTCGCGATTGATGTTGGCAAGCAAACGGGTCACCGAGCCCGGCAAGTAACGCTGGGGAGTCATCAGCAGCACCAGCAGCATGACACCGCTGCGCAGTTGACCATGTTGCAGCTCGGCAGAGGCGAGCAGCCAGCTGTCTTGCAGCCACTCCACCAATAGCGGCGAGAAGGAGGGATAACCCTGACCATAACCGTTATCGGCCGCCGAGGGTTGCAGCAGGCTCTTTAACTCTTCAACCTCAACTTCAGCCCGTTTGAGGATCTGACGCACATCGCTGAGGGGGGTCTCCAGCATCTTGAGCAGCAGGTGCTCGATGCGGATCTCGGCGCCCTGATGATTGACACAGAGGGCCGCAGCCTCCTCCAACATGTGACGGCAGATGGGGTTGAGTCTTTCCACCAGTACCGGTAGCTCTATACGAATCAAGGCGTGCTCTCCTTAAGTATTTATTTTAATAATTCGCCCAGTTGACGCAGTACGTCCTGGGTCTGGTTATTGAGTTGGTGGTGATAGAGGCCAAAGATGATGGCCAGGATCAGCGCGCCGCCCATAAACAGGGTGCGCAGGGAGACTTGCTTGCTCAGCTGGTAGCGAGATGCCTGCTGGCCGAGATCGAGATGAAACACGCTGGGGGCCTCACCGCCACGTTCGAGTGACAGCTGCTTGTGCAGTTGCTTGACGATCCGTTCAAACTCGTCACGGCCCTGGCTCATCACCTTGTAGCGCCCCTCAAAACCGAGGCAAAGGCAGAGATAGATGAACTCCAGGATGTCGCGATAGCGCACCGGATCTTCCTGCAGACGCGATAGCAGCACGAATACCTTCTCGCCCCCCCAGGTCTCGTTGTGAAACCGGGCCAGCAGGGAGTGTTGGGACCATTCGCTCTGGCTGCCCCAGTCGCGCCCCATCACCGCCTCATCGATGAAAGTGCAGAGGATGTAGCGAAACGAGAGGACGACGCCATTCTCGTAACCCTGCGCCATCAGCTCCTGCTCGATGGCCTGGATCTCGGTCACCACCCGTTGATAAAGCTCGGGCACCCGGTCGTAGCGCGACAACAGACGCACCCGCTGCACCAGCCCCAATAGCGGGGTCACCGCATCGATCATCGGGTTGATGCTCTGGCCACGCAGGCGGAACCAGTAGTCCGAATCCATGTCCAGCTGCTCGGCGTGATCGAACAGCAGGTCGCTCAGTTGCTCGTTGTTGATAATGTCCGTGGTCATCTCTGCTTGTTTCCTTGATGCGATCACTGGCTACGGATGGCCCAGAGCTGCATGTCGAGCTCGGGGAAATCACCGGCAATGTGGAAGGCGAGCGTGTTGCTGACCGCCAGCATCTGCCAGGCAGGGCTCTGACGGTCGAGCTGGAAGTAGCTGTAACCGGCGTGATAGGGCAACTGGCGCGGCGCCACCGGCAGCGGCAACAGCGGGATACCGGGCAGCTGCAGGCTGATGAGTTCGCGGATCTTGTCGCTGGAGGCCACCTTGGTCTGCTGCAGCAACTGTTTGCGCAGCTGCTCCTGCGGCATGCGGGCACGCACTGCCAGCACGAAGTCGGCGCTCTGCATCAACTCGCTCTCGTTGACCATGGCCACCATGACGCCGTACTGGTGCTTGCGCAGCTGGATGGAGACGGCACGTGGCGACAGCACGGTACTGAGCGCCTGACGCAGGGCCAACATCACCGGCTCGAAGCTCACCTGCTGATCGTCATGACGATAGGCGGGGAACTCGGGGGGCAGCCGGGACTCGTCGGTAAAGGTCATCAACTCGCCACAGAGCTGCACCAGCGCCTCGTGCAACCGCTCGGGGTGCAGGGTGCCAAGACGCGCCAGATGGGAGAGCTGGGGCTGAGCCCGGTTGAGCAGTTGCAGCATCATGAACTCGGCCACATCTGCCACCCCCTGCTGACCCGGCGCCGCGATGCGCTGGGAGAGGCTGCGAGCCCGCTCGGCCACGAGGCCAGCCGACTCGCCGAGGAAGCGCTTGAGGGTCGGGATGGCAGAGACGCTGATGCTGCAGGGCATGAAGTTGGGATCGAGCACCAGACCGCCGTCCGGACGTTTGTCCAGAATGCGGGCGATGGCGAGGGACGCGTAGGCGCTGCGATCTTCCCGCTCCAGCATCAACCGCAAGCTGACCCGACCCACTTCGAGGGAAACCACATCCCCCCCTTCGCTGTGCAGATCCCGCACATCGTGGCGATGGGCCTGCAAACGGGTGGCGACCTGACCGCCCTGATTGACCTCGTTGACCCCGCTCACCGAGAGCGGCAGCGCCAGATAGACCTTCTGGTTGGCCACCGAGGCATCGGTGATCTCCAGCGGGGTCGGCAGCACATCATCGTTCGGAATGTTGAAGATGGTGCCGTCCGGCAGGATACCGGTGGCTCCCACCAGCGCGATACGGCCAAAGCCGAGGTAATCCTCGTTGATGGCGAGCGACTGCAACCCGTAGAAATAGTCGGACAGCGCGCTCAAACGCGCGTGCAGCGCGTAATCTGAATGTCTCTGTTGTTGCTGGAAGTGCTGGGGCTTGATAAAGAGCCCTTCACGCCAGATAACCCGATTTCGACTCGACATGATTATTCTTCTTCTTTTTGTAGTTCCACTTCATCCAGGCGCAGGTGCACCAGGATTTGATAGGCCGTTCCCTTGCTCTTGACCTTGATGACCTTGCGCCACTCGGCGCTGTCCGGATCGGCGTACCGTGCAATCACGCCGATGTAACGGGTCTTCTCGTCAAGCTTGACGGGAGGCAGGTATTTGAACTGGCCGGGCAGCAGGGTGTAGTCCTGATGATCCAGGTAGTTCTTGCCAAGGGCCTTCTCTACATCCGCCGTCACCTGGTCATAGTCAGTAGCGAGCAGCTTGGAATCTTCCGCCAGCAGCACCACCTGAAACTCAATAGGTGCCGCCTCCCCGCTCTCGTTGGGGTTGACATCAGGCTCTGCCAACAGGCTGAGCCCCAGGGTGGATGGCTGGTCATCGTTGCTCCCCACCTGGATATCCGGGTTCATGGCCACATCGGCCATCTTGCCCATGGTGGTACAACCGGCCAGGGCCAGCAGACAGGCCCCAAACCACAGTGCTCGTATCATCAAATCAGTCCCTGTTGCTGACGCACGGCCTGGTCATACGCCTGGGCGTAGACCTGATGGAACAGCTTGTCGAACCCCTGCTGACGGGCGGAGGTGAGCTCGCGGTAGTAGTGCTGATACATGTTCCAGGCCCAGCCTTCATCGGCCACACCCGGAGCACCGGTACGGCGGTAGTGTTCGAACCGCCCGAGCAGCGCCTCGGGCGAGAAGGCCTGTAATATGCTGTCGAGCGCAGCGCCAATAGCCTGCTGGTTCGCCACGTGGTGAATGCGCACATTGCGCAGACTCTCGGCCACCGCAGCAGGCGCGGTCAGGTGCACCGGGCTCTTCTGCTCGGCAAACATCACCGCCAGGGTCTCGTCATAATCGAGACCAAGGCGCAGCGGGTTGTCCTCGATGGGGCGCAGGTGCTTGTCTGCCAGCGCCGCCTGATCGCTTTGCAGTTGCAGCAACCCCTCCACCATGGCACGTACTGTCTTGCCCATCTCTTCGAGCATGTCGTGGGCTTGCTGGGTGTCTTGCAGCTGCAACGGCTGGCCAAGACCACGCATCAGCGGAGTCAGGGCGACGTGATCAACGCCCTCCAGTGGCTGGAAGTCGGGGTGGTTCTCGATGGTGGGCATATCCAGAAATTCTTGGTTCATGGTGTTCTCGACGGCTGAAAATGGAGCGAGGGATACGGTGTCCATATCCGGTTGAAACTGCGGTTGAGCCTGCAGGCGAGCATCCACCAACGGACTCGGGGCCGCACGCTCCTGCTGCAATGCCAGCAGGGGGTCGACCCCCAGGGCTTGTGGATCATCCAGGGTCTGGGGGTGGTGAGGATCGCTGGCCAGCCACTCATCAAGCTGCTCGGTCGGACGGTTGCCCAGCACCTGCTGCAAGCTCTGCTCGGGGGAGATGGCACCGAGATAGGCTCTCAGGCGAAAAGGGCCGACAATCAGCTCGTCACCCTGCTCGAAGTTGACCTTGCGAGCCCGCCCGATGGGCGAGGTGGCACCATTGATGTAGGTCTGGCCACTGAGATCGCAGAGGCAGAAACGACCGTCATTGAGCTCGACGCGGGCATGGGCTGGCATCACCGCCCCCAACCTGTCTCGCAGTTGCCAGTCATCCTGTTCGGAGGAGCCCAATGTTCCCCCCATCTCGTCGAAGCGATATTGCACCTGCTGGCTGCCGTCGAGCTGCTCGCTGTTGAGCACCACCAGAGATAGTTGCTGGTTAAAGTCGTCCACATTCACTCCTGCACGTATTCCTACACTGAATTTCTGTGCTTATTCCTGTACACAGATCGTCACGAACGGGTCACTCGGCGGTTGGCCAAGAAAGGTACTCCACCCCAGACGGGCACTCTGTTCCTCCCCCAATCTCAGCCCCTTGGCCTGCTCCTGACCGAAGCCAAGCCGCAGATCCCAGGCCAGCTGATCGCGCAAGATGAAGGAGACAAAGGTCACCAGGGCGTGGAAATGCTCCCCGTTCGGGAGAAATCCGAGAAACTGGCTAAAACTCAGATCATTGATTTTCAATAAAAACTTGCCGGCACAATCATTGACCTTGTCACCGATGACGAAGTCATGTCCCAAAGTGGCGCAAGCACCGCCCAAGCGGTTTTGCTGCTCCGGATGGATCGGCACTTTGCGCCACTGCCAGGCACTCACTTCCACATCTGCCAGATCGAAGCAGTGGGCCACCAGACCGGCGACCACCTCGGGAGAGCGGCTGGGGCTGGCTAGCATGCCCGCATAGGAGAGCATCTTGGCGCGGTTGACCGGCAGGCTCTGGCAGACAGCGTCATTGCCAAGCCCCACCAGCGCAAACATCAGGCGGGAGAAACCATCCTCACCGTCGTCCTGAAAACGGACGTGGTAGCGATACTTGCGCCAGATCCGGTGCAGCAGGGTCAACAGGCGGTGGTGGAAGAAATCCAGGAAAAGACCGAGCTTCTGTTCCCCCTGGGCGTACTCCCACGCCAGCGAGTCGAGGTAATACCCCGGCATCGGTGACTGGCTGCCGTGCAGACCCAGAAAGGCCACTTCCAGCTCGTGACGCCCTTTCTCGTCACGACCAATTTGCAGCACGTCGCTGGTGGGAAATCCCAGCGATGCGGTCGCCTTGAAACGAATATTTTCGTCACTCGGCAGGTGGTCGAGACCACGCTCCTGATCGGCACCGTCCAGCCGGTTGAGCAGCTCAACCAGCTGGAAGAAATTAAAACGGGGCGCCTCGTTGGCGGCACTCACATCAGGGAGTGCTGACCGATCTGGACTGGCCACTGATAGCGCTCCTTGTTATCGAGATTGACCACCTCAAGCAGGTGGAAGGCGTTGACGCTGGCATACAGCGAAAAGAAGTGCGCCAGCACTGTGCTGAACAGGTAGAGCTCCCCTTCACTGCCAAAGGCAGACTGACGGATGGCGAGCACCGACTTGAGCCCCCGCACCGGCATGCCGCGCACCAGCCTGTCCACCGGCTTGGTCTCGATCTCCTCGATCCCCGCCAGCCGCTTGCGCGACGCCTGCTCTGCCTGCTTGTCGTGCAAAGCGGGAAAGTCATAGGTGCGCAGCACCTGCACCAGGGCATCCCGGCGCAGCAAGGAGACATAGTTGAGCGACAGGTTGGAAATCAAGGTCCAGTGCAAACTGCCATCCAGTGCCGGGCGCAGCGGCCGGGTGGGCCGGATCAAATTGCGGAAGGTGGCAAACGACGGCGAGCTGCCGGTCGGCACGCAGATGCTGCCGACCTTGAGGCGGGCGGCGCGGGAACGGTTGGTGCAAGTGAGCGTCACCGAGATGGATTCATCCAGATCAACCGTAGTGGTTTCATCCCCCCGCACAAACGAGAGGCTGTGCTCGAAGCCATCACCATTCACCGACTCCCTGACCCGCACCCGGTAATAGAGCGCCAGCCGCTGTTTGGCCCGCTCAATCTGATGCTGAAAACTTTCGAACGGCTGATAGATGCGTGGCGTACCACGGGAGCGGCCCATATTGCCCTCAACCCAGCCTTCAACCTGATCCACCGAGAAAATTTCGAAACTGTCGGCATAGCGATAGCTCGCCTTGAGCGGGTATTCAGCCTGACGGCCATTGAGATTGACCGGCTCGCTATCGTGCTGAAACAGGTTGATGGCCGGCACGCAGTTGAGCATGAAAGAGTCAGGGCGGATCTTGAGTTCCGCTGGCAAAGGCCGGCCGAAACAGAAATGGATTTTGAATTCACCCACCGGCAGCGGCTGTTTGGGCCACTCGCCACCGGAGAGTTCGAAGAATAGAAAGCTCTCCGGGAAGCAGAAATACTCCTGCAAGATCCGGTAGCCGGAGTAAACGTTGTTCGGATAGGGCAACAGCGCATCATCGCGCTCGAAGCCGACTGATTTGAGAGCTTTGGCCTCCTGACGAAAGCGCTTGCCATCGATCTCCAGCTCGATATGGGAGAGCTGGTTGGAGAGCCAGAAGTAGAGCTCATAAGCGGTGTAGCTATCACCACCGAGGAAGAAGCGCAGCTTGTCCAGCTGCAACTCGCTGAGCGGCAGGGGGGCATGCAGCGCAATATCGAGCGAAATGGTCGAGAGATCGTTGCCACTTTGTGCCGTGATCTGGCGCATATCCGCTGGATAGACCCAGGCATCGTGACAAGTCTGAAAATGGCAGGTCACATCATCGATGGGCCGGCTGTCCAGCTGGCAACCCTGCCTGACCAGCGCCGGTTGGGCGATGGCCCCCGGAATGACCGAAAACTGCATGATGGTCATGCTGGGAACGGGACGCAGATAGTTCGGCCAGAGCATATTGAGCAGACCGTGAGTCAGCTCGGGAAACTCGTCCTCGATTTTGGCGCGCAGGTTGCCCGTGAGAAACGCAAAGCCTTCCAGCAGGCGTTCCACATCCGGGTCGGTATTCTGCTCCGACAAAAAACGGGTGAGTTCGGGATAGCTATCGGCAAATTCGCGCCCTTGCAGGCGCAAAAAAGCCAACTCATCCCTGAAGTAATGTTCCAGCGACATTGATCAGACCATGCGGTAGTGACGGTGACTGTCCATATGGACGTTGAACGAGGTAACGTGATCGATATGTTCCAGCCTGACGTGGGCGGTCACCAGAAACGACATCTCGAGCGGGCTCGACTGATAGTCGGGTGAACGTACATCCACATGCACTATCCGCGGTTCATACCGGCGGATGCATTGCCGGATCGCCTCACGGATCCGTCCCTTGATATCCGCACTGCCCTGAGTTGCGTCATTGAGATCAATGACACCAAGATCAGGGGCACTGCGGCAATTGCCGGGACGGGTGTTGAGGATCTGCTCGAGCTGCCGTTTGACAGACTCAACCAGTTCATCAATTTCCGAACGGGGAGAAGGGCTCTGCCCCTCCCCCCGGATACGATCAAACAGGCTGGCCGCATTTCCTCTATCCCAGGAAGAGAGATACGGCATCGGTCATTATTCCTTGTCCAGCCGACCTACCAGAGAGAGCTCGAAGCTCGCCCCCATGTACTTGAAGTGCGGGCGTACAGCCATGGCAACCTGATACCAGCCCGGCTCACCTTCCACATCCAGCACCTTGATCTGGGCGGCACGCAGCGGACGACGGCTACGGACGTCTGCCGGCGGGTTTTCCTGATCGGCAACAAACTGCTTGATCCAACCGTTCAGTTCACGCTCCAGATCCTGACGCTCCTTCCAGGAGCCGATCTGCTCGCGCTGTAACACTTTGATGTAGTGCGCCAGACGGTTGATGATGAACATATACGGCAGCTGGGTACCCAGCTTGTAGTTGGTCTCTGCTTCCTTGCCTTCCTTGGTGTTGGGGAACACCTTGGGTTTTTGCACCGAGTTGGCAGAGAAGAACGCCGCGTTGTCGCTGTCCTTGCGCATGGTCAAGGTGATGAAACCCTCTTCAGAGAGCTCATACTCGCGACGGTCGGTGATGAGCACTTCGGTCGGGATCTTTGCTTGCAGCTGACCCATGGCCTCATAAACGTGCACCGGCAGATCGTGGATGGCACCACCGCTCTGCGGGCCAATAATGTTCGGGCACCAGCGGTACTTGGCAAAGCTGTCGGTCAGGGAGGTGCCCATCAGATAGGCTGTGTTGCCCCACAGGTAGTGATCGTGATCCGAGCTGATATCTTCCTGATAATTGAAACCCTTGATGGGGTTTTCAGTCGGATCATAAGGCAGACGGGCCAGGAAACGTGGTGCAGTCAGCCCCAGATAACGGGCATCTTCCGATTCGCGCAGGGAGCGCCATTTGGTGTAGGCCGGTCCTTCGAACACCGATTTCAGATCCTTGATGGAGGGCAGATCGGTGAAGCTGTCGACGCCGAAGAAGGCGGGGGCGACAGAGGAGATGAAGGGGGCGTGGGCCATGGCACCGACGGCACTGACATACTGCATCAGCTTGATGTCAGGCGAGCTGTGGGTAAAGGCGTAGTCGCCGATCACGGCACCGATCGGCTGGCCGCCGAACTGGCCGTAGCCGGTTGAATAGACATGCTTGTAGAGACCGGACTGGGTGATCTCCGGGGAAAACTCGAAATCTTCCAGCAGCTCTTCCTTGGTAGCGTGCAGCACCTGGATCTTGATGTTTTCACGAAAATCGGTGCGATCTACCAACAGCTTGAGAGAGCGCCAGGAGGATTCCATCTCTTGCAGCTCTTTGGCATGCAGGATGACGTCCATCTGCTTGCTCAGCTTCTTGTCGAGCTCGACAATCATGCTGTCAACCAATGCCTTGTTGACCGGCTCGCTGGTAGTACCGCTGTCCAGAATGTTGGCGATAAGCGCAGCCACACCCTGCTTGGCAACACTGTACCCCTCATCAACCGGTGTGATGCGAGCCTGCGCCATGATTTCGTCCAGCAAAGAGGACGAGGAGGCTGCACCCGCCCCCGCTTGAACCTGTTCTTCGACCAAAGACATGTTTGTTCCTTTCTCGTCAGTCAATACAACCCGCCGATCACTCGGCAGGCTTGATCAAATCCAGCTCTTTGAGCAGTTGCTCACGAGCCTCATCACTGGACAGCAGATCCTGCAAACGATTGCGGAAAGAAGGGATATTGCCCAATGGCCCCTTCAGGGCAACCAGCGCCTCACGCAGTTCAAGCAGCTTACGCAGCTCGGGGACCTGTTGGGCAACACTGTCAGGAGTGAAGTCTTCCAGAGACTGGATTTTGATCGAAACCGGCAGATCGTCCTGGCTGTTCTCTTCCAGACGATTGGGAACAGAAAAGTTCAGTTCCAGTGCAGATTCTTTCATGACGGAAGAAAAGTTGTTTTTGTCGATGGAAACGGTTTGGCGCTCCTCGATCGGCGTTTCTTCGGTACGACCCTTCATATTACCGACCACCATCATAGTCAGCGGAAGTTCAATTTCCGCCTGTTGACCACCGGTTGCCGGTACATATTTGATATTGATACGTTCTTTGGGCGCAACTGTGGCGCCGTCAATTCCTTTTCCCATGCTCTAAATACCAAGTTAAGGGCCAACAAGGCCACAAAGCTTATAGTCAACGCTTTATCCGGCAACTGTAAAAAATGACAGTTGACGGTGCCATCGCTATTTTCGGTGGCAATAGCATCGACCAAGGATGCGTTTTCGATATATCTCAAGCAATTGCCCTAATAATCAAAAACACAATATCAATCTTGTTATCTATACAACCCGATATGCCTCAACTCTTTGTTTGAGGTCATTTTGGCTTAAGATTCATTTGCGCCGCATGGTATATGTCCATATATTGCCAAGTCAACGATTAATTTCTAACAGTCAAGAAAAAAACAATTTAATATGAAATATAAACAAACAAAATCAACACTTTATGCACGGCAGCCAGGATGTTCATTGCACGCATTTATCACGATAAGAAAATAAAAATCATCATCAAAAACTACCCGTCGCAATAGCCTGACTTGCAATCACAAATTTCAAAA
>NZ_JBODRQ010000045.1:0-25928 GCF_050633025.1 Aeromonas sp.
CCACCCCACAAGAGAAAAAACAGTGGCATGATGAATAATCCTCTAATACTAATTTCTCTATCACGCAATGCATTTATCCCGATACCAACGAGAAAGAAAAACAAAATCCAGACCCATAGAGGAGTCTCGGTTACAACATTTAAAATGAGCATATTACCATCCTTGATAAAAATATAGATTATGCAATCTAATAACAATGGTTATGTATGATTTTTGTTCACGAAATCAAGTCGCTACAATCTAAAACTACTTGGTAGCGGCCCATTTTAAAATAAACTTCCCAGTTCATGGATGTCTCCATATTCAGGGATGTTAGCTATGATGCTGCAATATAAATATGGGCATAGGTGTGATCGTTCTGAGATTACAGCTTGCGCCCCAACCGCTTCTCGATCTGGCGACGCTCCCACTCAGGACCAAATAGCTTGAAGGGTTGGTACACACTGATACCATGAGATGCCAATCCTAACCCCCACCCCAGCGCAGGCCACCAGACCCAGATATATTCCGGATTGCTCAGGTAGTTAATAACGAATAACCCGCACATCACTAAAAAATAACTAACAGCATGGTAATAGAAACCTTTGAGCGCCTCCACATACTTCATAGCGGCCTGCTCTTCCATCGATACTTGCAATACATTTTTATCCATCGTGCCACTCCCTCGCATCTCGCGCTCCTGTTGCTCTGATCCATCCAGTTGAGCCACATCGAGTTCAAAGACGGCGGCCAGGGCCTTGAGAGATTCCAGTCCGGGTTGCTGCCCCTGCTCGATCCGCTGGATAGTGCGGACACTCAAACCAGTCAACGTTGCCAACTGATCCTGAGACCAACCCCGTTGCAATCTCAACTTCCTGACGATCATCTCGAACTCCTTGTGGTAATTGACAGGGCCAGCATAGGGCTTGCGCCGCGAAAGGTGACACGACAGATGGCCGACAGACATCTGACAGTCCTTTAAAATCAGATGGTTAAGATTATAATCTTGTCAGTCAGCCGCTCGTTCCCCCAGATATTGCACAAACCGTAACAGATAACCATCGGGATCCTGCAGCAAAAATTCGCGCTGCCCGGCCAGCATCTCGCCCACTGGATACCAGACCTCAGTGGGCTGCCGGAAAAGTGCAATCTCGGCGGCCTGCAAGCGGTCGAGTAGCGGCTGGATCTCGGTCAGCTCCATCTGCAGATTGATCCCCCGACCGAACGGTGGCTCCAGCGCACCGACCTGCCAACCCGCCGGATGTACCTGCTCCAGCATCAGCTGTACCTGTTGCTGCTCAAGATAAGCAAAAGGAGGGTCATCGCGCCGATAGCGGACCGAGAAGCCCAACAAACCGGTATAGAAAACCAGAGATCGAGCCAGATCGGTAACCGACAGCTCCGGTACCATGGGATTCCAATACGGCCCATCCACCGCGACAGTAGGGTTCGTCATGGCTTACAGGCTCTGCATCAGCTCGGCGGCAATTTCAAAGGAGCGCAGTCGGGCCTGATGATCGACGATGGGGCCATTGAACATCAGTTCATCGGCGCGGGTTTCCGCCAGCAGCGCCTTGAGGCCATGACGAACCTGCTCCGGGTTGCCCACTAGCGAGCGGGCCAAGGTCTGCTCCATCGCCATCAACTCACGGGGTGCCCACTCGTCACCAAGCTGAACGACCGGCGCGGGCAGCTTGCCCGCATCACCGCGATGGAGGCGCAAGAACTGCTGCTGCACGGTAGTGAACTGGAAGCGGGCCTCCCGCTCGCTGTCAGCGGCGATCATGTTGATGCAGACCACCGCATGGGGCTTGGGCCAGCGAGCAGAGGGACGATACTGGATACGGTAGATCTCCAGCGCCTGCAGCAACATGGCGGGCGCGAAATGGGAGGCAAACCCGAACGGCAAGCCCATCGCCGCCGCCAGTTGCGCGCTGTAGAGGCTGGAGCCCAGCAGCCAGATGGGCAGATGCAGCCCCTGGCCGGGCACCGCCTGCACCGCGCCGATCTCGTCGCCAAAGTAGCTCATCAGCTCGCGCACATCGGCCGGAAAATCATCCACCTCGCCGCTGCGCATTCGCCGCAGCGCCCGCATGGTGCGCTGATCGGTCCCGGGGGCGCGACCAAGGCCGAGATCGATGCGCTCCGGATAGAGCGAAGCCAAAGTGCCAAACTGTTCGGCAATCACCAGCGGCGAGTGGTTCGGCAACATGATGCCACCCGCGCCGATCCGCAGAGTGGTGGTGGCCTCGGCCAGATGGCCGATCAACACTGAGGTGGCGGCACTGGCAATGCCCGGCATGTTGTGATGTTCGGCCAGCCAGTAGCGCTGGTAACCCCAACCCTCGGCATGGCGGGCAAGATCCCGCGAACGGCGAAACGACTCGGCAGGCACGGAACCTTCGGCAACAGGCACCAGATCGAGCACGGAATAGGGGATGGCAGACATAAATACACTCCGCTGCGTCACAATTTGCTAACAGAGGTGCACTCTACCATGAGATGTTCGAACGGAACATATTCATCCCAACTGGCATAACGGGCGACCCGATGCTCGCCTAATGTAAAAAGGCCACCCCGCAAGCGGGATAGCCTTTCTTCACGACAACGGCGGGATCAGAACAGCAGGTGTGCCACCCCGGTGATCACCGGCAGGGTGATCAGGGTGCGCAGCAGGAAGATAACGAACAGCTCCCACAGCTTGACCGGGATCTTGCTGCCCAGCAGCAGGGCGCCCACTTCCGACATATAGATCAGCTGGGTCACCGACATGGCGGCAATCACGAAGCGGGTGATGTCGCTCTCTATGGTGGAAGCCAGCACCGCCGGAATGAACATGTCGGCGAAGCCTACCATGATGGTCTTGGAAGCCGCTTCCGCCTCCGGCAGTTGCAGCAGCTCCAGCAAGGGAACAAACGGGGCCCCCAGCCAGTTGAAGATCGGGGTGTGCTCGGCCAGCATCAGGGCACAGGTACCGATCGCCATCACCACCGGCAACACGCCAAATACCATATCCAGCGCATTCTTCACCCCTTCCCGCGCGACAGCGCCGAGATCAGTCATGCTGTCAGCCTTGGTCAGCGCACGCTCAAAACCATAGCTCATCACGCTGTGCTGGTGTGGCACGGCTTCCTGCTTGCGGCACAGGGGGGTGCCATCGGCATAGATGTCCTTCTTCCAGCAGAGCGGCGGCAGACGCGGCACCACGATGGCGGCGACCACACCCGCCAGACAGACGGTCAGGTAGAAGGGAACGAACATGTGCTCCAGCTTCACCTGGGAGATAACCACCAGACAGAAGGTAATAGAGACCGCAGAGAAGGTGGTGCCAATCACCGCGGCTTCACGTTGGGTATAGAACTTCCCTTCGTACTGCTTGCTAGTCAGCAGGATGCCGACGCTGCCATCGCCGAGCCAGGAGGCAAAGCAGTCCACAGCAGAACGACCCGGCAACCGGAACACTGGACGCATGATGCGGGTCATCATGGTGCCGACAAATTCCAGCAGTCCGAAATCGAGCAGCAATGGCAGCAGCAGGCCGGCAAAAATGAAGACCGAAAACAGCACCGGCAGCAGATCGTTGAGCACCAGTCCACCGGTTGCACCTGAATAAAGCACCTCAGGCCCCACCTGGAAGAAAGTCAGCAGAACGAAGATACCGCCCAATACCCGCACGCAGGCCCAGAAAGGGGAGACATTGAACAAGCTGTTGAGGAAAGGACGACGCACCAGAATTGCTGGCTTGAACAACCAGGCAATCACCGTCATCAGCATGGTGGTGGTGATCACCGCACTGACCATGGCGACCAGATAATCGGCAAAAACGCGCTGTACCAGCTTGGCCAGCACGGCCACCGGGATGGTGACGTTACCGTCATAGACGACCGGCGTCATGAACAACAGGATCCCGATAAGTGACGGAACCAAAAACATCAACAAGTTACGGCGAGTATTGACCGCAGGTGCTTCGAGACTCTTTTCCAACATGATATGACTGCCCTAATGTTACTTTCCCCCAGCCCGGCCAACCTGCGTATTCATGCATTAACCGGCAAAAACGGGCGAAAGAATACTCTAAAAAAATGCACAAACAAGCCCCAAAAATAGAAATCTGCGCATAAATATTTCCAACACCAAATAATCTATCAAAACAATCAGATAGAAGTGCGCATATCGATTCAATCGACATCGCCAGATAACTGTTTCAATGTTGCCGCTCTTGGTGAGCGGTATAATCGCTTATCAGTGGCAGGCAATAAGTGGCATCACAAACAGACCTAATGAGTTGCTGCTCGATAGATATAAAAAAACCGGAGCCTGTTCAGGCTCCGGTTTTCAATGAGAGTGACGGGGATCAGTCACGGACGTAGATGACTTCAACGCCATCATCTTCGTCGTCATCCCAATCGTCATCATCAAGCCCTTCATCGAAGGCAAGAGAGGCAGCCAGTGCTTCCGCTTCAGCCTTGGCCAGCTGGTTCTTATGGTAGTCGTCCCACTTGAACTCCACCTTCTCGATGGCGTCTTTGGCATCTTCCGCCAGCTGACGGGGCATGGTATCCAGCAGATCCAGAATGTCGTAGCAGACCTTCTTGGTACCTTCCTTGCTAATGGCAGTGATGGCATAGACCGGACCTTCGTGGTTCAGGGCTGCCTTGACGCGATCCATCACCTCCTGGGCTTCTTCTTCCAGGATCAGATCCATCTTGTTGAACACCAACCAGCGCGGCTTGCCAGCCAGTTCCGGACTGTACTTCTCCAGCTCCTTGACGATGGTCACGGCATTTTCAGCAGGATCAGAGCCATCAACCGGGCAGATATCCACCAGGTGGATCAGCACGCGGCAACGCTCGAGGTGTTTCAGGAAGCGGATACCCAGGCCTGCGCCTTCGGCAGCGCCTTCGATCAGACCCGGGATATCGGCGATCACGAAAGAACGGGAGTTTTCACCACGCACCACACCCAGGTTTGGCACCAGGGTAGTAAAGGGATAATCGGCTACTTTTGGACGAGCCGCAGAAACGGCGCGAATAAAGGTAGACTTACCGGCGTTGGGCAGGCCCAGCATGCCGACATCGGCCAGCAGCAGCAACTCCAGTTTCAGGGTACGCACTTCACCCGGAGTACCATTGCTCTTCTGACGGGGAGCACGGTTGACGGAGCTCTTGAAACGGGTGTTGCCCAGACCGTGGAAACCACCTTTGGCAACCAGCAGCTTCTGATCGTGGTGGGTCAGGTCTCCCAGCAGTTCACCGGTATCGTCATCGGTCGCACGGGTACCAACCGGCACACGCAGGATCTTATCCTTGCCGCGACGACCAGTACAGTTGGCGCTCTGACCATTCTCGCCACGTTCGGCAGCATGGAAGCGCTCAAAACGGTAGTCGATCAGGGTGTTGAGGTTCTCATCGGCAACCAGATACACGTCGCCACCGTCACCACCGTCACCGCCGTCCGGACCCCCGTTGGGAATATATTTTTCACGGCGAAAGCTTACACAACCGTTACCACCGTCACCGGCATCGACTCGAATCTGGACTTCATCAACAAACTTCATAGGTAACCGTCACCTTAATTCGAAAAACCGATACGCAATTATAGTGGTACAGACCCCTGCGGGCGATACGCATCTTGCCAATCATGCCTGTCAGGGCCAATGTCAGCTGCGTTCCGTTTTTTCGTCAACGACATCAGAAAGACGTCAGAAAAACAAAAGCCCCGCCTGTTGGCGGGGCTTCGGATCCTTGCGGTCCGTAATTACTCAGCAACGATGCTAACGTACTTACGATTCAGCGGACCTTTAACTTCGAACTGCACCTTACCGTTCGCGGTAGCGAACAGGGTGTGGTCCTTGCCCAGACCAACGTTCTCACCAGCGTGGAACTTGGTACCGCGCTGACGAACGATGATGCTGCCAGCCAGAACTGTTTCGCCACCGAAACGCTTCACGCCCAGGCGTTTGGCTTCAGAATCGCGACCGTTGCGGGATGAACCGCCAGCTTTTTTGTGTGCCATCTATCGGACTCCTCTAATTAAGCGCTGATGCCAGTGATTTTGACTTCAGTGAACCACTGACGGTGGCCCGCTTGCTTACGGTGGTGCTTACGACGACGGAACTTGACGATAGTCACTTTCTCGCCACGGCCGTGAGCCACAACTTCAGCTACAACCTTGCCACCTTCAACGAAAGGAGCACCTACTTTAAAAGTGTCGCCTGCAGCGACCATCAGAACTTCGTTGAAGTCGATGGTAGCGCCAGTCTCAACGTTCAGCTTTTCCAGACGAACGATTTGACCTTCGGCCACACGGTGTTGTTTTCCGCCGCTTTGGAATACCGCGTACATTTGATTAACTCCGTAAAGGCATGTCTTTTGCTCAAGGCCAGACATGCGCAAAAACCTATAACAATGGGCGGGCATTCTACGCAAATCGATCTGCTCAGGCAAGGCCAATTTAGCAAAAAGTTTATTTTGTGCGCATATCTGCCGCCGTGGATAAACGCTTAACTGTAACCCATTGTGAAATCGTGTAGAATCCCCACCATTGTTAAAAATCGCAGTTATTGCTGCTGTCACGTTACGAGACTTATGGACCAACAGACTATCCGTGCGCTCTGTGCCGCCGACATGACGGCGGTCAATGAATTGATCCTGGCCCGACTCCAGTCCGACGTTAGTCTGATCAATCAGCTGGGTTTCTATATTGTCAGCGCCGGCGGCAAGCGGATGCGCCCCATGCTGACCGTGATGGCCGCTCGCGCCTTGGGCTATGATGGTGAGGATCACCTGAAACTGGCCGCCATCATCGAATTCATTCACACCTCTACCCTGCTGCATGACGACGTGGTCGACGAATCCGACCTGCGCCGTGGCAGGGAGACCGCCAACGCCATGTTTGGCAATGCCGCCAGCGTGCTGGTCGGTGACTACCTCTATAGCCGCTCCTTCCAGATGATGAGTGAGCTCTCCAACCTGCGGGTGATGGAGATCCTCTCGGATGCCACCAACACCATCGCCGAAGGAGAAGTGTTGCAGCTGATGAACTGCAACGATCCGGACACCACCGAAGAGAGCTACATGACGGTCATCTACTGCAAGACCGCCAAGCTGTTCGAGGCCGCCACCCGACTCGCCGCCGTGCTGACCCATCAGCCTGAGCCGGTCGAACAAGCCATGACCGACTACGGTATGTATCTGGGCACCGCCTTCCAGATCATCGATGACGTGATGGACTACTGCTCCCAGAGCGAAGAGATGGGCAAGAACGTCGGTGACGATCTGGCCGAAGGCAAACCAACCCTGCCGCTGCTGCGCGCCATGGAAATGGGTACGCCACAAGAGCGCCAGCTGGTGCGCGATGCCATCCTGCACCGTAACGGCATGGAGCATCTTGAGCAGATCCTCGGCATTCTCGATCGTACCGGCGCACTGGAGTACTCCCGCATGCGTGCCAGGGAAGAGGCCGACAAGGCCATTGCCGCCCTCGCCATACTGCCTGACTCCCCGCACAAGCACGCGCTGGAAACACTGGCCCACATGGCCGTGCAGCGCAATACCTGAGTAAACGACATGCATGAAAAAAGAGGCCTTCGGCCTCTTTTTTATTGTCTGCAATCTGCTGGACAGTGCATTGCGCCAGACTCAGCGACTCAGCATCCAGAGGATCACGCTACCCGCCACCACTAGCGAGCCGCCGATACGGCGCAACTGCTCCGGTGGCTGATCGCTCAGCAGCCGCAACATCTGCTGCCATGCCCTGGGCATCAACAGCGGGCCGAGCCCCTCGAACAACAACAGCAATCCCAACCCCATCAGCATGGATGTCAACATCCTATCTCCTTCAATGCAACCAGCCCTCGGTCGAAGGTGGGTATTGGCACCAAAAACAAAAGGGCCTGACCAATGCAGACCCTTTGAATATGACCTCGTGGCGATTACTGCTTGGTGGCGTGAGGAGACTTGAGGTAACGGAAGAACTCGCTGTCCGGCTTCAACACCATCAGGTCGTTGCCACCAGCGAAGCTCTTGCGATAAGCCTCCATGCTACGCACGAAGCTGAAAAACTCGGGGTCTTTCTTGTAGCTGTCGGCATAAATCTTGGCGGCTTCCGCATCCCCCTCACCACGCAGTTGGCGAGCATTACTCTCGGCATCGGCGATCATGACGGTCACTTTGCGGTCGATATCGGCACGCAGGATCTCGGCCTGCTCACGACCCTGAGAGCGGTGCTCACGGGCAACTGCGGTCCGCTCGGCTCGCATCCGTTGATAGATGGAGCTGGAGACCTCCACCGGCAGGTTGATCTGCTTGATCCGCACATCGACAACCTTGATACCGAGCTCGGAAGAGCGCGCCATCTTCATCAACGCATCTTCCATCACGGTACTGCGCTCACCGGAAACGATATCCTTGATGGTGCGGTTACCGATCTCGGAACGCAGACCGTTGTTGATCTTGCGCTTGAGCAGGTCCTCGGCCTGCAACTTGTTGCCACCACCAGTTGCCAGGTAGTACTTGGAGAAGTCCTCGATCTTCCACTTCACGTAGGAGTCGATGATCAGGTCCTTCTTCTCGGACGTAACAAAGCGATCAGCCTGGCCTTCCAGCGTCTGGATACGAGCATCCATCTTGCGAACCTGGTCGATGAGCGGCACCTTGAAGTGCAGACCCGGCTCGTAAAGACGCGGCTCACCGGAGTCAACCCGTTTCACCTTGCCAAACTGCACCACAATCCCCTTCTGCCCTTCATTCACTATGAAGACAGAAGAAAAACAGACCATAGCCGCAACAGCGATTGCACCAATAGCTAATTTTTTCATCTATCAGTTTCTCCCTGAGCTGAAACGGTCACCGCCACGCAGTGGAGTCGGTGTAGAATTGGCACCTTCGTTGGACGCAGGGGTCGCTTCAGCCACCGGAGCACTGGCCGGCAACGCTGGCTGTACTGCGTTTGCTTTGCCAGAGAGTTTGTCGAGGGGCAGGTAGATCATACTGTTGTTGCCAGCCGGCATGTCGACCACCACCTTGTTGGCTTGCTGATAGAGCTCTTCCATCGTTTCCAGATAGATACGCTCACGGGTCAGCTCGGGGGCGGCCTGATACTGGGGCAACAGCTCGTTGAAGCGAGCAACCTCACCCTGCGCCTTCAGCACGATCTGAGATTTGTACGCTTCGGCTTCCTGCTCCAGACGTTTCACCTGGCCACGGGCCTTGGGCTCCACTTCACGGGCATAGGCTTCCGCTTCACGAATGAAACGCTGCTCATCTTCCTGGGCGGCGATGGCGTCATCAAAGGCGTCTTTCACCTCTTCCGGCGGACGCGCTGGCAGGAAGTTGACATCAACGATCTGCAGACCCATCTGGTAGGGCTCGATGATGCCATCGATCACCTGCCAGGTCTCCTGACGCACCTTCTCACGACCAGTCGTCAGCACATCGTCCATCTTGGTGTGGCCCACCACATAGCGCAGGGCGCTATCAGTGGCCTGACTCAGACTCTCGTCGGCCTTGGTCACGCTGAACAGATACTGCTCGGGATTGACCACGCGGTACTGCACGTCCATCTCGACCCGTACCACGTTCTCATCTTGAGTCAGCATGAAACCGGAGGCAGGCAGGGAACGCACGGACTCGACATCCACCGGGATCACCTCATCGATAAAGGTCGGCTTCCAGCGCAAGCCCGGGTCCACATTATGGGAATACTCCCCAAAACGCAGCACTACCCCACGCTCCGCTTCGCGAATGGTGTAGAAGCCGCTGACGACCCACACCACCACAGCCACAACCAGCGCGATGGAGATACCAAAGCGACCTACATCGCCGCCAGATTTGCCGCCACCAAACAAGCCACCGAAACGGCGACTCACTTTGCGCAGCATTTCATCCAGATCAGGGGGTCCCTGATTCTTGCCGTTATTCCCCCAGGGGTCACGGTCTTTGCCGTTGTTACCAGGCTCATTCCAAGCCATCAGCGTCTCCATTAATACTTGCGGATGGATATCATCTCTATCGAACCCTCATCGTTGATGAAGCCTGTCAGCATTCACCGACGAATCAATGTCTGATAAAGCGTTGTAAACTCTCACCTTCCTGTTTCACGAGGCGGTTCCAGTCGGCCACTTGCAAGCGGACTTCCAGCACAAAATCCCCCTCCTCGCTAAAACCTTCTTGCTCAATCCCTTTCAACTGATAGAGCGCACTGCGCAATCTCGCGGCAGAAGGCGGCAACTGCAGGGTGTGATGCACCATGGCGCCGGCTAGCAGCTCGGTCAGGGCCTGAAACAGATATTCACACCCTTCACCAGTCTGGGCCGACAGCCAGACACGCAACGGGCGCCCCTCGTCATCTCGCTCCAGACCTGCCGTACGATCCGCCAGCTTGTCGATCTTGTTGCAGATCATCAGCTGGGGCCTGTCATCGGCTTCAATCTCGGCTAATACCTGCTGCACGGAGTCGATATTCTCCTGCATCTGCTCATCGACACAGTCCACCACATGCAGCAGCAGATCCGCTTCACGGGTCTCCTGCAGGGTCGCCTTGAAGGCCGCGACCAGATCATGGGGCAAGTGTCGAATAAATCCAACTGTATCCGCCAAAATCACATCACCCACATCCCGGATCACCAGTTTACGCAGGGTGGGATCCAGAGTTGCGAACAATTGGTCGGCAGCATACACGCTGGCAGCTGTAAGTTGGTTGAACAAAGTGGACTTTCCTGCGTTGGTGTAACCAACCAGTGACACCGTCGGCACTTCGTTGCGGTTGCGGGCACGGCGTCCCTGCTCCCGCTGCTTGGCCACCTTGTCGAGCCGACGCAAAATCGCCTTGATGCGTTCCCGCAGCAGACGCCGGTCAGTTTCAAGCTGGGTTTCACCCGGGCCACGCAGACCGATCCCGCCCTTTTGACGCTCAAGGTGGGTCCAGCCTCGCACCAGACGAGTGGAAAGATGACGCAACTGGGCCAGTTCGACCTGCAGTTTACCTTCGTGGGTACGGGCGCGCTGGGCAAAGATATCGAGGATCAGGCCGGTTCGGTCCACCACCCGGCACTGGAACAGACGCTCCAGGTTGCGCTCCTGGGCAGGGGTCAGGGCATGGTTGAAGATGACGACGTCGGCATCCAGCATCTGGACTTGGGACGCGATCTCTTCAGCCTTGCCACTGCCGACAAAAAATTTGGCACTGGGCGCACTGCGACTGGTGGTAATTACTCCCAGCGCATTGACTCCGGCCGAGCTCACCAACATCTTGAGCTCTTCCAGATCCTCCCGCTCACCCTCATCACTGAAGTTGACATGCACCAGAACGGCCTGTTCGCCAGCTTCATAACGGTCAAACAAGCGCTTGCTCCTTAACAGGAATCATGATGAATCTGAGTTGGCGAATCGACTCGCCCAGGGATATCACGCCTCGGCATCACCCTGTTCATCAGCCGCGCCACCCGGAGTGGGCTGGTGATGATTGACGGCACGGGCCGGTACGACAGTCGAGATGGCGTGCTTGTAAACCATCTGGCTCACGGTGTTTTTCAGCAGGATAACAAACTGGTCAAAAGACTCGATCTGACCTTGCAGTTTGATGCCGTTCACCAAATAGATAGAAACAGGAATCCGCTCACGGCGCAGCGCATTCAAAAACGGGTCTTGGAGAGATTGCCCCTTAGCCATTTTTCTTTTCCTTATAGTTTGTTGTTTTTAAACACCGAATATCAATATAACAACCTGATTATACAGGGAGTGTCAAGCCGCACCAGCGCGAGCAAGCACGCGGTCGAGATTGCCAGACTCACCAGATTCCAACCAGGTCACATCGGACCAGCCGCGCAACCAGGTCATCTGTCGTTTTGCCAATTGGCGTGTGGCAACAATGCCACGATAACGCATCTCATCATACCCCACTTCACCGCACAGGTAGTCCCACATTTGGCGATAACCCACACAGCGAATGGAGGGGAGATCCGGATGCAGATCGCCGCGCGCCATCAGCGCACGAACCTCCTGTTCAAAACCGCCTTGCAGCATCTTGTCAAAGCGCTGTTCGATACGCTGATGCAGCACGGCGCGATCGCTCGGGGCGATGGCAAACTGCTGCACCCGATAGGGCAAGCCCTCCCCCTGCACTTGCGTCAACTCGGTAAGGGTCTTGCCGCTGATGCGGTAAACCTCCAGCGCCCGGCTGAGCCGCTGCGGGTCATTGGGATGAATACGAGCCCCGGCGACCGGGTCGATACGCACCAGCTCATCGTGCAGCGCCTGCCAACCGAGGCGGGCAGCCTCTTCCTCAATCCCGGCACGAATGGCGGGATCGGCGGAGGGCAATGGCGACAATCCCTCCAGCAGCGCCTTGAAATAGAGCATGGTGCCGCCCACCAGCAGCGGAATGCGACCGCGGTCGGCGATCTCTTTCATCTCCCGCAGGGCATCCTTGCAAAAATCGGCTGCCGAATAGCTCATAGCGGGATCGAGAATGTCGATCAGCCGGTGCGGGGCCCGTGCCAGCTCATCGGCGGTCGGCTTGGCCGTGCCGATATCCATGCCGCGATAGATCAGCGCCGAATCGACGCTGATGATGTCGCAGGGCAACACCTGACACAGTTCAATGGCGAGATCCGTCTTGCCGGAGGCCGTCGGCCCCATCAGAAAAATTGCGGTCGGCAAGTCACTCGCCATGTTCAAACTCCTCCAGCACGGTCGCCAATGAAAGCAGGCGTACCATGCGAATATCTGTCAGTTGGTCAGCGTGAGCGGCCACAAGTTCCGTCAGTAGACGACTGGCAGTTGAAAAATCGTATATTTTTTCGCGGCTTATCCCCTGCTCCACCAGCCATTGGCATAATACTTCAGCCTGCTGGCCAGCATCACTGTCAGATCCGCCCTCGATAATTTGCAGCAATTCGGGTAACAGACGCACCAGATCGGTCTGACGCAGCAGAGCAGGCACCCGAGTCAGGATCATGGTGTCGCGCCCGCCGCTTTTCAACTCCAGCCCCATCCGTTTCAGCAAACGTTCCTGCTCGGTCACCAGCGCGATCAAATTCTTCGGCAGCTTGAAGGAGACCGGCAGCAACAGCGGCTGGGCCGCCAGTCCCTGACCCCAGGTCTCCAGCAGCCAGTGGCGTAGCAGCACACGCTCGGCGCGTACCAGCGAAAGCAGCGCCAGCTGATTATCCCGCTCGATCAACAGGTAGGCCTGCTCCACCAGTGCCAGGGCGCGACATCCCCCCTGTTTGGGTGACGGCACTGTGTCGGTGGACTGTGCGGGAGCAGCCTCAGCCGCAGTTGCGATAGGCAGCGTAGTGAGCAGAGCGACCATGCCACGCATCGCCTCCCGGCTCGGCGGCTCGGGCGCTTGATAATTACTGGCCCGACCTGCACCACCGCCCCCCTCCCGCACCTGTGCAGGTGCCCGGTAGCTGTGCTCGGCACCGTACCACTCAGGGCGTGGCGCCTGACCGGGATATTCAATCTGCGGGCTGACCGGCAACTCGACCAGCGTCTCGGCCAGCGGCGCGTCCTGATGAACGGCGCTCACCCCTTCGCGGCGCAAGGCGGTAAAGAGTGCCTGAAAGATAAAGTCGTGGATCAGCCGCGCCTGATGGAAGCGCACCTCGTGCTTGGCAGGGTGAACGTTGACGTCCACCTGACGGGGATCCAGCTCGATATAGAGCACATAAGCGGCGAAGCGATCGGGAGGCAGCAGCTCGTCATAGGCCTGACGAATGGCGTGGTTGATGAGCTTGTCGCGCATCATCCGGCCATTGACATAGGTGTATTGCAGATCGTTCTGCGGTCTGGCGCCCTCGGGGGTCGCCAACCAGCCCCACAAACGCACATCACTGTGTTCGCTCTCCACCGCCAGCGCATGGTGCATGAAGGGGGTGCCGCAAACGGCGGCGAGGCGACGCTCCTGCTCCGGCACGGTATTGGCAGCCTTGTACTGGCGCACCACCTTGCCGTTGTGGCGCAGGATCAGGGTGGCATCGAAGCGGGAGAGCGCGATACGGCGCACCAGCTCGTCGATATGGGCAAACTCGGTCTTTTCGCTGCGCATGAACTTGCGCCGCGCCGGGGTATTGAAGAAGAGATCCACCACCTCCACCGTGGTGCCCACCGGATGGGCCGCCGGCTTGATGGTAACGCTCATCTCGCGCCCTTCGGCCTGAGCTTGCCAGGCTTCGGACTGCTCGGCGGTACGGGAGGTGAAGGTGAGACGGGAGACCGCGCTGATGGAGGCGAGCGCTTCACCGCGAAAACCGAGGCTGTTGATCCCTTCCAGATCGTCCAGCGTGGCCACCTTGGAGGTCGCATGACGCGACAGCGCCAGCACCAGCTCGTCCTTGGCGACGCCACAGCCGTTGTCACGGATGCGGATCAGCTTGGCGCCCCCCTTGTCGATGTCGATCTCGACCCTGTCGGCACCCGCATCCAGGCTGTTCTCCACCAGCTCTTTCACCACAGAAGAGGGCCGCTCCACCACCTCTCCGGCTGCAATCTGGTTGGCCAGAATGGGTGGCAAAATACGGATCGGCATCATTTACTCCTGAATTTCTATCTTGCGGATGGTCAGTCTCTTAAGGCTCCAGGAGGGCCGATCCACCACCTCTCCACCAACCGGAATCTGGTTGGCCAGAATCGGGGGCAATATACGGATCGGCATCGCTGACTCCTGAATTTCAATCTTGCTGATGGTATTCGCTAACAGCGGGAACGGCATCACCCGCTCCCGCGCGTCAGTTTTGCGGAATGTAGAGCACCTGCCCTACCTGAATATCCCGCGACTTGAGCTTGTTGATCTCCACCAGCCGAGCCTGACTCACTCCATGTTTCTCGGCAAGGCGGGAGAGACTCTCCCCCCGCTTGACCACATGGCGGATCATCTGCGACTTGTCGTCACTGCGAACGGGGGCGGCAGCGCGGCTCTGCCCCTGCTGGGGGATATAGATAGTCTGACCAATCTGAATATCCCGGCTGCGCAGCTGGTTGATCTCCACCAGAGTGGACTGACTCACTCCATGCTTCTCGGCAAGGCGGGAGAGGCTCTCACCCCGTTTGACCACATGGCGGAGCATCCGCGATTTGTCATAGTCCCCCACACTGCTGACCGGCGCACCGCTCTCTTGCGCTGCCGCCGAGTAAGGCTTGATCACCCCGACTCCGGAGCCGCTCCCAGCACCGCCGTCGCGGGCAGTAGCGGGCATCTTGTTGGTCACTACCAGCTGCGACTGTGCCTGCCTGGGCTGGCTCACCGGCTGCCGGGCTACCGGTGCAGGGCGAGTAGCGGCAGGTTGGCTCACCTGCCCCTTGCCGGTCAGCATGGCCCCCTTGGTCGGGTGGGCGCGGTAGTAGTTGCGGATCCCCTCGAAGATGGCGCGGGCCAGCTGATCCTGATAGCTGGCGGTGGCCAGCAGCTTCTCTTCCGCATGGTTGGAGATAAATCCGGTCTCTACCAGCACAGAGGGAATATCCGGCGCTTTCAGCACCGCCAGACTGGCGTGCTCCGGCGCCTTCTTGTGCAGTCGGGCAACCTTGCCCATGGAGCGCAGGATCTGGCGGCTGACGTCATACCCTTCGGCACGGGACTTGTCCATGGAGAGGTCGAGGAAGGTCTGCGCCAGATAGGGGTTGGGATCGGATTCCGCCAACACCTTGCCGACACCGCCCAGCAGCTCGCCCTGTTTCTCCTGCTTCTCCAGCCAGCTACCCATCTCGCGGTTGGCACGGTTGGTCGACAAGACCCAGACCGAGGCACCACGGGGCGTGGAGTTGTGGAAGCTGTCCGCATGCACAGATACCAGCAGATCCGCCTTGGCCTTACGGGCAATCTCGGAGCGCTTGTTGAGGTCGACGAAGTAATCGCCACGACGGGTCATCACGGCGCGCATCCCCGGCTCGCGGTCGATCAGTGCCGCCAGCTTCTGGGAGACCGCCAGCGTCACCCGCTTCTCGTAGGTACGGCGCGGGCCGATGGAGCCCGGGTCTTCCCCGCCGTGGCCCGGGTCGATGGCAATCACCACCCCGCGCCCCTTGCCACCAACGGGTATGGCTTGCACCGCAGCCGCCGAGCGCTTCTCTTCATAAGGGAGATCGATGACCAGACGGTGGCCATAAGGCCCGGCTGGTGCCAACGGAAAGACCACCGGCTTGATGGCGGAGCTGAGATCCATCACCAACCGCAGCCCCCCCTTCTCAAGCGGAGTGCTCTGGCGGATCTTGCGCACCAGTTCGCTGTTGTTCTCGATCCGGGCAAGATTGGCGGCATTGCTAGCCCCTTTCAGATCGATCACCAGCCGATCCGGGCCGGTGAGGGTGAAGTAGTTGAAGTTGGGGGCGCTGCTCATGTCGAGCACCACCCGGGTGTTATCCGGTGATGGCCAGATTCGTACGCTCTTGAGCTGATTCGCCCAGGAGGGTAACGCCATCAAAGAGAGAGCAATAACAAGGATCAAGCGCACGTAGATGACAACCGTTCCAGAATGGCTTCGCCAATAGCAGTGCGGGCCTCTATCAGAACCTCGCGCTGCTCGCCTACATAAGTGAGGGTAATTTCAAGGTCGGGAGCCGGTAACCAGCCCTCGCCCTTCTCGGACCACTCCACCAGACAGAGAGTGTTGGCGGCAAAATAGTCCCGAATGCCCATGAATTCCAGCTCTTCCGGATCAGCCAGGCGATAGAGATCGAAATGGTAGACCTGCCAGCCATCGAGCTCATAGGGTTCGACCAAGGTGTAAGTCGGGCTTTTTACCTTGCCCTGATGGCCAAGGCCCTGCACCCAGCCGCGGGTCAGGGTGGTTTTACCGGCGCCAAGCGTGCCATGCAAAAACACTGTGGTCGCCTGCTGGCAAGCCTGTGCCAGACGGCCACCCAGTGCCACGGTTGCTGCCTCGTCCGGCAGTGTCATCATCAACTGTTTTGCCATGTTCTTCTTTTTAACTTGTAATGGTGTCGGGATTAACCAGTTTGCGGATCAGCGGCAGCAGATCTGACGCCAGCATGCCCCGCTCGCCGTCGGCGGCGGCCTGATCTGCGGCCTCGCCGTGGATCACGGCGCCCAGCCAGCTTGCCATGGTGGCAGACCAGCCCTGGGCCAAAAGGGCGGCAATTATACCAGATAACAGATCGCCCATGCCGCCACTTGCCATGCCGGGATTGCCTTCACAACAAAGAGCGACCCGCTCGCCGTCATAAATAAGTGTTCCCGCCCCTTTTAACAACACCACACCGCCATAGCGCCGCTGCAGCGCCTGCACGGCAGCAAACCGGTCGGTTTCAATGTCGACAATGGAGCATCCCAACAGGCGCGCTGCTTCGCCGGGATGGGGCGTGAGCACCCAATTATCCTGATGGCGGGGAGATTGTGCCAGCCAATTCAATCCATCGGCGTCCAAAACCAGTGGCAGCCGATCGGTGAGATTACGAGCGATTTGCGCTCTTCCCCATTCATCCTGACCGAGCCCGGGGCCAATGACCCGCACCGACGCCCACCCCTCGTCATCTGCGGTAGTGAGACTCATCAGTTCGGGTTGATAGAGGCTAACCGGCGGATGTTCCGGATGCTGACATACCCGCACCAGCCCGGCCCCCGCCCGCAGGCAGGCGCGGGCAGCCAGCACGATGGCCCCCTGCATGCCGCGATTGCCCCCCACCAGCAGTACCTTGCCATAAGAGCCCTTGTGGGAAGCGCGCTGGCGCGGGGTCAGCTGCGTGCAGAGCAGCGGATAATCGATACGCCAGACTGCGGGCAGCATAGTGTCATCAGGCGTCACGCCAAGGGGATCACAGTCGAGCTGGCCGACGCAATCCACCCCGTCGCCGGTGAGCATCCCCTGCTTGATACCGATAAAGGTGAGGGTGCGAGTGGCCTGCACCACGGCCCCCATGGCACGGCCGGTATCACCGTTGAGGCCGGAGGGGAGATCCACCGCCAGCACGGGCACAGCCAAGCCATTGATTGTTGAGACGATCTTTGTCAGTAGTGGCGAGAGGGGCGTGTTGACGCCGGTGCCAAACAGGGCATCGACCACCAGATCCGGGGCGGAGTGCTGGTCCCCATCAAACTGCTCGGCCAGCCAGACCCGACCACCGGCCGCCAGCCACTCATCGGCGGCCCGTCTGGCATCCCCCTTCAGCTGGTCGGGTGCTCTGGCGGCAATCACCACCACCTCGATGCCAATCTGGCGGGCAAGGCGGGCCAGCACATAGCCATCACCGCCGTTATTACCAGGGCCGACGAAAATCCACCAGCAGCGACTGTCGGGCCAATGCAGGGTGGCATAGGTGCGCAGCGCGGCACCGGCTCGCTCCATCAGGGCATAGAGAGGTTGCCCCTCACGCGCGGCCCAGTTGCGCTCCAGTGCGCGGATCTGTTCAGTCTGCCACAGCCCCTGTGGTAAACTGCCCCCCTCTTTTGTGCCTAACGCGCCCCTGATGATCTCTACCATGACGGCTCCCGCCTCTTATCAATCGACCCACGCCAGCAAACGCCGGCCAGGCCAAGCCACATGAGCGCACCTGACTTCCACCAACTGGCCCACGATATCAAGCTCTGGTCACGGGAGCTAGGATTTGACCAGGCGGGTATCACCGACACCGATCTGCGTATCGAAGAGCCGAGATTGCAGGCCTGGCTGGATGCGGGCTATCACGGCAGCATGGATTACATGGCGCGCCACGGCATGATGCGCGCGCGCCCCCACGAGCTGCTGCCGGGCACGGTGCGGGTGTTGTCGGTGCGGATGAACTACCTGCCGTTCGAGGCGGGCTTCGCCGCGACCCTGCGCGATCCGACCCTCGGCTATATCAGCCGCTATGCCCTCGGCCGTGACTACCACAAGGTGCTGCGCAACCGGCTCAAACAGCTGGGTGATCGCATCGAAGCGCGCTGCGCCGAGCTGTTTCAAGGCACTGAAGAGACCTTGGGTGAGTGGCGCCCCTTCGTCGACTCCGCCCCCATCCTCGAGCGGCCGCTGGCGGCCAAGGCGGGCCTCGGCTGGGTTGGCAAACACTCACTGCTGCTCAACGAATCGGCCGGATCCTTCTTCTTTCTCGGTGAGCTGTTGCTCAACCTGCCGCTGCCGCTCGACCAGCCAGTGGAGAAGGAGCTGTGCGGCAAGTGCGTCGCCTGCATCAACATCTGCCCCACCGGCGCCATTGTCGCCCCCTATGTGGTGGATGGCCGCCGCTGCATCTCCTATCTCACCATCGAGAACGACGGCCCTATTCCGGAAGAGTTTCGCCCCCTGATGGGCAACCGCATCTACGGCTGCGACGACTGCCAGCTTATCTGCCCCTGGAATCGCTACGCCGATGCCAGCCCGGAGCCCGACTTCAGCCCGCGCCCCGCCCTGCATCGCCCGCCCCTGCTGGCGCTGTGGCGCTGGAGCGAGAGCGACTTTCTCAAACAGACCGAGGGGAGCCCAATCCGCCGCATCGGCTATCAACGCTGGCGCCGCAATCTGGCAGTCGCCCTTGGCAATGGCCCGGCGCCCCCCGAGGTAATCGCCGCCCTACAACTGGGGCTGACCACCGCCGAGCCCATGGTGGCCGAACATATCGAATGGGCGCTGGCTACCCTTGCCCGGCGTCAGGATGAAGAGAACAAGAAGACCCGTTTGTTGATCCGCTGCATCGAAAAAGGTCTGTCGGATCACGCATAAGTGATCTGCCCCTTGCCGGATTGCAGCACTTTTTTCATGCTCTGCCGACCTGCAGTGCCCATAACAGCGTGGTCACTGCAAACTGGTCGGCACACAACAAGGACAACACAGATGCATATGTTGGGAGTGGATATTGGAGGCTCGGGGATCAAGGGCTGTCTGGTCGATACCAAAACAGGCGAATTGATTGGCGAGCGCCACCGCATTGCCACGCCACAACCGGCCACCCCGGCCGCCATCGCCCATACCCTCAAGGCGCTGGTAGAGCACTTCGACTGGAAGGGGCCGGTGGGCTGCGGCTTTCCTGCCATCATCCACAACGGGGTTGCCAAGAGTGCTGCCAACATCGACAAAAGCTGGGTTGAAACCGATGCAGCCTAC
This sequence comes from Aeromonas sp., assembly GCF_050633025.1. Classification (GTDB taxonomy): domain Bacteria; phylum Pseudomonadota; class Gammaproteobacteria; order Enterobacterales; family Aeromonadaceae; genus Aeromonas. The sequence continues at coordinate 20,015 of NZ_JBODRQ010000045.1, forward strand.
CTGTTTGCCGATGTCACCGGCAAACCCTGCTATGTGCTGAACGATGCCGATGCCGCCGGTCTGGCCGAGATGCGCTTTGGCGCCGGTAAAGATCGCAAGGGGGTCATCATCCTCATCACGGTCGGCACCGGCATCGGCACAGCAGTCTTCGTTAACGGCCATCTGCTACCCAACACCGAGTTGGGCCATCTGATGCTGGAAGGAATGGTCGCCGAGCACTACTGCTCCGATGCGGTGCGCAAGCGGGAAGATCTCTCCTGGAACCGCTGGGGCAAGCGCTTCAACAAGTATCTGGCGCGCCTCGAGTTTCTCTTCTCCCCCGACCTCTTCATTCTGGGGGGGGGCAGCGCAGCCAAGCTGGAGAAGTTTGTCGATCGCATCGAGACCCGAGCGCCGCTGATTCCGGCGGCCAGCCTCAATCAGGCGGGCATTATCGGGGCCGCCCTCTACGCGGCCGAGCAGCAGGGCTGACGCAGGCTCACTGCAAATCAGCAGATATCCAATGGGAAGGGCCCGGCACTGCTGCCGGGCCCTTTTGTTTGGCCGTCATCTTGCGTGTTTGGCGCTTATCACCCGTTACATGTCGTCGAGTCGATGCACCCCGTGCACCAGTCGGGTCAGGCGGGTCTGCTCCAGCCCGGCCAGATTCTCGAGCAAAGCGGTGGTGGCCGGTGTCGGGCACTCCCGGGCCAGATGGCTCAGCTCGCCCACCAGTTGCTCTTCCCAGCGGCATACCTGAGTAACGATATCCTGGGTCTGGACTGATGCCGGCAGCTCGAAGCGGGTGATGGCAGACAACATATCCTCGCTGAAACTCTGATTCAGCCAGGTCTCCCTGACCGCCTCTCCCAGCTGAGCGGCATATTCGTGCAGATGGGCACTGGCCGCATCCTCACGCCCTTGCAGATAGACCAGCAACATCCTGCTACGTTCGCTGTCCACCTGACTGGTCAAGCGTCCGTAACAGAGTCCGAGCTGGTGATGTACCTGCTCAAGATAGTGCAGCAACTCTTTGATCTGTTGGAATCTCATCGCACTGCCCTCCATGCTTGTCAACGTCATTAGTATAAAAAAACGGCGCCACCGACCCAATCCCTATCCGTGCCCCCCTTGCGCTGCATCAAGGTTGACGCCGACAAAGTGGCGATCAGGTGCTCCGGTCACGAATAGGGAACGATTTGTGCAGCAATTTGTGTAACGATGGAGGAGCATTAAGCTCGACAGCAGATGTGAACAGAAACGGGCTGACACACTAATAAAACCAGCACTTACCCGAAATAAAGCATCTTTAATTCGGCCATGTACCGCAGAAACAAAACAGGATCTGGCAGAGCAACAATACCATCCTGATCGTTATCCGCCTGACAGAAATCCTTATCACTTTTTTAGACGTCTAGACGTAAAAACATGCATTGACACAGCCATCCGGACATCTTAGCATCATCCTCCATGATGACAGAGTAACCCAGTGGAACCTCTGCCCAATTTTCTCGCCTGTAGCGCCCTGTGCTGTAAGGCTGTTAGCACGGAAGAATCCATGATTAAGTTGATCGGTCTCAACAAAGTCTACGGTACAGGCAGTGACGCCGTGCACGCCCTGCGTGATGTGAGTCTGCATGTACCCCAAGGCAAAATTTTCGGGGTGATCGGTGCCTCAGGTGCCGGCAAGAGTACCCTCATTCGTTGTGTCAACCTGCTGGAGCGCCCGACAGAGGGCCAGGTGATTGTCGATGGCCAGGATCTGGTCGCCCTGAGCGAACGGGATCTGACCCAGGCTCGCCGCCAGATCGGGATGATTTTCCAGCACTTCAACCTGCTTGCCTCCCGCACCGTGTTTGCCAACATCGCCTTTCCGCTGGAGCTGGCAGGCTGGAGCAAAGAGAAGATCCAGCAACGGGTTGCCGAGCTGCTGGCGCTGGTAGGGCTGGAAGCCCGTGCCCAGGCCTATCCGTCCGAGCTTTCCGGCGGTCAGAAACAGCGCGTCGCCATTGCCCGCGCATTGGCCCCAGCACCCAAAGTGCTCCTCTGTGACGAGGCCACCTCGGCACTCGATCCGCAGACCACCCGCTCGATCCTGACCCTGCTCAAGGAGATCAACGTCAAGCTGGGGCTCACCATCCTGCTCATTACCCACGAGATGGATGTAGTGAAAGGGATCTGTGACGAAGTGGCCATCATCAGCGATGGTCGCCTGATCGAGCAGGGCGAAGTGGCCTGGTTCTTCAGCAACGCCAAGACCCAGCTGGCGCGTGACTTCATCCACTCCACCATCCATCTGGAGGTACCGCAGGAGTATCAGGATCGGATGAGTGCGGAGCGGGTGCCGGGTAGCTACCCGCTTGTGAAGCTTGGCTTTACCGGCAGCACGGTCGATACGCCGCTAATCTCCGAGGCGAGCCGCCGTTTCAATATCGACATCAGCATTCTGAGCGCAGACATCGAATACGCCGGAGGCGTCAAATTCGGTTTCCTGCTGGCCGAGCTGTTCGGGGATGAAGCCCAGTGCGAGGCGACCCAGCAGTTTCTCATCGACAACCACATTCAGCTGGAGGTAATGGGTTATGTCCGAAGCCATGATTAATCTGCTCATCACGGCCCTGGGCGACACCCTGATCATGGTGTTTGCCTCCGCTCTGTTCGGCTGCCTGCTGGGTCTGCCGCTCGGCGTGGCACTGCATGTGACCAAGGCGGGCCAGATCCTGGCCAACCCCTTGCTCAACCGTACTCTGGGCATGGTGGTCAACGTGGGTCGCTCGGTGCCCTTTATCATCCTGCTGGTCGCGATTATTCCGCTGACCCGGCTGATTGTCGGCACCAGTATCGGCACCATCGCCGCCATCGTGCCGTTGACTGTCGGTTGTATCCCTTTCATCGCCCGTCTGGTGGAAGGGGCCCTGATGGAAGTGCCGGACGGCCTGCTGGAAGCGGCCAAGGCGATGGGCGCCAAGCCGCTGCAAATCATCACCAAGGTGCTGCTGCCCGAGGCTCTGCCCGGCATCCTCAACAGCGTCACCATTACCCTCGTCACGCTGGTGAACTACTCGGCCATGGCCGGGGCTATCGGTGGCGGTGGTCTGGGGGATGTGGGTATTCGTTATGGTTATCAGCGCTTTGACCCGACCGTCATGCTGGTAACCGTAGTTATCCTGGTAGTACTGGTTCAACTTATCCAGAGCGCGGGTGAGCGCCTGGTCAACAAATGTGATCATCGTTAATCGTCGATTTCTGACAGGAGGTTTTATGAAATTTGGCATCAAATCCGTTGCGGCTGCCCTGCTGGCTGGTCTGGTTCTGGCCGGTTGCGGTCAAAAAGAAGAGAGCAAGGTTCTGAAAGTGGGCGCCATTGCTGGCCCCGAGACCGAACTGGTTGAAGTGGCGGCCAAGGTCGCCAAAGAGAAATACGGTCTGACAGTCGAGGTGGTCAACTTCTCCGACTATGTCACCCCGAACGTGGCGCTGAACGATGGCAGCATCGACGTCAACGCCTTCCAGCACAAGCCTTATCTGGATGCACAGGTGCGTGATCGCGGCTTCAAGCTGGTGCCGGTTGGCAACACCTTCGTCTACCCGATCGCCGGTTACTCCAAAAAGATCAAGGCGCTGAGCGAGCTGCAAGATGGCGCCCAGATCGCGGTACCGAACGATCCGACCAACCTGGGCCGCTCCCTGATCCTGCTGGCAAAACAGGGTCTGATCACCCTGAAGGATGGCGCTGGTCTGGAAGCCACCGTGCTGGATATCGCCAGCAACCCGCGCAATTTCAAGATTGTCGAGCTGGAAGCAGCCCAGCTGCCGCGCTCGCTGGAAGATGTGGACTTGGCCATCATCAACAACACCTTCGCCGGTCAGATTGGTCTGACCCCGACCGAAAACGGCCTGTTTGTTGAAGACAAAGAGTCCCCCTACGTCAACCTGATCGTCGCCCGCGACAACAACAAGGACGACGAGAAGGTCAAACAGTTCGTACAGGCTTTCCAGACCGATGATGTCTACAAGAAAGGGGTGGAGCTGTTCAAAGGTGGTCTGGTCAAAGGTTGGTAATTGCTCACTTGGCAAAAAAGGCCACGCAATGCGTGGCCTTTTTTATTGACGCCGCTATCATATGCGCGAGCACGGCAACACGAACATACTCATCATATGAAAAAATGGTATCTGGCCTACTGCAAACCAAAGGAAGAGGCCCGCGCCCGCGCCCACCTCGATGCCCAGGGCATCGAATCCTATTACCCCATGGTGGAGATCGAGAAGCTGCGCCGGGGCAAGCGAGTTCCGGTACGGGAACCCATGTTCCCCAACTACCTGTTTATCTTTGTCGATCTGGAAGAGGTGACACCGATCACCCTGAAGTCGACCCGTGGCATCAGCCGGATCATCCACTTTGGCAGTGAATGGACCCCCATCAGCAGCAAGCTGGTCTATCAGCTGATGAGCCGCGATGACAGCGATGAGGCGAGAGCCTGCTACGCCAGCCTGCCCTGCTCGGGTGACAAGGTGCGGATTGAAGAGGGACCATTGGCTGGCTTTGAAGCCATCTATATGGAACCAGATGGAGATAAACGGGCTATTTTGCTGGTCAGCCTGCTCAATCGCGAGACCACCAGCAGCTTCGACAACCACACCTTCAGACGGCTGGACTAAACCCACGGGCCAGACGGCTCGGTGAATGGCAATAGCAATGGCGGGATGATCCCGCCATCTCACGCATCAAGATCAAAGCGGGCGATGACAGCCTTCAGCTTGCCGGTATCGCCAGCCAGTCTGGCTACGATCTGCTCCCCCTGCCGACTACGCTGACAGGATTGCCGACTGAGCGCGGCAATGTCGTCGACCGTCCCGGATACCTCTGCGGCCACCTGCGACTGCTGCTCGGTTGCCACCGAAATGGCCTCCAGCTGGCCCGACAGCGACTGTACCAGCTGGTTCATGGCACTCAGGGCATCGGTCACCAATCCGACTGCATCCCGCCCCTGCTCCACCAACCGGGTACCGCTGCTGACGGTACTCACCGTCTGACGAGTCTGCCGGGAGATGGCTGCAATAGTCTGGCTGATCTCGGCGGTTGATTGATGGGTGCGGGTCGCCAGCTGACGCACCTCGTCGGCCACCACCGCAAAACCGCGCCCCTGCTCGCCTGCCCGTGCCGCTTCTATCGCCGCATTGAGTGCCAGCAGATTGGTCTGCTCCGCAATGGTGGCGATCACCTCGGTGATCTGCCCCACCTGTTCACTCTGATGCTCCAGCAGCCCCATGGCTTCGTTGGCCTGCCCAATCATGGTGGCAATCTGCTGCATGGTATCGCTCATTCGTGCCAGCGCGGCCTCTCCCTGACGGGTCTGCTGCTTCACCTGATGGGCACCATCCGCCACACCGGCAATGTTGCCAGCCACATCACGAGCACTCACCGACATCTGATCGATAGCCGCCGCCACCGCATCAACCCGCTGATCCTGCTCCGTCAGATCCGCCACTATGGCTCTGGTGGTGCTGCCCACATCGAGACAGGCCACCTCGACCTGTCCCACTGCGCCCTGCAACTCGCCGACCAGATCACGTAACTGGGCAGACATCCGGTTGATGGAGCCGGTCAATCCACCCAGCTCATCCTGACCCCTTATCGGCAAAGGCTCGGCCGCCAGCCGACCATCCGCAACCTGCCCCGCCCGGGTTACCAAGCAGGCGATGTCACGGGTCAGCCGACGACTAAACCCCCAGGCAACCAGCATGCCCAGCGCAATGGAGCTGCCGGTAGCCAACAGCAGTGTCTGGTTGATGACCCTCCCGGCTCCAGTCATCTGCGCCGAAATCAGCTCCACCTCGGCGCGGGTTTTCTCCACCTGCTGGACCAACTGCTCGCTGAGACTGGACTGCATCGGCTCGATGTCGGTGGCCATCAGGTAGTTGGCCTGATCCCAAT
>NZ_JBODRQ010000046.1:0-24860 GCF_050633025.1 Aeromonas sp.
CAAGGAGGCCAAGATGGACTTGCGACTGAGACCCTACAAGGGAAAACGCCCGCAACTGGGCAAAGGAGTATATGTAGATCCCTGCGCGACACTGGTGGGCGATATCGAACTGGCCGATGATGCCAGCATCTGGCCCATGGTGGCGGCACGGGGGGATGTGAACCATATCCGCATCGGCGCCCGCAGCAATATTCAGGACGGCACGGTGCTACACCTGACCCGCAAGAGCGCCAGCAATCCAATCGGCTATCCACTGCTGATCGGTGAAGATGTCACGGTCGGTCACAAGGCGATGCTGCACGGCTGCACCATCGGCAACCGGGTATTGGTCGGCATGGGTGCCATTCTGCTTGATGGCGTCGTGGTCGAAGATGATGTGATGATCGGAGCCGGCAGTCTGGTGCCGCCGGGCAAGCGACTCGAATCGGGCTTTCTATATATAGGTAATCCCGTCAAACAGGCTCGCCCACTCAAACCCGCCGAGATCGCCTTCCTCAAGACCTCGGCCGACAACTATGTCCTGCTCAAGGATGAGTATCTACAAGAGACCTGATAGGGCTAGCAGAAACAGGAAGCCCGGCATGATGCCGGGCTTCGCTTCTTATATAGCTATATAGCCGTGCAGAACGGCTGACCGGAAATCAGTGGGCCTGATCCCAGTTGTCACCGGTACCCGCTTCAACCAGCAGCGGCACATGCAGTTCGGCAGCAGCCGACATCTTCTCCTTGATGATGGCGGTGTACTCCTCCAGCTTCTCTTCGCGGATCTCGAACACCAGTTCATCGTGTACCTGCATCAGCATGCGGATCGACTCATCCTCGATGCCGCGGATCCAGCTGTCCACGTTGATCATGGCGCGCTTGATGATATCGGCGGCCGTGCCCTGCATCGGGGCGTTGATGGCGGCCCGTTCGGCAGCCTTGCGCAGACCGGCGTTGCGGGACTTGATATCCGGCAGATAGAGGCGACGGCCGAACAGGGTCTCGACATACCCCTGAGCTTCCGCCTGTTGACGGGTACGCTCCATATACTCCAGCACGCCCGGGTAGCGTTCGAAGTAGAGATCCATGTACTTCTGTGCTTCGGCGCGGCCGATCCCCAGCTGCTTGGCCAGACCGAAGGCACTCATGCCATAGATGAGGCCGAAGTTGATCGCCTTGGCACTGCGGCGCATATCGGTGGTGACCGCATCGAGCGCCACGTCGAACACCTCGGCGGCAGTCGCCTTGTGGATGTCCTTGCCCTCGGCAAAGGCGGTCAGCAGCCCCTTGTCACCGGATAGGTGCGCCATGATGCGCAGCTCGATCTGGGAGTAGTCCGCCGCCACCAGCTTGTAACCGGCGCTCGGAATAAAGGCCTGACGGATCCGGCGCCCCTGCTCGTTGCGCACAGGAATGTTCTGCAGGTTGGGATCAGACGATGACAAACGGCCCGTAGCCGCTACCGCCTGATGATAGGAGGTGTGTACCCGCCCGGTCTGCGGCTTGATCATCAGCGGCAACTTGTCGGTGTAGGTGGACTTGAGCTTGGCCAGCCCACGATGCTCCATCAGCAGTTGCGGCAGCTCGTAGGTCTCCGCCAGCTCGGCCAGCACCTCTTCCGCAGTGGACGGTGCCCCCTTCGGAGTCTTTTTGATGATCGGCAGCCCCAGCTTGGTGAAGAGGATCTCCCCCAGCTGCTTGGGCGAGGAGAGGTTGAACTCCTGCCCGGCCAGCTCATGGGCCTGCTTCTCCAGCTCCGCCAACCGCAACTCGATCTCCTGGCTCTGCTGGTGCAGCAGCTTGGGCTCGATGGTGGTACCGAGTCGCTCCATCCGCGCCAGTACCGGCAGCAGTGGCAGTTCGATCTCGCTGAACACCTTGGCGAGGCCCGGCTCGGCAGAGAGCTTGCCCCACAGCGCCTGATGCAGACGCAGGGTGATGTCGGCATCTTCCGCCGCGTAAGGAGCCGCCTGCTTCAGCTCGATCTGGTTGAAGGTGAGCTGTTTCACCCCTTTGCCCGCGATATCTTTAAAGGAGGTGGTCTCGACCCCAAGGTAACTCTTGGCCAGCGAATCCATATCGTGGCGACTGGCGGTGGAGTTGAGCACGTAGGATTCGAGCATGGTGTCGTAGGCGATACCCTGCAGCTCGATGCCGTGATTGAGCAGCACGTTGCGGTCGTACTTGAGGTTCTGCCCCACCTTGAGGCGGGTCGGATCTTCCAGCAGCGGCTTGAGCTTGCCCAACACCACGGCCTCGTTGAGCTGTACCGGTGCCCCCAGATAGTCATGGCCAAACGGCACATAAGCAGCCTTGCCCGGCTCAACCGCGAAGGAGACGCCGACGATCCGCGCCTCCATATAGTCGAGACTGGTGGTTTCGGTATCGAAGGCGAATAGAGGAACTGTCTTAAGTCGTGCAAGCCATTGATCAAGAACTCCTTTCATCATCACACAAATGTAAGATGATTTGACCACTGGCAATCTTATCTTCTTGGCATGTGGTCGACGCACTTCAACCCCCAAACGGCGCAGTTCCGTTTTCGGCCGGCGCAGCACCGTCTTAGATCGATGTAGCTTTGTGTTTGGCTGATGAGATAGATTATTCGGTTGGAGCAAGATTCTCTCCTGAAGCTTCTCGGAGCCAATCACAGGCTCAACCCGTTCCTGCACCTCAGACTCCAGCTCTTTGATCAGGTTGCGCAGCTCGTATTCGCGATAGACCGCCAGCAGGGACTCCCTATCGACCGGCTTGAGCAACAGCTCTTCCAGACTCTGTTCCAGCTCGACATCGGTCTTGATGGTCGCCAGTCGATAGGAGAGACGAACCTGCTCCTCCTGCTCGCGGAACTTGTCGGCGAAGGCCTTGGAGCCTCGGAAGCCGAGCGCAGCTACCTTGTCGAGGTTGGCGGCAATCTCGTCGATACTGCCAATCCCCTGCAGCAGGGCCAGTGCGGTCTTCTCGCCGACACCGGTCATGCCGGGAATGTTGTCGACCTTGTCACCCATCAGGGCCAGATAGTCGATGATGAGCTCGGGCGGTACGCCGAACTTCTCGATCACCCCTTCCCGATCGGTCTTCACATCTTTCATGGTGTCGATCAGGGTGACATGGTCAGAGACCAGTTGTGCCATGTCCTTGTCACCGGTGCTGATCAGCACCGGCTGCTGCTTCTCGGTCGCCTGGCGGGCCAGGGTGCCGATCACATCATCCGCCTCGACGCCTTCGACCATCAAAAAGGGGAAGCCCATCGCCTTGATCATCTGGTGGATAGGCGCAACCTGGCTGCGCAGATCGTCCGGCATACTGGCACGGGTCGCCTTGTACTCGGGATAGATGTCATCGCGGAAGGTCTTGCCCTTGGCATCAAACACCACGGCCACATGACAGTCAGGATATTGCTTGCGCAGGCTGCGCATCATGTTGGCCATGACACGGACGGCGCCGCTCGGCAAACCGGTAGATGTGCGCAGATCGGCCTGCTGGGAGGCGAAGAAGGCGCGGTAAAGATACGAGGAGCCATCGACCAGAATAAGGGGATTGCTAGGGGCCATGAAATCGTCCTGCCAGAGATAAACAGCCGCTAGGATGCCACAGGGCCCCCCTCACACCAAGGGGGACAGAGACCCGGCAAAAAGGGCCACATAAGCCTTAACCCTGTGGATAACTCTGTGCCCAAAAATGGCCACACGGAAAAACCACAGTGATAACGCTGTGGATAAAAAAACAAAAAACCATACAGAACAACACTTTGAGATCAAAAAATCCGATCGCCATGCCGAGAGAATGATCTCGATCAATGTGGAAAAAAATTTAAGGGAGTAGATACGGCAGGATCCGAAACGAAACAATCCTAGCACAGCAGAGTGACTTGACCAGCGGAGGGCGAACGATAACCATACAAAAATACAACAATCCATCCTGGCTCACATTTTCAACAACGAGGAGTTTGCCATGAAAAAAGTGGCCGTGATTTTGAGTGGCTGCGGTGTCTTTGACGGGGCCGAAATCCACGAGGCCGTCATCAGCCTGCTGGCGTTGGCCCGTCAGGGAGCCGCCGTCCAGTGCTTCGCCCCGAACGTGGCGCAACTCCATGTCATCAACCACCTGACCGGTGAAGTGAGCGAGGGAGAGAGCCGCAATGTGCTGGTCGAAGCGGCCCGCATCTGCCGTGGCCAGATACAGGATGTGGCCGAGCTGGATGCGGCTGATTACGACGCGCTGCTGGTGCCCGGCGGCTTTGGCGCTGCCAAGAACCTGTGCGACTTCGCCATCAAGGGGGCGGAGTGCCAAATCCAGCCTGATGTGCTGAAGGCATGCCAGAGCTTTGCCAAGGCCAACAAACCTGCCGCCTATATCTGCATCGCGCCCACCATGATCCCGCTGATCTATGGCGCCGGGACGCTGGCGACCATCGGCCATGACGAGGGCACCGCCAACGCCATCGAGGCGATGGGTGGCAGCCATCTCAACTGCCCGGTCAACGAGTTCGTGGTGGATCAGGAGCGCAAGGTGATCTCCACCCCCGCCTATATGCTGGCCAACAACATAGTCGAAGCGGCGGACGGCATCGAGAAGACGGTCAAACAGCTGTTGGCGCTGTAATTCCCACCCCGCCAAAAACAGACGGGCCGCTCATGGAGCGGCCCGTTTTCAATTCTGCCTGAAGGCGATGAATTAGATGGTTTCGCCCATCTGATCCATTTTGCCCAGCAGGGCACGCAGACGCTCCTGCCATGCAACGTGCTCGTTGCGCAGCTGATGGTTCTCGTCTTGCAGCTTGCTGTTCTGCTCTTTCAGCTCGTCCAGCTCCATCTTCAGCAGGGAGATGTTGTCGACGGCGGATTGTACTTTGGATTCGAGTTGCTCAAGGACTTCTAGTGACATATGCATACCTGTTTGTTCAATTGCGATGCCCCACAGAGGGCGATTCAAGCGCGTGAAGCCAGCATACCCCGAGCGCATCGGCACAAACAAGCCAGTGCGCTGTAAAATGCGCCTTCCATAGATGTATTGTCTAAATATGCGTCTATTTTTCTCGCATCCTGCGCCCGAGCCGCGACAACACACTGAACCGTGCGTAAAAGGCCCCGCCACCCGCGCATCATTTGCACCCTCTCGACGGAATCGCCGTTATCCATGCAAGGCGATATAAGCCCCCAGCAACAGACAGGCGACCACATACATCAGCAGGCCGTAGAGCAGGTTCCCGCGCAGGATCAACCCAGCACTGAGGTTGTAGCGGGAGGCCAGCGCCAGATTGGATCCGGATAGCGGACTGGTGCCGGTGGCAAGCCCCCATCCCAGCAGGAAACACATGCCGAGCAGGCTGGGATCCGGCGCCAACGGCCAGAGCAGCGGCGCCAGCCCGGAGATACTGATGAGCGGATGTACCCCGACGATGGCCACCAGCAGGATCAATAGCAGGGTGAGGGATGCCTCAAGCCAGCCAAAGTGGTTGAATAGCGGCAGGCCGAGACCGGAGCCTAGATCGATGACCGACAGCGCACTGTTGATGCCTGCCGCCAGCAAACCGGCTCCCAGAAACAGCACCAGCTGACCACCGATGGCGGGAAAACGCTCCACCACCTGCCGCTTGAGGGCCGCCTTGCGCCCGGCCCTCGGCATAAAGAGCAGCGCCAGCAGCGGGGCCACCAGCGCGATCACAGCCAGAATGCCGAGCTGGGGCCAGATCTGCTTGATGAGAAGTACCAGCAGCGCCAGCGTGACCGGCAACCCCAGGGTCTGCAGCCGCAGCGGATAACCGGCAAAGTCGGCCACCCCGAGCCGTTCCACCTGCCAGGCAGTCAGTCCCATCGCCAGCAAGGCGGCGAGGATCCCGAACGGCAGAATATGGGAAAGCTGCAAACCCGGCGCATAGGTGAGCGCCACCGCCATGGCGACAAAGAAGGGTGACCAGAAGGCGGCGGCACAAAAGATCCGGCTCAGTACCATCACCTGACGCCGCTCCAGGGTGCCATTGCGCTCCAGCCGATCGCCGATGATAAAGAGCACCGAGAGATTGATGACAGCCCCCAGCAGATTGAGGCTGGCCATGGTGCTCCACAGACCTTTACGCCCGGTCCAGGAGGTGGTGCCAGTCAAGAGACCCGAGGTGGCGAGGTTGAGGGTGCTCACCGCGGCAAACATGGTGAGCATATTGATGTTGGGCAGCAGCCAGTCACCGGCGGTGAGGGGCGCACCCTGCCACCAGGAGAAAATGAGCAGCAGCAGGGCGGCACCATACAGAGCCAGTGCCTGCCGCTTGGCAGCCCCCACCAGCCAAGGCCAGGTGAGCAGTGACGCTCCCCAGGCCGCCATGGCCGCTGGCCAAGGGGAGAGTCCCAGATAGAGATGGAGCAGGTTGAGCAGCCACATACCCAGGATCAGATAACCCGACCAGCGTTTGGCCATTGACTACCCCGGCCGGGAGATCAGAGACATTGATCCATATCCAGTGAAGGCTTGTCGCACTCCGGACGGCCGACGATCTTGGCGGGTACGCCAGCGACCGTGGTATGAGGTGGCACCGGGTTGATCACCACGCTGCCCGCGCCAATTTTGGCGCCAACGCCCACTTCGATATTGCCGAGCACCTTGGCGCCCGCCCCTATCATCACCCCTTCGCGGATCTTGGGGTGGCGATCGCCACTCTCCTTGCCGGTACCGCCGAGGGTCACGCTCTGCAGGATGGAGACATCATCTTCAATCACCGCCGTCTCGCCCACCACTATGCCGGTGGCATGGTCAAACATGATCCCCTTGCCGATGCGGGCGGCCGGGTGCACATCCACCCCGAACACCACCGAGATCTGGTTTTGCAGATAGAGGGCCAGCGAGCGGCGCCCCTGACGCCATAGCCAGTTGGCGACCCGATACCCCTGCAGGGCATGGAACCCCTTGAGGTAGAGCAGCGGGGTGGAGAAGAGGTCGACCGCAGGATCACGCTCCTGCACGGCGCAGATGTCGGCCGCCACTACCGTCAGCAGTTCGGGCTCGCTGCGCAGCGCCAGCTCGATCACCTCGCGCAAGGCGATGGCAGGCATGGTGGCGCTGTCGAGTTTGTTGGCCAGCTGGAAGCTGAGGGCCGAACGCAGATTCTTGTGATTGAGAATGGTGGAGTGAAAGAAGCTGGCCAGCATCGGCTCCTGGGCTGCCATGCACTCCGCTTCTTGCTGAATTTTGTGCCAGGTTTTGGCAACCAGTTCATCCATGTTGCAGCCTACTGTTGTTCCGGGTGAGGGCTCTGTTGTTCTTTTGTCAGCACCGAGATGGGGTCCATGTGGATGATGACATCCATCCGCTCGAATGCCTGGCGTACCGCAAGTTCGGCTTCATCGGCGATCTGATGAGCCTTGACCAGGGGGATCTGATCATCCAGTTCCAGATGCAACTGTGCGAATCGGGTCGGCCCGGATTGACGGGTGCGCAGATCGTGGACGCCATGAACCCCTTCGACGGCGCAGCAGAGGGCCATTATTCTCGCTTGTTCTTCCGCTGGCAACTGACGATCGAGCAGGGCCTGCACCGATTCGTAACCAATATGCAACGCCCCCCACAGCAAGAACAGCCCGATCAGGATGGCAAACAGCCCATCGGCCCAGTACCACCCCTGCCCCGCCAACGCCAACGCCAGCAGCACCCCGACGTTGAGCAGCAGATCGGAGCGGTAGTGCAGCATGTCGGCCTTGATGGCGACACTGTTGGTCTTGCGAATAACAAAGCCCTGGAAGCTGACCAGCAGCAGGGTCAGCACTATGGAGCCACCGCTGACCCAGAGACCCGCCTCCAGCCGCTCGATTGGCGCCTGCTTGAGCAAAGAGGAGATGCCATGCATCACCAGCAACAGGGCGGAACCTGAGATAAAGGCCGACTGGATCAGCCCCGCCAGCGACTCCGCCTTGCCGTGACCGAAACGGTGTTCGTCATCGGCCGGGGCCAGCGCATAACGAATGGCCAGCAGATTGATGATAGAGGCGCTCACATCCATAAAGGAGTCGGTGAGCGATGCCAGCAGGGTCGACGAGTCGGTCATCAACCAGGCTATCAGTTTGCCAATGATCAGCAAGGTGGCGGTTGTAACCGCCGCCATGCTGGCAAAGGTTACCCAACGGGAATATTGTTGATGGCTCAAATCCGGCTTTCCTCTGGCGATGAAAAACTTATTATACCCTGACCCCGGCGTCAGTTTGGCGCGAAAATCAGTGGAACAAGAAGCGATGAACAGAATACTCCTGGTCGACGACGATCTTGAATTGACCCAACTGCTCACCGAAATTCTGACCCTGGAGGGATTTCAGGTCACGGTCGCCGATGATGGTGAAGAGGGGCTGCAACGGCTGGCGGAGCAGTGCTTCGATCTGGTGCTGCTGGACGTGATGATGCCCAAACTCAACGGCTTTGCCATGCTGACCAGACTGCGCAAAACCCACGATACCCCGGTACTGATGCTGACCGCCCGCGGCGATAGCCAGGATCGGGTCAACGGTCTGGAAGCGGGTGCCGACGACTATCTGGCCAAGCCATTCGATGACAGGGAGTTGCTGGCCCGGGTGCGTGCCATCCTGCGCCGTACCCAGGGTGCCCCACTCCAGCGCAGCAACTCCTCCGATGAAGTGCACTTCATGGATATAGTTCTGCAACCCGGCCTGCAACAGGCGCTCTGCGGCGAACAGCTGCTAGAGCTGACCGCCACCGAATTCGGCCTGCTGGAGTGCCTGCTGCGCAATCCCGGCCAGATCGTCAGCAAGAGCCACCTCTCCGAGCAGGTATTGGGCAAGAAGCTGGAACCTTTCGAGCGAGCCATCGATATGCACCTGAGCAACCTGCGCAAGAAGCTGCCGGAGCGCTCCGATGGTCAGCCCCGCTTCAAAACCGTACGGGGGCGCGGTTACCTGTGGCTAGAGCAAGAGTAAAAAGTGCCAGCTCCCTGAACGGGCTCTCGACCCAAATCTTCCTCTGGTTCTGGTTCATGCTGCTGGTGATGCTGGCCGCCGTGATCAGCCTGCCAACCCTGGATCCCCGCAACCAGATCCCGCTGCCGACCCACGAAGTGACGCGGATGCAGAACAATGTGCAGGCCCTGCTCAATGCTGCCGACCCAGATGAGGATTTCGATTTGGCCAAGGTGATGGAGAACATTGCCATGCTGCCGGTGGACAACGTCTACCTGCGCGACGAGAAGGGGCAGATCCAGTCCACCACCCATCCGCGCAAGTTTGTGGTGCGCTTTATGGTGGATGCCGACGAGCCAGCCAATCCGATGCTGGGCAACGAGGATCGCAGGGCGATCGCTGGGCCCTTCCTGATGGAACACCACGGCCATCGCTATCACGTCTATTTCGGCCTCAATGCCGAGAACCCCTACCTGTTCCTGTTTATTCAGGTACTGGATCACCCGATCCGCATTCTGGGCATATCGATGCTGGTCAGCACCCCGCTCTGCCTGCTGCTCGCCTGGCGGCTGACCCGCCCCATCCTGCAGTTGCAGAAATCGGTCTCCCAACTGGCGGCCGGCAATCTGGAGGTGCAGATCCCCAACCTGGGACGGGGCGACGAGATCGGCCAGCTGGCGGACAACGTCAGCCGCATGGTGGAGACGCTCAAGAGCATGATCCAGAAGCAGAAACAGCTGCTTTCCGATATCTCCCACGAGCTGCGCAGCCCCCTCACCCGGATGCAACTGGCGCAGGCGCTGATCCGCCGCAAGCAGGGTGACAGCGCCGAGCTGGCGCGGATCGAATCGGAGATCGGACGGCTGGACAAGCTGATCGGCGATCTGCTCGATCTGTCGCGGGTGCAGCAACATGTTGAGGCACCGGTGGTACACCCGCTGGCCGACCTGCTGGAACCCATCCTCGAAGATGCGATGTTCGAGGCAAACCAGAGCGGCAAACAGCTCAGACTGCCGCCGCTGCCCGCAGAGTCGATCCAGATGTGGCCAGAGCTGCTGGCCCGGGCCGTGGAAAACCCCCTGCGCAACGCCCTCAAATATGCCCGCGAGTTCATCAAGGTGGACTGGTATCGGGAAGGACTGGAGTGGGTGATGACCATTCGGGATGACGGCCCCGGGGTGCCTGACGAGCAACAGG
Source organism: Aeromonas sp. (assembly GCF_050633025.1). Lineage (GTDB taxonomy): Bacteria > Pseudomonadota > Gammaproteobacteria > Enterobacterales > Aeromonadaceae > Aeromonas. The sequence continues at coordinate 10,074 of NZ_JBODRQ010000046.1, forward strand.
CGCTGCTGTTCCAGCCCTTCTTCCGGGTCGATGATGCCCGCAACGCCAAGACTGGCGGCACCGGGCTGGGGCTGGCCATCGCCTCGGAGGCGATCCAGCGCCACGGCGGCACCATTGCGGCCAGCAACAATCATCCCACCGGGCTGACCATCACCATCCGCTTGCCCATCGCCTGATCCTTTTCATCCGGACGGGCGCTGGGTATGCTGGCGCCCCTTCTTGGCTTTACATCTCTTTGCAGGAGCTCGTCATGCTCGATATCGTCCTCTACCAGCCGGAAATTCCGCCCAACACCGGCAATATCATCCGGCTTTGCGCCAATACCGGTTACCGGCTCCATCTGATCGAGCCACTGGGATTTGAGTGGGATGACAAGCGGGTGAAGCGGGCGGGACTCGACTATCACGAATTTGCCGAGGTGAAGCGCTGGCCGAGCTATGAGGCGTTTCTGGCAGCCGTGGCGCCCAAGCGGGTGTTTGCCTGCACCACCAAGGGCCGCACCGCGCACTCGGCGGCCCAGTATGCCCTTGGCGACGCCCTGCTGTTTGGCCCGGAGAGCCGCGGCCTGCCCATCGAGATCATCGAGAGCCTGCCGTTCGAGCAGCGGCTGCGCATCCCTATGGTGCCACAGAGCCGCAGCATGAACCTCTCCAACGCGGTATCTGTCTTCGTCTACGAGAGCTGGCGCCAGCTCGGCTACGACGGCGCCATGTAAGCGCCACCGATGATCAGTGGCGGGCGTCGAGCAGATGCCCGCTGCGCTCCAGCCGCCAGCAGGTGACCCCCAGCGACAGACCGCGCCCCACCATCAGCGCTGCCATCGCCGCCCATAACGCGGCCACGCCCCACGACTGACAAAGCCACCAGATCGGGAAGAAGCCGCCAAACACGGCCAGCAACATGCTGTTGCGCATCTCCCGCGCCCGGGTCGCCCCGATGAATACGCCATCCAGCAGGAAACACCAGACCGCCAGCAAGGGCATGGCGATCAGCCAGGGAAGCTGATGATTTGCCTCCGCCACCACGGCCGGAATGTCGGTGATATAGCCGATAAGGTGGGCACCAAAGAGGGCAAACACCAGGGTAAAACCACTGGCAATGAGGGCGGCCCAGCCCAGATTGAGCACGATGGCCTCCCGCAGTTTCTGCCGATCCCGCTGACCGATGGCTCGTCCTACCATGGCCTCCACCGCATAGGCAAAACCATCGAGTCCGTAGGAGATGAGCATCAGGAAGTTGAGCAGCACCGCATTGGCGGCCACCGCCACATCCCCCAGCCGCGCTCCTTGCAAGGTCATAAAGGCGAAGCAGAGCTGCAAACAGAGGGAGCGCAGGAAGATATCGCGGTTGAGGCCGAGCAGCCGCACCATGGGCGCGAGCTGCCGCCAGCGCTGCCAGCCATCCTGCCACACCGTCGGTGCCAGTTGCCGCAGCTGACGGCGTACCAGCCAGATGCCGACTGCCAGCGCGCAGTAGTCCGCCATGACCGAGGCCGCCGCCACCCCCCGCACCTGCCAGCCGAGCCCCAGCACAAACAGGGCATCGAGCGCCATGTTGACCAGATTGGTGAGGATCAACATCACCATGGGGCTGCGGGCATCCTGCATCCCCAACAGCCAGCCCATGATCACCAGATTGCAGAGCGCCGCCGGGGCGCTCCAGATCCGCACCGCCACGTATTGGCCCGCATAGAGCTGCACCTCGGGCGAGCCGCCACTCAGGGCGATCAGTCGTGGCAACAGGGGGAAGAGCAACAACAGCAGCGCCAGACCGAGAGCAATGGCCAGCCCCAGCGCCCGCAGCAGGGTATCGAGCTGGGCACGACCATCAGCTGCGCCGTGCGCCTGCGCCGTCAGGCCGGTGGTCGACATCCGCAAGAAGCCGAGCAGCCAGAAAATGAGGTTGATCAGGGTCGCACCGACCGACACGCCCCCCAGAAACCAGGCCTGACCGAGATGACCGATCACCCAGGTGTCCACCAGCCCCAGCAAGGGGGTGGTGATATTGGAGAAAACCATGGGCAGGGCGAGCGCAAAGACGGCGCGGTGGCGAGAGGGATCTCGCCACCAGGGGGCAACAGCTGGGGTCACGCTCAGTGGCCTGCCAGCTTCAGAATGCGGGCGAAGTCAGAGAGCATGGTGGCCATCTGCACCCGGGGCACCTGACCCGACGCCACTTGCGGACGGAATACCGCCTGCAGCTTGCCCTTGGGATTGATGAGCACGATGGAGGCGGAGTGATCGATCAGGTAATCCTTCTCCCCCTGATTGGCGATGGAGTAGATCAGCCCCAGATTGCGCACGAACGGGAACAGCTTGTCGTGGGGGGCAGTGGCTGCCTTGAACTCGGGATTGAAGAAGGCGGTATAGGTCTTGAGGCGTGGAATGTCGTCACGCTGGGGATCCGCCGAGATAAACACCACCTGACTGTCGGGCGCCATCTTCTTCAGTTGGTCATAGACGGAACGCATATCTGCCAGGGTGGTGGGGCAGATATCGGGGCAGAAGGTGTAACCGACAAACAGGAAGGTCCAGTGCCCCTTCAGGTTGGCAGGAGTGAACGGCTGGTTGTCCGCATCGGTAAAGGCGAAATCATTGATGTCCCGCCCCGCCGGATAATAATCGGCCTGTTCCGGCTGCTCTGGCTGAGTGGCGTAGAACACCAGGATCAGGCAGGCTGTCAGCAGCAGAAAGAGCAGGGGATAGCGGAGCTTCATCATAACAAGAGACCCTTTCAGTTCGAGGCAGATGGCCAGCAGTGACCGGACAAGAGGGGGGCATTGTACCCCAGCGAGCCGCCAAGGTGGTTCAACCTTGTGCAACGCCCTGTCAGGAGTCGACCATTTGGCATAATTAATCGCCAGTTGCGGCCATAAAAAAACCGGCCCCCTCGGGTGCCGGTTATGGATGGATTTGTTTGTCTCTTCTGCTCAGGGGCGAGCGTTACGCCCCTGCTGCAACATCTTGCCGATGGCCCGCACGCCGATGGGAATCACGGGGGCCAGCCAGCCCTCTTCCCCCTGGCGATCGCCATGGCCACGCTTGAACAGCAGCACCAGACGCACCACCTTCTCTTTCGGGCATCCCAGCCAGAGCGTCCAGTGCGAACCACGATGGTGCAGCCAGAGACCGTAAAACCAGGTCATCCGGCTGCCTTTGACAAAACGGGTGATTGACGATTCCGCGGGCACCGCCCCAGCCTCTGAATCCCATGGCGATCTTGATGCCATACCAGTCCTCCTTGACCGACAGGTCATGTTGCTTCGTCGGCCTGAACTGGGAACAGGCCCGTCACGACTATCTGCAACGAATACAGAGTGGTCCCCTTTGCCCGACAAGACTCGGGATCTCCCCACTCCCCCTTCATATCCCGTGAAGGTGTACTGCCCGATTCTCGTTGTTACCGGCCCTCCCGTCCCAGCGCATTGCGATGGTCAGAGGGAGGTGCCAAGCCCTGTCTCGGCGACAGGGCAGTGATCTGAGCATATATCTGAAATGGATGATTAGTTGCCAGTCGCACAGGACAAAAATGCCGCGCCGATGATCTGTTTGATATGACAGGGAAAGTGCGCCAGAAACAGCACGGCCTCCCGAAGGAGGCCGTGTGACAAACGCAGTTGGCGGGGATGATTACATCCAGTCGGCGTTGCGGATCACCCCGACCGCCAGCCCTTCGATGGTGAGCTGCTGGCAGGAGAGATCCACCTCGATGGGGGAGAGCTCTTCATTCTCCGGCAGCAACCACACCTGACTGCCCTTGCGCTGGAAGCGCTTGACGGTGACATCCTCATCGAGACGGGCGACTACCACCTGACCGTTGCGCACCTCCTGAGTCTTGTGCACCGCCAGCAGGTCGCCATCCAGAATGCCGATATTCTTCATGCTCATCCCCTGCACTCGCAGCAGAAAATCAGCGCGCGGGTGGAACAGGGTGGGATCAACCTGATAGTGGCTCTCGATATGCTCCTGAGCCAGGATGGGTTCACCGGCGGCAACCTTGCCGATGAGCGGCAGGCCGCTCTCTTCCAGCACCTCTTCCTCTTCGAGCAACAGGCGAATGCCGCGGGACGTGCCCGGCATGATCTCGATGACCCCTTTTTTAGCCAGGGCCTTCAGATGTTCTTCGGCCGCATTGGCCGACTTGAAACCAAGCTTCTGGGCAATCTCGGCACGAGTCGGCGGCATGCCGGTCTCGCTCATGTTTGCCTTGATAAGCGTGAGCACTTCGGCCTGGCGGGGAGTAAGGGGTTTCATAGCATTGGCACCTGTCTTTTTATACAGCACACTGGCAGTATATACAGTGCAGTGGCCAAGGCAAGGCGCAGCTGACATTTGTCGCGACCAACCCCTCATTTACTGCTGTTTTGCTCCTGTGCAACCGACTCATCGTACCTCTCGGCGACAAGGGGCCGCCGATTTGCTATGCTCACGCCGCATTTTTTTGGAGAGCAGACGCACATGTCCCTAGGACAGAAGATTTCCAGAGCCATCTTGCAATGGCCGGTCAGCGGCTTGGTCAATCACAAGAGCCTGCCGGAAAATCCCATCACAGAACTCAATCTGGATCCGGCCAGACCCATCGTCTATGCCCTGAAAACCAGTTCGATCACCGACCTGATGACCCTGCAGCAGTGCTGCGAGGATCTCGGTCTGCCCGGCCCCTTCACGCCGCTGGAGCTTAACGGCCAGCTGCTGCCGCGCTATGTCTGTCTGGATCGTCCGCCTCCCCTGTTTGGCAAACGCAGCAAGCCGCTCCCCTTCCTGCAAGAGTTCCACCAGCTGCTGGATCTGCACAAGCAGGATCCCGAGCTGGATATCCAGGTGGTGCCTATCACCCTGTTCTGGGGCCGTGCCCCGGGCCGGGAAGGGGAAGAAGCCTCCGGCCTCAACATCATCAGCAGCCTGGCGCCGAACCGGCTGAAGAAGGCGCTTATCGTGATCCTCAAGGGTCGCGAGAATCTGGTGCGCTTCTCGCCGCCGCTCTCCCTGCGCTATATGGCGGACAAACACGGCACCGACGAAGGGATCGCCCACAAGCTGGCGCGAGTGGCCCGTACCCACTTCAGCCGTCAGCAGCTGGCCGCCACCGGCCCGAAACTGCCGAACCGCAACCTGCTGTTCAAGCAGCTGCTCGACTCCGCGGTGATCCAGCAGGCGATTGAAGAGGAGGCCCAGCGCGAAGGGATCAGTCTCGAGAAAGCCAAGAAGCGGGCCCATGGCTACATGGACGAGATTGCCTCCGACTTCTCCTACCGGCTGATCCGTCTCGGCGAAAGCTTCCTCGGCTGGCTGTGGAACAAGCTCTACCGCGGTTTGTCGGTCAATGGCGCCGAGAAGGTACGCCAACTGGCGCAGGAAGGGCACGAGATCGTCTATGTCCCCTGCCACCGCAGCCACATGGACTACCTGCTGCTCTCCTACGTCATCTACCACCAGGGGATGGTGCCACCCCATATCGCGGCGGGCATCAACCTCAATTTCTGGCCAGCGGGCCCGATTTTCCGCCACGGCGGCGCCTTCTTCATTCGCCGCACCTTCAAGGGCAACCCGCTCTACAGCACGGTATTTCGTGAATACCTCAACCTGCTGTTTGCCAAGGGTTACTCGGTGGAGTTCTTCACCGAAGGCGGTCGCTCCCGTACCGGCCGTCTGCTGCCGCCCAAGACCGGCATGCTGGCGATGACCCTGCAAGCGATGATGCGCGGACTGGACAGGCCGGTCACTTTGGTGCCGGTCTATCTGGGTTACGAGCACGTGATGGAGGTGAACACCTACCACAACGAGCTCAAGGGCAGCCGCAAGGAGAAAGAGAGCTTCCTGCAGGTGCTCGGCATCCTGCGCAAGCTGCGCAACTATGGCCGTGGTTTCGTCAACTTCGGCGAGCCGCTGACCCTCAACAGCTACCTGAGCGAACATATCCCCGACTGGAAACAGCACATCGGGGAAGAGGAGCGTCCGGCGTGGATGGCGGGTACCGTCAACGAGCTGGCCGAGCTGCTGATGACCCGCATCAACGGCGCTGCCGCGGTCAATGGCCTGACCCTGAGCGCACTGGCACTGCTGGCCGCCGAGCGTCACGCCCTGACCCGCGACGAACTGCAGGCCCAGCTCAACACCTATCTGGATCTGCTCAAGCAGGTGCCCTATAGCCCGCACAGCACCATGCCGGCCGAAGATGCCGCCACCCTGCTGGATCAGGCGATGGAGCTCAACAAGTTCGAGGTGAGCGAGGACAAGCTGGGCCAGATCATCAGTCTGGACCGCTATCAGGCGATCCTGCTGACCTACTACCGCAACAACATCCTCCACCTGTTCGCCATGCCCTCTCTGGTGGCGGCACTGATCGAGCGCTGCGAGGGGATCTCCCACAGCGAGCTGCTGGCCCGCTGCATCGACATCTATCCGCTGCTCAAGACCGAGCTGTTCCTGCGTTATGAAGAGGAGGAGCTGCCGGAGCTGGTCGATGCCCTGCTGGCCGAACTGCAGCGCCAGCAGCTGATCCAGGCGCGCGATGGCGGCTACTGGGTCAATCCGGCCAACCAGATGCGCCTGCTGCTGCTGGCGGAGAGCATTCAGGAGACCCTGCAGCGCTACGCCATCGTGCTGACCCGGGTGCTGGCCCAACCCCGGATTGAGGCGGAACAGCTGGAGGCTGATGGCCTGATGATGGCGGAGCGCCTCGGTACCCTGCACGGCATCAACGCCCCCGAATTCTTCGACCAGAAACTGTTCAGCACCCTGATCCACTCGCTGCGCAAGGAGGGTTACTTCTCTTCCGACTGCAAGCCGGATCTCGGCCGCTTCCAGGCGCTGGCCGACAACATAGTGCCGCTGCTGAGCAACAAGATCCGCCGCACCATTCAGGCAGGCAATCAGCTCTGATCTGCAACGCAAACAAAGAAGGCCGCATGATGCGGCCCTCTTTTTTATCGGGATTTGTGCGAGTACAGGTCACGCCAGCAAATAGTCGAGCACCACGCCGATGAAGATCAGCGCCCCCACATAATTGTTGTTGAGAAACGCCTGGAAACAGGCTTCCCGCTGCCGCTCGCGGATCAACCGCTGCTGGTAGACGAAGAGCACACCAGCCCCCAGCAATCCCCAATAATACCAGCCCCCCAGCGTCATCAGCTGCCCGACCGCCAGCAACAGCAGCAGAGTCGAGAGTTGCAGCGCCCCGATGATCCGCTTGTCGTTGCGGCCAAACAGGATGGCGCTCGATTTGAGGCCAAGCTTGAGGTCATCGTCCCGATCCACCATGGCGTACTGGGTGTCATAGGCGATGGTCCAGAGCAGGTTGGCCAGGAAGAGCAACCAGGCAATCAGGGGCAGAGCGTTGGCCTGCGCCGCATAAGCCATGGGGATCGACCAGGAGAACGCCATCCCGAGCACCAGCTGGGGATTGGAGATAAAACGCTTCATGAAGGGGTAGCTCACCGCCAGCAGCAGGCCGACAAACGACAGGCCGATGGTGAGCGGATTCATGGTCAGCACCAGCGCAAACGAGATAAGCGCCAGCACGAAGAAGAGCGCCAGCGCCTCGCGCGGATCGACCCTGCCTGTCGGCAGAGGGCGCCCCGAGGTGCGTTTGACGTGGCCATCGAAGTTGCGATCCGCATAGTCGTTGATCACGCACCCGGCCGAGCGCATCAGAAAGACCCCGATCACAAACACGGTCAGCACCCAGAGATTGGGCAGGCCACCAGCGGCCAGCCAGAGCGCCCAGAGGGTCGGCCACAGCAGCAGCAGGGAACCGATTGGCTTGTCAACGCGAGCCAACTGCATGTAGGCAAGTCCCCGTTCCTTGGTTAACAGATTCACTCCAGCTCCTTGTCATTGACGAGAGAGGGCAGAAACAACTCGTGCACCAGCAGTGGCCACCGCCCAAGAAACAGACGGGAACGACGCCCCCAAACCGAGGCAGAAGGGCAGCAGGGATTGGCGGCGATCTCGAAACGAGCCAGCTGCAGGTGATCGCGGCGGGCAGGCTCATGGCCAAATACCCGCTCACCCAGCGGCTGCTCGCCAAGCTCGGCAATGCCGCTCCCTTGCAATGCGTCATCGGCAAACAGGGTCCAGCCCAGCACGGCGGGCCCACGATCCCCGTGCAGGATCACCTCGCGGCAGATGCCGGCCGGCGAGGCCGAATCCACCAGCCACTGCTCATCGGCAGTAAGGGTGACCGGGTGATTGCCCAGCCACTCCACCGAAAAGTGGCGATTGTGCTGACGCAAACGCCGGGTCATGGAGCCGGGCTCCAGCAGCCAAGGGCGCAAGCTGGCGGGCAATTCACAACATTCGGGGGCCAGCCACCCGCTTAACGGCGTGAGGGGAACAGTCAACTCGGACTTCACAGCTTCACCATCCAGAGATTTCCGTGTTCAGGTTAAAATCCGGTTTATTATCCGTAAATCAATAGCGAAATGTAAGAACATCCGTGCTTGACGGCCCCGATGGCAACATCAAAAATGGGTTATCTCTTGCTGATGAGCCATCTATATGAAGATCTTCAAAATTCTGCTGGTGTTGTTACTGAGCTGTGGCGCACTTCAGGTCTCTGCCTCCGAAGGTGAGGAGCCGCCCGCAGAGGGTGAAACGGCCGCCAAACCGGGCTTCTCCTACCACGCACTCGATCCGGATATCATCACCAACTACCTGAGTAATGGCAAAACCCTCGGCTATATCCGTGTCACGGTGGAGCTGATGGCGGAGAACGAGGCCGACCTCAAACTGCTGGAGCAACATGACCCGCTGATCCGCGATGCCATCATCCGTCTACTGGGCAGCAAGAGCGCCGATCAGATCAAATCTCTGGCCAGCCGCGAAGAGCTACGCAAGGAGTGCGAAACAACCGTCAACGAACTGCTGGTGAAAGAGACCGGCAAGAAAGCGGTGCGCGAGCTTATCTTCACCAAGTTCCTCTACCAGTAATCCCTCCCGAAACAATCGCTTATTGGCATATCGGCCAATAAGCGAGCTTTGCCGGTTTATTCGAAATGAAAATCGATTACAATACGGCCGTCGAGTCGTAGAGGTAGTCGTTATGGGCAGCAAAACCCTGTGTGAATGGCGCCGTCACGAGATCCCCACCGATCTCAAGGCGCTGCGCAAGATAATCCGCAAACCCAAGTTTGTCTGCAGCAAGTGCGCCCGCAGTGCCAATGACAAGGGTTACCTCTGCCAACCGCTGCGTTTGAAAGAGGAGTAACGCCCCTCCCTGTCAGGGCGTTATTGATCGGTCCACCCCTGACGCCCCTGCTCGAACAATCTGCGCGCCTGGGTATCGTTCGGGCAAACGCCGCGATACTCCTCACCTGAGCGGCCAGCCAGATAGAGGTGCTCGGGGCGGCAATACCATGCCAATCCCTTCTGATGTCCCTGCTTCCACAGTTCAGGATCCACCTTCTTGCCACATTGGCCCTGATGGAACTCGACCCGTTCGGTGGTGAAGCCCAGCTTGCCATCCGCCTCCCCGACCTCACTCCACACCTTCTCGCAGGGATCATCGTTGGAGACACAGCCACCCAGCAGGGCAGCCAACAATATGATGGTGAGTCGCATAGTCATCCTTGAGCGTCATTTGGGCAGTTCATTCTACCCAGCGGCCCGGCCCTGACCAAGGACGAACGCTCAGCCGTGTGAGCGCGGCAAAAAAATCAGGCGGGCCCAAAGCCCGCCTGTTCATTCATGCTGTGGTTCACTGGTCATCGAAAGGGTCATCATCCTGCCAGCTTTCATCTTCCCACTGATCCAGCTCTTCTTCCCAGGATTCCGGATCCCACTCGTCATCAGAGGAGTCGTAATCCGGCTTGTGTCCACCCATCTTCACTCTCCTTGGATAGTTCACCCGCACTCCAATTTTATCCGGAATTGTCGGGCTCGCCAGTCAGAGAGAGTTCAAAGTTTGACCAGAGTGCGACCGGCGATCTGGCCTTGCGTGATGGCCTCGGCGGCCTCCACTACCTGCTCCAGCCCAATCTCGGTAACCGCCTGCTCAAAGAAGCTGGCAGGAAGATCCCGTGCCAGTCGCTGCCACGCCAGTTGACGACGTTCAAACGGGCACATCACCGAATCGACCCCCTGCAACCGCACGTTGCGCAGGATGAAGGGCATCACACTGGTAGGCAGATCGAAGCCACCCGCCAGCCCGCAGGCCGCCACGGCACCGCCATAGTTCATCTGGGCCAGCAGCTTGGCCAGCACCTGACTGCCGACGGAATCGATGGCAGCGGCCCACAGCTGTTTTTCCAGCGGTTTGGCAGGCACCAGCAGCTCGCTGCGTGGCACGATGCGGCTGGCACCCAGCGCAGTCAGCATGGCGCCCTGCTCTTCGGGACGACCGGTCAGCGCCGCCACCTGATAGCCAAGGGCTGCCAGCAGGGCAACCGAGGTGGAACCCACGCCCCCCGCCGCACCGGTGACCAGCACCTCGCCGCTTTGGGGAGTAATGCCCGCCTCTTCCAGCGCCAGCACACAGAGCATGGCGGTGAGACCGGCGGTACCGATGCACATGGCCTGCCGTTCATCAAGCCCGGCGGGCAACGGCACCAGCCAGTCCCCTTTGACCCGCGCCTGTTCGGCCATGCCGCCCCAGTGGCCTTCGCCCACGCCCCAACCGGTCAGCACCACCTTGTCGCCGGGCTGATAGCGGCTGTCGGCAGATTCGAGCACGGTACCGGCGAAGTCGATGCCGGGCACCAGCGGCCACTGGCGCACTATCTTGCCCTTGCCGGTGATGGCCAGCCCGTCCTTGTAGTTGATGGAGCTGTAAGCGACCGCTACCCGCACTTCACCTTCCGGCAACTGGCTCTCGGTCAGTTGGGTCAGAGTCGGAACAGTCTTGCCGTCTTGGTTTTCCAGTAACAGAGCCTTGAACATGGTTGCCTCTTTGATGACGTGTGAAACGGGGATCAGCTGCTTTGACGCTTTTGCAGTTGAAAATCGAGAGCCAGAGCAGTGCCCATCACGGGCTCCCCGGCCAGTTGGCGCAGGATCAGCTCGGCAGCCTCCTGCCCCATTTTGCGATAGGGGATCCTGACCGAAGTAAGGGTCGGATAACAGGCGCGCGCCACATCCAGATCGTCAAATCCGGCGATGGCGAGTTTGCCCGGCACATTCAAATGGCGGCGCTGGCACTCGAACAGCACCCCCGCCGCCAATTCGTCGTTGACGCAGATCAGTGCGTCCAGCTCGGGCCAGCGCAGCAGAAATTCACCCAGCATGGTGGCGCCGGTGCTGAAGCTGGGCCGCTCAGAGGTGTTGATGATGGCATCGGGGGAGAGGTAGTTGTCGAGCAGCGCCTTCTGCCAGCCCCGCATCCGCTGTTGCAGCATCCACTGCTCCTGACGGGCACAGAGAAAACCGATATTGCGATAGCCCCGCTCGATCAGGTGACGGGTGAGCTGGTAACCGGCATCGAAGTTGGAGACTCCCACATTCATGTCGATGGGGCTGCGGGCCATGGCACCCACTTCCACCACCGGCAGGCGAGAGGCTTTCAGGCGGGTACGGATAGTCTCGCCAAGATCGCCACCAAACAGCACCACCGCCGCCGGATTGTGCTGCAAAAAGCTGGTCAGCAAGCTCTCTTCCTGCTGTTTCAGATGCTGGGCATCCCCCAGCATGATCTGGTAACCCTCCTCGTGCAGGGTCTGTTGCAGGCCGGCGATCATCTCGCCACAGCCCGCTTCCGCCAGACTCGGGACGATCACTACGATGGTCTGGGAAGTCGCTGAGGCCAACGCCCCGGCGGCCCGATTGGGGATATAGCCGAGCTCTTCCACCGCGGCGTCGATGCGCTCGCGCATCCTGTCGGAGACCATCTCCGGCGTGCGCAGGGCACGGGAGACCGTCATGGCCCCCACTCCGGCCAGCTGGGCCACATCGTTGAGGGTCACCCGACCCGTGCTACGGCGTTTCTTAACTTCCAACATCCATCCCGTCCTCGGTTTGCTGCTGCCTACTTTAAGGCAAAAGTACGGTACAAACTATTTTCTCGGATGCAATTCTACCCTCTTTCCTTACTGAAAGGGGTAAAACGACTCCCATTGATAGATGGGGTGATAGCGCTAACTTTCGCGATCACCCTCACAGTTTCACCGCCGCAAGATCGATAGATTGGCGCCATCTTAACTAGCCGGATCACCACCATGCTGACTCAACTGCTGACCGAGGATGTCATCCGCATCGAACCCGCAGCCCGCGACTGGCGTCACGCCATCGAACTGGCCACGGCGCCCCTGCTGGCCAATGGCACCATCGAGCCCTCCTACGTGGCAGCGCTGTTTCGCTCTCATGAAGAGATCGGCCCCTACTACGTGCTGGGCCCCGGTCTGGCGATGCCCCACGCTCGCCCCGAAGACGGCGTCAACCGGCTGGGTCTGGGGCTGACCGTCATCAAGCAGGGGGTCAACTTCGACTCCGAGGGCAACGACCCGATCCGGCTGCTGATCACCCTGGCTGCCAGCGACAGCAACTCCCACGTGGAGACCATCGCCCGGCTGGCCGAGCTGTTTATGAATGAAGAGGACGTGGCGGCCATCATCGCGGCCGACACCAAAGACGACATCCTGCGCATTCTGGCGCGCTACTGAGCGGCGCCCTGCGCCCTGACAGAGGAAGAGACAATGAAAATTCTGGTTGTATGCGGTCACGGTCTGGGCACCAGCCTGATGATGGAGATGAGCATCAAGAGCATCCTGAAAGAGCTGGCAATCACCGCCGCAGTGGATCATCGCGATCTGGCCTCCGCCAGCAGCGAAACCGCCGAGATCTTTGTCGCTACCCGTGACATCGCCGAGCAGCTGCAAACCATGGGCGTCAACGGCCGTTTAGTGGCCCTCGACAACATGGTCGACAAGGCCGCGATGAAAGAGAAGCTCGCCACCGCCCTGCGCGAACTGGGCGCCCTCTAAGGATCCTCCATGCGGCCTGCGGGCCGCATCTTCCATTGCCAGGAGCTGACCATGGAATTTTTCAACTTTCTGATGTTTGACGTGCTGTCCGAGCCCGCCGTGCTGGTCGGCCTGATTGCGCTTATCGGCCTGATTGCCCAGAAGAAACCGGTGACCGAGTGCATCAAGGGCACGGTCAAGACCATCATGGGTTTCGTCATTCTGGGTGCCGGTGCCACCCTGGTGATCAACTCGCTGGGTGACTTCGCCGTCATCTTCCAGCACGCCTTCGGCATCAAGGGCGTTGTGCCCAACAACGAGGCCATCGTCTCCATCGCCCAGACCTCGTTTGGCAAGGAGATGGCGATGATCATGTTCTTCGCCATGCTGGTGAACATCCTGATCGCCCGGCTGACCCCGTGGAAATACATCTTCCTGACCGGTCACCACACCCTGTTCATGTCGATGATGGTGGCGGTGATCCTCTCTGCCGGCGGTATGAGCGGCGTGCCGCTGATCGCGGTGGGCAGTCTGGTGGTCGGCGTCGCCATGGTCTTCTTCCCGGCCATCGCCCACCCCTTCATGAAGCAGATCACCGGCTCCGATGACGTGGCGCTGGGCCACTTCTCCACCTGCTCCTACGTGCTCTCCGCCCTGATCGGCGCCAAGTTCGGCAACAAGGCCCACAGCTGCGAAGATGTACAGGTACCGAAGAGCCTGCTGTTCCTGCGCGATACCCCGGTGGCCATCTCCTTCACCATGGGCATCATCTTCCTGGTGACCTCCGCATTCGCCGGCCCCGAGTTTGTCTCCAGCGTCGCCAAGGGCAAGCACTGGTTCATGTTCTCCCTGATGCAGTCCATCACCTTCGCCGCCGGTGTCTACGTCATCCTGCAAGGTGTGCGGATGGTCATCGCCGAGATCGTACCGGCCTTCAAGGGTATCTCCGACAAGCTGGTACCGAACGCCAAGCCGGCACTCGACTGCCCCATCGTCTTCCCCTACGCCCCCAACGCCGTGCTGATCGGCTTCCTGTCGAGCTTTGTCGCCGGTCTGGTGGGGATGGCGCTGCTCTACGCCATGGGCCTGACCGTCATCATCCCGGGCGTGGTACCGCACTTCTTCGTCGGCGCCGCTGCCGGGGTCTTCGGCAACGCCACCGGTGGCCGTCGTGGCGCGATTTTGGGCTCCTTCGCCAACGGCCTGCTGCTGCTCACCATTCTGCCGGTGTTCCTGCTGCCGGTGCTGGGCGACCTCGGCTTCGCCAACACCACCTTCAGCGACTCCGACTTCGGTGTGGTCGGCATCCTGCTGGGACTGATCGTTCGCTAATTCCGGCCACCGCCAAAAACAAAACGGAGCGCATCGCGCTCCGTTTTTTTATGGCTGAGATGTATGAAAGGCTGACACTCAGTCGTTCTCCAGCGCAGTGAGGCAGTGCGAGAGGGTACGCGCCAGCGCTCCCTGATTGCGCAGCACCACGGCGCGGGCCTGCTCGCCCATCTCGCGGCGGGCGTTACCGTCGGCAAACAGCTGGCTCACCTGCTCGCCCAGCTCGGCGGCATCGGCCACGATGGCGGCGCCCCCCTGAGCCACCAGCTGACGAGTGATATCGCTGAAGTTGAAGTAGGCGGGCCCAGTCAGGCAAGGCTTGCCCAGCGCCGCCGGCTCCAGCAGGTTGTGACCGCCGATCTTCACCAGACTGCCGCCAACGAAGGCCACATCGGCCGCCGCCAGCATCAGCGGCAGTTCGCCCATGGTATCGCCGAGATAGACCTTATCCTCCGCACTCACCGCAGCACCATCAGTACGCCGCACGCAGCCGTAAGGGGCACACAGCTCGGCCACCCGGTCGAACCGCTCGGGGTGGCGCGGCACCAGAATGAGCAGCGCGT